>JABDEE010000016.1 GCA_013287205.1 Alphaproteobacteria bacterium
ACGATCATAATCATTAATATCAGGAACCAGAGAACAGGAAGCAGGAGACAGGAAAGCTATCCTGTTGTCTGACTCCTGTCCCCTGATTATTGACCGCCAAAGAATCCCTTCACCTTTTCAACCCAAGACGTCTCTTTTTTCTGAAGAACGACCGCAGGCTTTTGTACCTTTTTTTGAGTCGCTTTCTTCTTGAGGGGCTTCTTCACCTTTTGAGCCTCTTTTTTGATCTTCTTCATTGGTGATTTTTTCACCCCTTTAGGGGCCTCTAAGGGGGTGACAGACACGGTCGTTGCGCGGGTTAAGATGGTCTCAGTGAAGGTCGTATCTTCTAACTCGTGAGCTGTTTCAAGATGGTTGGTCGTGTCCGTTGTGTGCAGATCGCTTTGATCAAGGAGAACCTTATACATGGCATTCTGCGGATCTTGGAAAGGAGACGCGTCTGCAGTATAAGAAGATTCGAGGGTGCGTCGGGCCGCATCTGCTTTTTGCCGCATCCAATCAAGGTCTTTCCAAGCCTCAATCAAGGCAATTGTGATGAGGGCATCTGCATTCAGCAACTCAGCCCATTGCGCTCGTGTTTCCTCTGTTGGAAGCGTCGCATGATTTTTCTGAGCCGCCATAATGCGCGGGAGAAGAAGCGCATGGTTGATTTCGAGATCAGTAATTTTTTGCATCTGTGCTTTTATTTTGTCAACACGTTCAAAAGCAGCTTGAATGGCCTCTTCCTCAGGCACAGGAGCCTGATTTTGCGCAGGAGGAGGAGAGTCCGTAGGAGGGGGCACAGAAGGTTCAGCCTGTGGTATGGATTCCAGAGGCGTGGGGACAACAGAAGGGGCAGCCTGTGGTGTGGATTCCAGAGGCGCGGGGACAACAGAAGGTTCAGCCTGTGGTGTGGATTCCAGAGGCGTGGGGACAACAGAAGGGGTGGCCTGTGAGTTTGGAGCTATCTCCGGAGTGACTACCTCAGAGGGTGATTCAGTAGGCGTCTCTGTCTGTGCCATAAGGGGAGAAGAGAAAGAGAAGAGAATCAACAGTCTAGGAAAGCGTTTTTTAGATGAGAGCATTTCTCCACCATCCTCAATGATTTACGGGTAGGCATAAAATGAGAGAACGCTCCTGTCAATAGGACGCATTCTGATATGTATTGATTTATAATAATATTTTATGAATTTTTTTATGCTTGACAGGCAAGAAGGCATGCAGCAGAGTTTTGAAAAATTAAAAATACGGAGTATTGTCATGTATAACAACTGTCCTACGTTTAAGGGTGCAGTCCTCCTAGCGGTCTTAGCAACACCTACCCACCTGTTTGCTTCTTTAACAGCAATAAACGAAGAAACGAGCAGAGAAATACGAAGAGCTGCGCAAAGACAAGGACAGGAGAATGACCCCTCGCCCCGACTTCTGCGCATTCAAGAAGGCGCAGGAGAGGCAATAAATGTGCAGCAACCAGCCCTTATTATTCAGAGAGTTCAAGAGGACAGCCAAGAAGGGGAGCCGCAAGCTGGGGGAGATCGATCGCTAGCTGGAAAGGAAAAGCCGAATGAGAGTGAACTTCAATCTAGCAAGATAGCCAGGTTGACGACAGTTGTGACAGATGCAGCAGCTGCGACCCAAGAGCTAGTAAGTGCAGCAGCGAGCTCAGCTTCACAAGGAATTAGTGATATTTGTGAATCGCCGCACGTCAAAGGGGTCAGCCGTGGGCTTGGGCACGGTATCGCAGATGTCGTCATCAAGACGCCAGCTGCCATAGGGAGTACGCTGAGATACACAAAGGAGACAGTCATCTGGGGATTACAGTTTCTCCTCTCAAAGTTGCGACCTGAGGACCCACAGGGAAATCAAGAAGAGAGGAAAGAAGAGGCAGTGCTCCATGATAAAGAAACGCTCAGGAGTGTGCCGAGTGATAAGACAATAAATGCGCACTTCGACCCTGATAAAAAAGGGGAAGAAGAAAAAGAGAAGGGCTCTGAGCCCCAGGACTAGGAATTGCCTCCCTTTCTGCGTGAGAGAGGACTTTTTTAAAAGGATGAATAGAATGACTCAAAAAATACTTTTTTCAGCGCTTACGTTAAGTATGTGCTTTTTTACGCCTTCTTTACTGTGGGCTTCCGATTCTCAGAGAGCCGATTCTCAGGGCAGCCAGGAGGACGGCTCTCAATCAGGGAGAACCCCGAAGTCAAATGCAGGTCCAAAGTCAGCTCCATCGGCGGCAGCAGCTTCTGCAGACATCGTATTATCAGAACCAAATGCAAGTTCTCTCTCCCAAAACAGTTCTCTCTCTCAAAATGCAGACATGGAAGAAGCAACAAACACAATGGTGGGTGTGGTAGCAAAAAAAAGTGTAGGGATAGTATTATCAGAAAGTGATTTTGTTGAGTTGGAGAAAGTGAGAGAAAAATTAGCAAAAAGAATATTAAGGACGAAGGAAGGGCCTAATAAAGACGAGATGATAAGGACTGTGCTCATTCTAGAAAAAGTAACAGAAGGAGCAAATAAAGCACAAAACATAAGGGTCAGCGCAGCAGATCAAGCAAGTGTGGCAATAGAAGCGGCAAGAATGGGAGAAGAAATAAAAAGAGAATCTGAGAAAGAATACGCAAAAGTAAAAGAAAAAAGAAGAAGAGAGGAAGAAGCAAGTAAAGGAATGAGACGAGATTGCGCGAAAATGAGAGCAGAAGTAGAAAAGAGAAAAGCAGAAGCAGCGCAAGCCCACCCTCAGAAAAAGTAGAAAGCTGAAAAACAGAGTGTTGTTGATTAAGAGCATGCTCCTGCCTTAAATTAAACAGAAAATACTCTCAAAAACAAATATTTTGTGACAAAGACGTTCTAAGTAATTCTTGGAAAAAAACAACGTATGATGTCATATGTGCATAAATACAATGAGGTGCTGATATGCGTTCCCAATATTCTACATGTAAGCGTGCCGTATGCTTAGGGTTCTTAGCAACTCTATTAACAACCACTCAACTTTTCGCTCCTCCAGGAGAAGGAGCAGAAGAGCAATCTGGAGGGGTGGTAAAGAATAGTATGCAGGCAGGCGTTGATGAGGAGGAATCAAAAAGAGATCTTCCTGCCAGCGTTCCCCAGCAACAGATTGAAGAAGAAAGGTTTTCGCCTTCTCTTGCAACAGGATGGGCCGCATGGGCCAAAAATCTGTCAATGACTGTAACTGGGGTAACCATTGGATTGGCAAAGGCCACTGCACAAAGGTTAGAACCAGTCGCCAGTGCGGTGTCCGATGCAGTATCCGGTGCAGTATCTGGAGTTGCGCAACGGATGCCTGAGATGCCACAACCAGTCAGAAGCAGTCTCAGAGAAGGGGGGCACCGTTTAGCAGATGTGACAGCTAAGGGGGTTAAAATGACAGTGAAGGGAGCTAAAAAGCTTAAAGAAAAAATAACAGGCAGCCCTGAGAGAGCAGTAATAGAAAAACAGCCTGCTTTGGATAGACAGGAGAATGGTTGAGAGAAGAGGGGAGAGAGAACAGGGGAGAGAGAACAGGGGAGAGAGAACAGATCTCACGCTAGAGCATTTTTGAATGAAGTGTTGACAATAGTGCCATCAACGATGGTGTCATCCCGGGCGTCGTGCCTCTTAGCCCCGACGCGTTGGAGGCTTAGAGGCGGGATCCAGACAAAAAATCAACTTATGAAATCGAATATGCACTACCGCCGCCCGAAGAGCTTCTCCATATCTTCCCGTTTAAGCTCCACATACGTCGGGCGGCCGTGGTTGCATTGACCTGAATGAGAGGTCGTCTCCATTTGACGCAGGAGCGCATTCATCTCCTCAATCGAAAGCTTCCGACCCGCCCGCACACTGTGGTGGCACGCGTGGGTGGAGAGAATCTCGGCGATGCGCTCCTTGAGACTCAAAGGATTCCCCAAAACCTTGATCTCATCCACCAAATCTCGGACAAGGGTTTTGAGGTCGCTTTCTCCTAAAATGGCTGGAATTTCAGTCACCAAATAGGCTTTCTCTCCAAAGGGTTCCCCAACAAGGCCGAGATCACTCAAGTCTTGCGTATGCTCCGCCAAGGCATGCAGATCCCCTTCTGCGAGCTCCACCACCTCTGGAATAAGCAGAGGCTGACGCCGGACATGGCCAATATCAGCCTTCAAGCCTTCATAGACCAAGCGCTCGTGCGCTGCGTGCTGATCCACAATGACGAGTCCCTCTGATGTTTGGGCAAGGATATAGGTGTCATGCAGTTGGGCCTTCGCATAGCCAAGGGGGGGCGTCTCAAACGCAAACACGGATTCTTCACGACATTCTGTAAGAGGGGCTGGAGAAGGTATATTGGGTGAAGCTGGAGAAGGTCGATAAGGCGCAGACGGGGGTGTGTAGGCTGGCGTATAGGATGCTAAAGAAGGCTGAAACGCAGGCGCAGGCCGGAAAGCACGCATGGCGTGCTGACTGACTGTTGTTGCGGTTCGGTGGCTTGCTCCGTGAAGGGTTTGTTTAAGCGCACTGACTAACGTTCCCCGAATGAGGCCACTATCCCGAAAGCGGACTTCTGTTTTGGCCGGGTGCACGTTTACATCCACTTCCTCGCGGGGGACATTGAGGAAAAGGGCCAGAAGGGGATAACGGCTGGAGACCAGGAGATCCTGATAAGCGGCTCGCACAGCCCCTTGCAGCACCTTATCCTTCACAGGGCGATCATTGACAAACAAATATTGATGGGCCGCATTCGCCCGACTCAAGGTGGGGAGAGAGATAAATCCGGTGAGGTGGATATCGCCGCGGCTCATCTCAAGAGGCAACGCATTTTGAGAAAACTCTGTCCCCATCACCTGGGTAAGCCGCTCCTGCAATGTGGTACAGGCGGGATAATCGAACACAACGCGGGTATCTGAAACCAATTTAAAGCTCACGGAAAAATGACCCATGGCTAGACGATTCAATAACTCAACCGCGTGAGACAGCTCCGTAGCAGGCGCCTTCAAAAATTTGAGGCGCGCTGGGGTCGCATAAAAGAGATCCTTGACTTCAATATGGGTGCCGTGGGGATGGGAGGAGGGAATAAGCGCTTCCTTCTGACCGCCTTCCACTTTAAGGCACCACGCCTCCGTAGCCCCCTGAGCGCGACTGGTGAGATGGAGACGACTCACCGACCCAATGGAAGGAAGGGCTTCGCCTCGAAAACCAAGGGTTTGGATATTAAAGAGATCACTTAAGGGAAGCTTAGAGGTGGCATGACGTTCGACACAAAGCTCCAGGTCCTCCCCACTCATACCGATCCCATTATCTGTGATCGCGATGAGAGATCGCCCGCCATCCCGCAAGCAGATCGTAATCGTTGTCGCTCCCGCATCCAGTGCATTCTCCACCAGTTCCTTCACGGCAGAAGCGGGCCGTTCAATGACCTCTCCCGCCGCAATTTGATTGACGAGATGGGGCTCTAACTTTCGGATCTTCATGCGGCCATGTAACGCCGTGCTAAGCGCTTGCCTTCTTCAACGGCCGGTTGATTGAAAGCATCCACATTGAGCAAATAGGACGCCAGAATCGTCTCAATCATGAAGTGCATCATGAGACCACCAAGATGATATTCGTCCAGTTTCTCCAGAGTGATCAGACGAGTTGGACACCCGTGGCTGATCAGCGTCTCGCACGTCGCTCGCTGCTCAGCCGCAAAAAGATCCCCCATTGTCTTACCCTGAAATTCAGGGAGGATGGAGACCTCAATACGGTCGCCTTGGCCTTCCCAGGGAAGGGTGAGGACCGTTATAAACTTATCCTTAGGCCCATCCAGATACAGCTGAAGCTGACTGTGCTGGTCAACAGCACCGAGCGCTCGAATGGGCGTTGTCCCATGGCCGTCTTTGCCAAGGCTTTCCGCCCAAAGCTGACAATACCATTGAGAGAGAAAATCCAGCTGATCACTGTAGGGCATCATCACAGAAAGCGGTTTTCCGAGCGCAACACCTAAGGCCGCACCTTGCAAAGCAGGAGGAAAGTCTCGCGTGAGGTGATGGTGTAAAACGGCCTGAGCGCCTTTGCGAAAAGCCAAAGGATCAAGGCCCGCAAGCAGAGCCGGGAAGGCGCCCACGACAGAAAAGCAAGAATACCGTCCACCCACGTCTGTGGGGTGATCGAGGCAAAGCCATTTGTGCTTCAAAGCAATCTGCCGTAAGGGATTATCCGTGGGTTCAGTGATGACAATGAAATTGTCAGGGTTCGTATGTCCCATCCGTTGGATGGCGGCCAAAAGCTGCATCAACGTTTCAGCCGTTGAGCCCGATTTGGAAATCGCCACAATCCCCGTTTTTCTCACATCAATTTTTTGAAAAGTAGACGTGAAAGTCGTCGGATCAATATTATCCAAGAAATGAAGACGAGGCTTGGCTTGAGTTGAAAGGGCATAGAGAGTCTTGCCCCCCAGGCTCGATCCGCCAATGCCGAGGATCAAGATATCCTCAAAATGAGCGAAGCGCTGTGCGATCTGAGCCAGAGGAGCGATATCGCTCGTTTGCTCCACAAGGGCTAAGGGTGCGAGTTGCCCTTCGTGGAAAGCCGTTCGAAAGCGCGCTAACGCGTCCGCAGTAGGAAGATCGTTGAGAGCCTCACGGGGGAGAGCTGAGGAATAACATCCTTCAAGGTTTTGTGTGTAGATCATTTATTTCTCTTCAAGGTAGTGGATAATTGGCTTGTCTGATAGAAAGGGATTGATAATCTTCATGCCTCTCGAGGTAAAACCATGTTGAAAATCTTCACTGAGAAGAAGAGTGCACCCTTCTTCTCTAGCAGTCGCCCACAACATAGCATCCCAAAAAGGAATCTGATGATTTTTCACTGTCTCAAGCGCTATAGAAAATGAGGTGCAATTGTTTTCAACAATGGGAAAGACCTCCATTAACTCCGTGATAAAAAGAACAGCTTCGTCATGCTTTGCATAGCGTTTTTTTGTTGTAGAAGCATAAAATTCGCTCAAGGCTTGCAGAGTTAAAAAAGAATCCAAATATACCGCCTGATCGATAAGCTCAACAGCTCTATTGTATTTGTGTCCCGCAGCACGATCGATCGCATAAACTAAAACATTTGTGTCGAAGGTAATGCGATTAGCGTTCATGCAATTCATCTCTTGTAAAAGAATGAGGATCTCCCGTCAAGGTGATGCCTTTTTCCATAAGAAGCATAAGACGTTTATGTGCTTCTCGTTTCTTAGTTAAAGGTCCTTCTAAAGGCACCATCTTTACGATAGGTTTTCCCTTACGTGTAAGAATAATTTCCATCCCATGCTCAACATTATTGATATAATGAGAAAGGTGTTGCGTCATATCTTGTACAGAAACCAAGCGTTGCATTGATATGCCTCCTTGTATGGTGTATTTCTCCCCATTATAACACATTTCTCAAAATTGTTGGTGTATAATTCTCATCATCACTGTCCAATCGACCTTCGAGAAATCCCTTTGTCCTTGAGCTCTTTTGTTTCCTTTGTCGGATCAATGACGGTTCCTTTGGGTCTTTTTTTGACCCCCAATTTTTCTAAGAGGTCCTTGTTTCCCGCCTCAATACGAGATTCTTCATCAATGGTTTGTCGAATGTCCTGAATATCCTCTTTCTTGATCTCGTGAGTTTTAGCAAGTTCAAGAATCGCTTGTTGCCCGGGGGTTTTCTGGACAGAAGTGGGCTTTACGCCAAGAATTTTCTCAGCGGGGGGCGTGCCTTGAGGCTGCGGCATGCCAGGTGTGGGTTCAGGCAAAACATGGAAATCGGGAGGCATATCCAAGGGTTTGTAACTGGGCAAAACCGCAAATTCATCGGGGGCATCCCGTTCGATGCCAAGGGTTCTTTTGACAGAGGTACATCCCTGGAGGAGAAGAGCGCTAGAAAGGGTGGCCAGCATAAGGGGACGAGAGCGAAAGAGTTGGATCACGGTTTTTTCCTTACATAATTGTCTAAAAGCAAAAGGCACGCCCCAACTGTGATCGCACTATCAGCCACATTAAACGCGGGGAAATGATAGCTCCCTATATAAAGGTGAACATAAATAAAATCAAGAACGGCGCCAAAACGGAGGCGGTCAATAATATTGCCAATCGCGCCTCCGATAATCATGCTGAGGCTGATCAGCAGCAAACGGTCTGTTGTTCTCCAAAGCCACACTCCAAGGACTGAGGAAATCCCAACGGCCATGCCAACGAGGGCAAAAGCCCCCCAAGATGAATGGGCCTTCAACAAACCAAAACCCACCCCTGCATTCCAGGTGAGGATAATATCCAGAAAGGGCAGGAGAGGGAGGACTGTGGGCGGATTCATCACATCGTAAAGAATCCAAGCTTTGGTGGCTTGATCGACCCCGATGATCAAGAAGGCGATCAGGCAGGCGTAAAAAAGGCGCATGTAAGGAGAAGAGGTCATGAGGGGTCAATTCCAATATAAATATCAATAACGGCATTTTCCGGATCATACACCCGTTCGTCATAGCATTCAAAGTCCGTTTTCCAACTGCGCACCCCTCCTAACTGCTTGGGAGAAAGTTGCCAAATGGACATCCACGCGTTGATAATGATCTGAGGGGTGGGGCCTGGGTCTGTTGTGAATTTTACATAAGTTTGTGCAGGGATCGTGAGGACCTTCAACCCATCTGGAATTTTGTCAACGCAAGACACTTCCTGGCCGATAAAATAGGTATAAGAACCTTTGTAATCACAGGCGTCTCTACTTGTCCAACTCTCCTCATAATCCGTAAATCCACAGAGAGTTGTCGAAGGGTCGGTGACATGCGGGATTGTGCTTGCGGTCTGTTCCTTAAAATAGCGGGCCACACACGGACTGATCTTGGCTTTGTCAGGGTTGATTTCATTTTCATAACTTGTCCAGGCTGTGATGCCCACAACCTTTTTCTCAGGGACATGGAGGGTCTGTTGTTTCATGCAATAGGTTCCTTTGTATCTATCCAATTCTGAATCAATAAACCATCAACACGAGTAAATTTAGAAACAAGTCGTAAAAACGTGTCATCCCTACACCCCAATTTGTCATCGGACCAGAAAAGGCTTGTTTTTTCCTTCAAAAAACAATGACTTTTCTTGATCCGAGGACCTGCTACCGTTCCTTTTGTGGCAGATCCTCGGCATAAGAAGTTCTAAGCCCCCGACGAGGTCGGGGACAAGAACTTCTAATGCCGAGGATGACAAAGAAGGTGCCTCGGGATGACACCAAGGTGTATCCAAGGCTGATATCATCACGTCAAACGAGTATATGTCTAAGCCACTCCTCCCACAACTTCTCCACATCGTCCGCACAGATCTGTCACCTCCGGCAAGACTTTCCAGCAGCGGGCGCACTTTTCACCGGTGGCAAGGGAAACGATGACGCCAACACCTGGTGTATCGTCTAAAACAAAGGCATCGAGAGGAGGAGAGTCGGACACAACTGCAACGCCAGACGTAATCGACATCTCAGCCAAGTCAACGCCCTCAATCAAGGGGAGGAGCTTCGGATCCAAGAAAACCGTTACAACCGCCTGCAAGCTTGAGCCAATCTGTTTAGAAGCCCGGGCAACCTCCAGGGCACCCGTCATCACTTTGCGGATCTCCCGCAACCCTTCAAATTTTTGAGAAAGATCGGGAGCATTCCAGGCAAAGGGAAGGGCAGGGAAGAGTTCCAGGTGGACGCTTCCCTGATCACTCGGATGGCGCGCGAGCCACGCCTCTTCCGCCGTAAAGCAGAGCACGGGCGCAAGCCATTTGATGAGGCAATCAAAGACAATATCCATGACGGTGCGTGTGGCGCGTCGCTTAGGGTCCAGGGGCGAATCGCAGTAAAGCGCGTCTTTGCGAATATCAAAGTAAAAGGCCGAAAGCTCAACGGCACAGAAAGTGTGGATCTCTGTATAGAGAGCTTGAAATTCATAAGTGGTAGAAGCGGCCCTGACCTTTTGGTCCAGCTCATAGAGGCGATGGAGGACCCAGCGCTCAAGATCCGGCATTTGGTCATAGTCCAGTCTCTCAAGGTCAGAAAATCCTGACAAGGCGCCTAAAAGATAGCGCAAGGTATTTCGGTAGCGGCGATAAATATCCTGCTGGCGTTTGAGAATTTCGGAGCCGATCCTGAGATCCTCATAATAATCGCTGCCCACAACCCACAGGCGAAGGATATCAGCACCCATGGTACTCGTAATCGTTTGAGGAGAGACGCCATCACCGCGCGATTTAGACATCTTACGTCCGTTCTCATCCACAATGAATCCATGGGTCATGACCGTCTTATAGGGGGCCGTGTGATGGGTGCCACAGGCCACAAGAAGGGAAGTCTGGAACCAGCCACGATGCTGGTCAGACCCTTCCACATTCAAGTCTGCAGGCCACTTAAGGCCGGGACGATTGCGGAGCACAAAACTTTGGGTTGATGCGGAATCAAACCACACATCAATGATATCATGGACTTGTGTGTAGTCAGAAACCTTGTATTTTGGTCCTAAAAATACCGCAGGATCTGTCGTATCCCAGACGGACGTCCCATCCTTCTCAACCGCTTTGGCAATGCGCTCAATGACCTCAAAATCCCGTAAAACCTCACCCGTTTCCTTATGAACAAAAAGGGTCAAGGGAACGCCCCACACCCGCTGGCGGGAAATGCACCAATCCGGGCGATTCTCAATCATTGATGTGATACGGTTTTTGGAGACCTCCGGAATCCATCGCACCCGTTTAATGGCGTCCAGCGCTTTCTCCCGCAGGCTTTTTTTCTCCATGCTGATAAACCACTGAGGGGTCGTGCGATAGATTAAAGGCTTCTTTGAGCGCCAGGAGTGAGGGTAACTATGGATCAGTTTGCTCTGCTTGAGGAGAGCGCCTTTGCGCTCTAACGTTTCCACAACTTCAGGGCCCACCTTGTAAACATGCTTGCCGGCAAAAAGTGGGATATGGGCGTAATAGAGGCCCTCCTCATTGACCGTCTCAGGAACCTCCAGGTCAAAAGCCTTCCCCACCGCAAAATCCTCAACGCCGTGACCCGGGGCTGTATGTACAAGTCCCGTTCCCGCTTCAAGGGTCACATGATCCCCGGGCAGGAGGGGCACGGGGAAGTCATAGCCTTGGTCCTGAAAAGGATGATGGGCAACGGTTCCCTCAAGGGCTATTCCCTGAAAGGTCTCTAAAATCTCAGCTGCTTGAATGCCCAGTTGAGCCTCAACCTCTTGGCGTAAGTCCTTGGCGACAAGAATCACTTCATCGGGGCGAGCGAGAGAGTCTTCCGCAACCTCCAGGACGCGCAAGGCGATGTAATCCAAATCTGGTCCATAGGCAATCGCTCGGTTGCCCGGCAGGGTCCAAGCGGTGGTGGTCCAGATAACCGCACTCGCTCCCTTGAGCGCTGCAAGAGGGCTATCCTGAATGGGGAAACGCACGTAGATGGAAAGGGACTCGTGATCCTGGTATTCCACCTCCGCCTCTGCCAAAGCCGTTTGCTCCACAACCGACCACATCACCGGTTTCACCCCACGATAGAGACTGCCGTTCACCAGGAAAGTTCCCATGAGACGGATAATTTCAGCTTCAGCACTGGGATCCATGGTCGTATAGATGTGGTCCCAATCCGCTGACATGCCGAGCCGCTTGAACTCTTCGCGTTGCACGTCGATCCAGTGGGCGGCAAAAGCGCGGCAGTCCTCCCGAAACTGAGGGCGAGAAATCTCGTCCTTCTTGATCCCCTCAGCTCTGTATTTCTCCTCAATTTTGGCCTCAATGGGCAGTCCATGGCAATCCCATCCGGGGACAAAAGGCGTCCATTTGCCCAGCTTGTATTGAGACTTATTGATGATATCTTTCAGAATATGATTGAGCGCATGGCCCAAATGGATGTTCCCATTCGCAAAAGGAGGGCCATCGTGGATCACAAACAAATCCCGGCCCTCCGCCTTTTCTTCCATAAGCTTGTAAAGATCAATCGATGCCCAGCGCTTCAGAATCTCCGGCTCTTTCTGGGCCAGATCCCCCTTCATGGGAAAATCGGTTTGGGGAAGAAAAATCGTGGGACGGTAATCGGTTGTCATGGGGCCACAAAAAATGAGATTTTATTTATGACTTTTGTGCCACTTCTCTCTGCTGGCGTCAATTGGGGAGTGACCTCTCTTTTATCATCCTCGGGCGATAAGGTGCTTATGAATTAAGCTCCAAACGCGTAAGGGCATAGGTGGCACCGATGATCATTAACGTGCCCGCCAGCATCCAGAGGGTGGGGAGTTCAGCAAACAAGAAATACCCCACAGGGATCGCAAAGCACATGCGGGTATATTCAAAAGGCGCAAGATAGGAAGGATCCGCATATTTGAGGGCGGAGGTGGCAGAGAATTGGGAGAATACCCCGAACCCACCAATGGCAATCAGCAGCAGGAAGTCATGAAGAGAAGGGGTCAACCATACCCAATAGACAAGTAAACCTGTAAGAAGGGTTGTAACCGTGTTCGTGTAGAGCATAATGGTTAAAACACTATCGGTGCGTGACAAAACTTTAACGCCAATAATGGAAAATGCGGCAAACAGGTTAGCAAGGAGTTCAATCCAAACAGCCAGATTCACTTCCAACTCATGGGGACGCACCATCACAAGAACGCCGAGATAGCCAACAAAGATGCAGGCCCATTTTGAAAAAGACACCTTATCTTTCAAAATAAGCATGGCAAGAAGGGTTGTAAAAAGGGGGCCCGTCATCCCAATGGAAGTTGCGAGGGCAAGTGGGAGATGGCGATAGGCGTAATAGGTACAGCCCACGGCGGCACACGAACAAACAACGCGGATCATTTGCAGGAGGGGGCGTGAGGTGTGAAACCCTTTGATGCCCGCGCGGACAACAAAAGGGCTAAAGAAGAGAAGACCGAAAAAGAAGCGCATAAACATCACAACCAGGTTATGCACATCAGGGGAGAGGTGTTTGGCAAGGGTCATGGCTGTACTGATGCTGATCGCCCACAGCAGCATGAACCCCGCCCCGATGAGCTTAGGCGGGAGTCCCGCCACTAAGACGTCACCTTTTCAACGTGTCGAAAGGCCTTCAGGCGTCCACAAAATTTATCCATGAGCATCGCCAGGGCCCCGTTACACATCACATTGGTAGCGGTACTAAAGGGGTCTGAGAAGATATAGAGGGTCATCAAAAGACCGCTCATCGCATCTGAAAACCCAAAGTGATGTTCGAGGATGGGGATAAGGATGAAGGCCTCTCCCCCCGGGACAGAAGCAGCACCGAATTTTGCGATCACATAATAAAACGAGAAAAGCAAATACGTACTATATCCCATCGGATCTATGCCATTCATGGCATAGACAGCAGCCATAAGAATTGGAACTTCCACGGAATTTCCCACATGGTGAATATTGGTTGTAGCGGGGATGACGACCTCTGCAACAGCTTTATTGTTCGTATTTTTTTCAGCCGCAAGAAGCGTCAAAGGGAGAGTCGCCACACTCGACATAGTTGAGAGGCCCACAAGGCCTGAGGGGAGGACATTTTTGAAGGATGCCTTTAATTTCTGCATATTCCCCCCATTGGCAGTGAAAAAGAAGGCAAAAATTGAAAGGACTTGAAGAGCCGTCACCAAGAGAAAGATGGGTCCATAGTTTGCAAAGAGATCGCTGAGCGATTCATCGTGGTGAATTTTGAACAAAAAGCCAATGACGTAGAGGGGAACGACAGGAATAAACACTTTTGTGAGGGCCCATTGGACTTTGTTTTTGAGGGCGTGACTCCAGGACGTCAGGGTCTCATTCCCCCAAAACGCGCCATAAATCCCAACCAAAGAGCCTAAGAGAAGGGCTGTGTCCGTATTCATCAACTTAGGAAAAGGAAAGGCGAAGAAGGGGCGAAGAGGGGTGAGCTGGTTCATGTGTTGTCTGGCCGTGTCCGTGGTATAGCCCAAAAGAGGAAGAGCGACCTCACCCACCACGTATCCCATCTGGATGAAGAAGAAATTTGAGGCCACAACAAAACCAAGAATAAGAGTAATGAGGAGGGGGGCTTTCTTCTGAAAGGCCGCAAGACAGGCCACGATAAAGGCGAAGACGATCAGGGGCATACAAAAGACAAGGGTGTCTTTGATGATAAGGCTGATCGTAAAAAACCCCCGTTGAACGTCCTCAGGGACCAGGTCGCCAAAAAGGGAAATCAGAAGAATCGCCACCCCTAATTTTATAATGAGAGCAAATTCTTTCATGGTATGCTTCTAACCTCAACCTGTTGAAAGGCTTTGAGGCGCCCACAAAATTTATCCATCAACATGGCCAGAGCCCCGTTGCACATCACATTGGTTGACGTATTAAAAGGATCAGCGAGGATATAGAGCGTCATGAGAAGTCCGCTCATCGCATCAGTAAATCCAAAATAGGTCTCGAGAATAGGGATCAGGATGATGGCTTCCCCCCCGGGGACGGAAGCCACCCCAAATTTTGCAATCACATAATAAGCAGAGAACAAAAGGTAGGTACTGTATCCCATCGGATCAACCCCATTAATCGCATAAACGGCGGCAATGAGAATGGGAAGTCCTAAAGAATCGCCCACATGGTGAATGTTTGTTGAGGCAGGGACAACAACTTCTGCAACAGCCTTATTTTTTGTATTTTTTTCAGCAGCGATAAGGGTTAAAGGCAGGGTCGCTGCGCTCGACATGGTAGAGAGACCCACAAGGCCCGAGGGGAGTGCATTTTTGAAGGAGGTCTTGAAACCTTGCCAATTGCCACCGTTGGCGGTGAAAAAGAAGGTAAAGATGGAGAGGGCTTGGAGGGAAATCACCAATATAAAAACGGGACCATAATTTGCAAACAGATCACCCAGAGATTCATCGTGGTGAATTTTAAAGAGAAATCCAATGACATAGAGAGGGACAAGAGGGATAAACACTTTTGTGAGGGCCCATTGCACTTTATCCTTCAGGAGAGTACTCCATGAGGTTAAGGTCGCATTCCCCCAAAATGCACCATAGAGTCCCACCCCTGTCCCCAAAAGAAGCGCCATATCCGTACTCATAACTTCAGGGAAAGGAATCGTGAAAAAGGTTTCAAGCGGCGCCAAATGCATAATTTGTTGGACAGCCGTTCCTGTCGTGTACCCTAAAAGGGGCAAACCGATGCCCCCCGCAACATACCCCATTTGGATAAAAAAGAAGTTTGAGGCTGTGACAAAAGCCAGAATTAAGAAGATGAGAAGAGGCGCTTTTTGCTGAAAGGCCGTCAGACAGGCGACGATAAAGGCAAAGATAATAAGGGGCATACAAAAGATGAGCGTTCCTTTCATGAGGATACTCACTGTAAAAAAGGTTCGTTGAATGCTCTCAGGCACCATATCCCCGAAAAGCACAATCAAAACAATTGCGACCGCTAGTTTTATAATGAGACCAAATTCTTTCATGGGGCTTTCCTACATTGTTGAATCTTTATCCCCTCAGGGATACGAAGAGGTTGACTCTATCACCATTTCTATCGTAAATACCATATCGTATTTGTAAGTAGGAGATAGACACGTGAAACGCACTTTTCAACCGAGCAACCTCGTTCGTAAACGTCGCCATGGTTTTCGCGCCCGTATGGCAACCGTCGGAGGCCGTGCCGTGATTCGGCGTCGCCGTGCAAAAGGGCGTCACCGCCTGAGCGCATAGTTCCTTTTTGGAATCTCTCAAGAAACGTTCAGATTTTTTAGCGGCTGCAAAGACGGAGATCCGGTGGGTGTCGCCGGGCTTTATTTTGCAGCTTCGCCGCCGCGCATCCGAAGGTCCTCCCCGTTTTGGAATCACCGCAAGCCGTAAAGTAGGCGACGCTGTTGTACGCAACCGCGCCAAAAGACGCCTTCGCGCCCTTTTCAAACACATTCTCCCCGATAAAGGTTTACCAGGTGTCGATTATGTGCTCATCGCCCGTAAGGAAGCGCTGAGCATGAAGTTTGAGGGGATGGTGCAAGAGTTCGAGAAAGCACTGGTGCGGTTGTCAGGGAAGGTTTAGAAACCAACAATTGTCATCCCCGCGCAGGCGGGGACCCAGGGGCCAAGGTATGAAAGAATTTTTCTGCAATTCTGGGTCCCCGGTCAAGCTCCTCTAAAAATTTGCTCTGCAAATTAAGAGGAGCTAAGCCGGGGATGACACGTTTTTTGCGGATCAGCTAACCCAGGCAACTCCTTCCTTCGTGATCGTGGTTCCTTCTCCCAAGGCCGATGGTCTTTCCTTTTACGGACTTTTTCAATACGAGGGCCCGCCTCAGTCAAGTGAATCGTGTGAGCCCCCCTTCGCCAGAGATCAAACCAATCGATCACAAGAAGTGCCGAAGGACAGGCCTGAAGGCTGGGCTCAAGCCGGATAAGGAGCGCGTCTTTCACACAAGGTTGAATCTCAGCAGATTCAGAAATAATAACAGGAACCCCGCGTACACGGCCATGGCAGACACCGTCCTGACAGGCAAGCGGGCGCATGTCACGGGCAGCGATTTGCTTCGCCCAACTCTCTGCCGTGAATTTCCCTTTCCGCAAAGAACTTAAGGAAAGCGTGTGATCTTGATAAAGACCAACGACTTTCCCTTGGCCATCAATCAAAATATCTGGAGGTGAAGACCAAAAAAGAAGAAGCATGCCCCCACACAGAGGAATCAACCCCCAGCGCCGCCACGGTTGCTGCCAGATGCAGAGCCACAAGGAACCCCCCACCACAAGAGGCAAGAAAAGAGAGGGTGGTTGGGCCACGGAGATATTGGCGCCCTGCCAGGAAGACACGGTTTCCGCAATTTTCATGAGATACCCAATCGATCTCTCAAACACCCATAATGGCCCCTCTCCCAATCCTAAAGGGCTGAGGAGGCAGGTGAGAAAAGCCGAGGGCATAATGATAAAACTTGTCAGCGGGACGGCGACAAGATTGGACTCAATGGCGTGAAGGCTAAAACGATGGAAGAGATAAATGGTGAAGGGGAATGTCGCAAGGGTGGCTAAGAAAGAGGTAAAGGCCAGGCCACTGCAATAGAGAATCCATTTGCGCACCCGGCCCAGCCATGCGGACAGAGGAGTCCGCCACGTTTCATAGCCTGCAATCAAGCCAATAACGGCTGCGAAGGAAAGCTGAAAGCTGGGGCCAAGGAGGGCTTCAGGGGTGCTCAAGAGAATCAGAAAAGCAGCCAGCGCCACGGTGCGCATGGAGAGCGCTGATCGATCCAGAAGGATCGCGCCCATGACGAGGGTAATCATGATAAAGGCGCGTTGTGCCGGTACGCCAAAGCCAGAGAGAACAAGATACAGGAACGTCATGCCAATGGTGCCTAAGGCCGCAATCTTTTTGCTATTGCACCTCAAGCAAAGGGGAGGGCACAGGGCAAGGCTACGCCGGATCACCATAAACACAACTCCTGCAATGATCGTCAGATGGAGCCCCGAAATCGCAAGAATATGGGCAAGGCCAGAGTTAATAAAATCTTCTCGGATTGGTTCCGGAATTGCAGCCTTATCTCCTGTAATAAGCGCCGCTGCAATCGCACCTCTTGGGGGGCGCATATGGGTGAGGAAAAAGGAGGTGATCGCTTCCCGTCTCTTTTCAAGGGTGAGCGCAAAGGAAGGTCTCTCTCCCAAAACTTCGGGCGGTGAGAGGACAAAGCCGGTGGCGCCAATGCCTTGGAAGTAAGCCTGCCTGCGAAAGTCAAAGCCACGGGGGAGGGAGGGGTCAGAAATGGGGGACAGTTTTGCGCGCATGCGAATGCGGCTGCCGGGATAAAGAGGTGCCCGCTTTCCTTTCAAGGTGAGACGCACTTTCTGGGGAAGGGGCAAAGGAAGATCCATTTTAAGATCTGTTAAATGAATGCGCTGAAAAAAAGTTCCCTTTTTCGTTGGACGCATCTCCACTTGCGAAACGGTGCCCTCCACCATGAGAGGGGGCAGGGGGTAATGCAGCATCGAGGTATGGAGGGTATGGGTTCTGAAAAAAGCCACTGTAAAACCCAGGCTGATCAGGCCAATGGCTAAGGTAATGAGTCTAAAGGGGCCTTTCCATAAAGAGAAAGCGCATACGGCGAGGCCTCCCCACGCCCAACTTACGGAAGGTTCAAAAGGAAGACTAAAATACGCCGCAATGCCGAGGCCAAGACAAACAGGTGCCCATAGGATCCATCGATGAAGATCCCCAAAAAAATAAGAAGAAAGACGCTCCCTGTACCCCATAAGGTGAAGCATAAAGAGTGGGTGTTGAGGATGCAAGCCCGGAATTATCAAAGAAATGAGAAACTGAGAAGACTGTCATTAGGTCATTTACTAACGAGTGTTGGTGTGGTAGAAAGCTTCCATCGTGATAACATGCTTTTGAGGCATGTCGTTGTATACACAAAAAAATAGTGACAATTCTAAAGTAGGAATATGAATAATGAATAACAACCCTCACACGAGTGAAAATCAAGAGCGAGAGATTGAGCGTATCGAAGCCAGCGTAAAGTGGTACAATCCTGAAAAGGGGTACGGGTTTTTAGTGGCGGATGACGACTCTGGCGACATATTCATGCATTTTTCTGTTTTAGATACCGCCGGGTGCAGGCGGGTTGAAGAAGGCGACCGCATCGTCTGTGATATTGATCCAGGTGTGCGAGGACGCCAAGTCCTTCGTGTATTAGAAGTAAAGTTTGCGCAACGCGCCCCTCGATTTTCCCCCACTTTCCCAGGACCACGGTCTCCCGCTTTTGATCCAGAATCGCTGGAGGAAGTTGAAGGAGAAGTCAAATGGTTTAATCCCTTGAAGGGGTTTGGTTTTGTGTATCCTGATGATGGCGGACGCGATGTTTTCTTACATGCGTCCGTTTTACGTGCTGCAGGATATGAGTCCCTTGACCCAGGAATTCGCGTCAAAATGAAGACATCGAGTTCTGAAAGAGGGCGCGAAGCACGCATTCTTTCCGTGATCTTATAGGAAACCCATATTGAAATTTGCTTGACGCAGGATAAAAACTCCTGTATTTCCCAAGAATCTCCTTTAGGGGGTGTAGCTCAGTTGGTTAGAGCGCCGGCCTGTCACGCCGGAGGCCGCGGGTTCAAGTCCCGTCACTCCCGCCATTTTCCCCCCCCGTGCATTTGAAGAGCCCGTGTGATTGGGCCGCCGTCATTCCCGTGTTGCAGACCCTCGGCGTTATACGCCCGCTCCCCCACTTCAAATTTTTTATTGCAATATAAAATTGAACAATTATATTTGAATTGTTGTTAATCGCGTTCATTTATGAATGAGAGAAGGCGTCCTTTTCAGAGAGAGTTGTATGATAAAGATTATTTCCACCGTTTTACTCCTTGCCTTAGGTATATTCGTCAGCACCCCTTCTCGGGCCATGGATATCTCAGAGGAGGAGGGACAAGGTTCCCAGGCAGCAGCCTCAAGTTCAGCAGCAGCGGCGTCTCACGCCTCCTCTCATCCTTTGACAGCAGATTATTCGGATCCAGAGACAGAAAGTGATATAGAGCACGAAGAAATTTCTGTAGCTCCTCAGTCCGAATCGGAAGAAGACTCCTCTAACGCATCAGTTTCTGCAGGTGGAGGGAGGAAAAGAGGCACAAAAAGGAAAGCAGATCCCTCCTCTAGCTCAGAAGAGGAAGCTTCTCCAAATGACACAAGAGAAGAAGAGGTAGCACAAGCACGAGCAGCATACGCACAAGTAAGAGAAAACGCATCAACAATAGCGCAAGACGCAAGAAAAAAGGCACGAGCAACAGCGCAAATCCGAAATCCGCAGGATTTGACTCCTTTGATAGGCAAAACGATTGGTGGACTGCATTTCACCAAAAAGACAATGCTCCTATGGAGCTGGATACAGACGCAAGACGCACCCTTCAAGCAGGTCGAAGCGAGGAAAGGGACTAACTTACTGGAGCGTGCTGTTTCACGCATTACCAAGAAGCTGGTGGATTACAAATGGCTGGAGAGGTGTGGGGATGGATGGTATCAGGTTACTAAGACCATTCAATCTCCTGATTTCCCACGAGCTCCTGCTGCTGCTTCCAGCGCAGCTTCTAGCTCTTTGGCGGCAGATTCTGGAAACCGAGAAGAACAAGGAGGGACTTCTAATTTTGCAGAACTGCAAACCTCAATCCAGAAAACCACGACCTTTCTGACAGGAAAAACGATTGAAGATTGTGAGGCTGTCAAAAGGCAAAAGAAGATGTGGTTGTGGATGCAGGAAAATGGCACATTCAGCCAAGCCGAATTAGTGGAGGTTACGGGCTATAGTCGTGGGAACGTTACTAAGATTGTCAGAAAAATGCAGAGAGACAAAAAACTGGAGCGCGTTGGGAGGCATAAGGCTACGCGGTACCGTGTTGTTATCCCGCAAGGAGAGCTCGCCGCGGCAGCAGCCTCAAGTTCAGCAGCAGCCTCTTATGGGGGAGCTTTTAGCTCTGCAGCGTCAGCTTCTGAAAAGATAGATTTTGAAAGAGAGATACAAAATCCCTAAAGGTCTCCTTTAGGAGAATACCTTTTCTGCATTCCACACAATTTTAACTAAATTTTATACGCATAGAATCTGAGCAATTTCAAAAAAAGTGATTGAAATTATTGGGATAATCTATATAACTAAGGGCACGAAATATCATATTTGGTAGCGCCTTGAGTCAAACATCAGATACTTTTTTAGGTGGGCGTATTAAGCTCATTCAGCCTTCCGAAGGGTATCGCGCCGGCATTGATCCCATTTTTTTAAGTGCCGCTTTGCAACTTGATCCTCATGATACAGTTTTAGATGTGGGCGTCGGTGTCGGCGTTGCCGCCTTTGCCCTTGCCGTGCGGTGTCCTCAGGTCAAGATCACAGGCGTTGAGATACAATCTGACCTCGTGACATTAGCACTTCAAAACATTCAGGCAAACAATTTTGAAAATTGTGTGGATATTATTGAGGGAGACATTTTTGCCTCTCTCCCGTCGCTCAAATCCCAATCCTTTGACCATGTGATGACGAACCCTCCTTATTATGAGCAGAGTCGCTCTCAGGTCTCCCCGATTCCAGGAAAAGCACAAGCAAACACGGAAACGGTGGATCTCGAGCAATGGCTGAAATGTTGCCTGAATATGCTGAAGCCAAAAGGCACCTTTACGATGATTCATCGCGCTGAAAGATTGCCAGAAATTCTGACCCATCTCGACGCGCATCTTGGGAACATCGTCGTGTGCCCTCTCTGGGCAGGGCCCAATAAACCCGCAAAACGCGTCATTGTTCAAGGCCGTAAGAACACAGGAACAGAATGGCGCCTGGTCTCAGGGATTACGCTTCATGGGGGGGCAGAAAAATACACCCCTGAAGCGGAAGCGATCCTCCGCCATGCACAACCGTTAGTGTTTTAGGACTTTGTCCGATTCAAATACATAAGCTTCACATATTTATAATAGGTCCCCTCTGCATTTGATACGGCGAGGAGGAACCCTTCACGTCCATCGAGGAACCCAAGCCTGAGGATATACCCTCGGATAAACGTAAAAAGGCCACGCATAATGGCCATGAAAAGGCCACACTTTTTATGTCTCTGGTGGGCTTGGAAAGCGCCCAATGTGGAGTATTCATTTAGTTTTTTCAAAACAACTGAGAGATCTGGGAGAGAGAGATGATCGACGTGCCCTTTGAGGCGGCCAATGGTTCCTTGAACTTTGAGTTCTTCGTGAATGATCGAGGGAACAAAGTACCCTTTGGTCCTGCGGAATAAACAGAGAGAACGGTCATTCCACCAGTCCCCAAATCGGATTTTTTTGCCGCAATATTCAGAGAGGAATAAGAGTTCAAATCCATCACAGGACGTCGAAGGAAGGACGCGTAAAATTTCTTGTTTGAGTGCAGGCGTCACCCGTTCATCTGCGTCTAAAGAGAGAACCCACTCACCTGTGGCCATTTCGAGGGCGCGTTGCTTTTGGAGGCCATAGCCAGGCCAGTCCGTGACCAAGATCTTATCCGTATATGCCTTGCATATCTTAACCGTTTCATCGGTGCTGCCTGAATCCACAACAACAATTTCATCTGCCCAATCAACAGATTTAAGGCAGTCTTCAATGTTGTGCTCTTCATTTTTTGTGATGATAATCACACTCAATAAGGGGGTCATTTTTTCTCTCTTAAAGGGATGGCGGATAGGACAACAAACGCAGTTGAATAAGGGGGCTCATCCGAGACAGAAACATGAGCCTGCCCTTGGGCACCTTCAGGGGTGCGTTTGATGAAGTACGCCCGCGCTTTTCCATGAAAAAGGAGGGAAGGTTCGCCTGAGGGAGCTTTCGTCACTTCGATGTCTTGCCATGTGATGCCGTGCCGTATGCCCGTTCCCAATGCCTTTGCAGCCGCTTCTTTGGCGGCAAAGCGATTCGCATAGACTTGGGCGGGATGACGATGGGCTTCAGCGTAAGCGCGTTCAGCCGCCGTAAAAATTTTGTGGGTAAAGTGAGTCCCAAACCGCTTCAGCAATCTTTCAATACGCCGCATATCCACCAGATCTGTTCCAATGCCGACGATCATGGGCTAGCTCCGTTCCACAGAAACCACACGCTGAGACGTGCGCAAAGCTGCAATAATATTTTTTAAATGTTCAACACCTTTGACCGATAAATCAATCCCAATTTCATAAAATTCTGCCGTCCTGTGTTTCGTTCTCAGATTAATGATGTGGGCATTTTGACGGGTGATAATGGCTGTTACAGCGGCAATGCTGCCGGGCTGATGGACAACGACCATCGAGATGCGCACCGCATGACGATCCGTTTGTTGGGCGTCCTCATTCCAATGCACATCGATCCACCGTTCAGGCGTATCCATATATTGATCCAGAATGTTACAATCAGAGCGATGAATTTTCGCCCCCTTGCCCGTTGTGATAATCGAGACAATCGGATCCCCTGGGACCGGATGACAACATTCCCCAAAGGTGATGGCCATGCCCGGAATGAGGCCAGAAATATCAGGAGATCCAAGGGGTTGTTTCGGAGGGGGGAGGGAGGTAGACACTTTCGTAGCCGCAGGTTTATAATCGGGGTAGAGGATGCGGATGAGCTCGCTCGGGTGTTTCAATCCTTCTCCTAAGCTTGCATAGACATCTTCCACAGTTTTGACTTTGAAGGCTTCAAAAGCTTTTTCAAGTTTCTTTTCGTCCAATTTAAGATGGGCTTGTAGAAATTCTTTTTGAGCTAAGGTCTTGCCTAAAGAGGTGAATTGCTGATGCATCTGTTGGCGGACAAAACGACGAATCGCAGCCCGTGCTTTTCCCGTCACAACAAAGCGTTCCCATGTGGGGGAAGGGTGTTGGGTTTTGGAGGTTATAATGGCAACCTGATCCCCATTTTTGAGCTCTGTACGGAGAGGGCGGCTCCGTCCATTGATATAGACCCCTTTACAATGATCCCCAATATTGGAATGGACCGCATAGGCAAAGTCGATGGTTGTGGCGCCCCGGGGTAAGGTGATGAGATCCCCTTTCGGCGTGAAGCAGAAGACTTGGTCCTGGAACATTTCAAGTTTGGTGTGTTCAAGGAATTCCTCAGGCCCCTCCGCCGTTTCAAGAATATCAAGAAGGCCACGCAGCCACTGATATTGGTACCCATCGCGATTGGCACCCTGCTTATATTGCCAGTGAGCGGCAACGCCAAGCTCCGACACCTCATCCATTTCTTTTGTGCGAATTTGGATTTCAATACGATGCTGATTAGGACCAATAATGGCCGTGTGAATGGAGCGATAATTGTTTGACTTAGGGGTACTGATATAGTCTTTAAATCGTCCAGGGATAACCGAGTAGGCGCTATGGATGATGCCGAGGGCTTGGTAGCACTCAGAGATCGTCTCCACAATAATCCGAAAGGCCATAATGTCAGAGAGCTGCTCGAAGGTAATGTTTTTTTGCTGCATCTTACGCCAAATGGAGTAAGGGGTTTTTTCTCGTCCAGAAACAGCCGCTGGGAGTCCATTTTTTTTAAGTGTTTCTGTAATTGCATCAAGAATTGGTTGCAGAAGGCCTTCATCCTGCTCCCGGAGTTGTTGCAAACGAGAGACGATTGATGCACTTTCTTCCGGATGAATCTGGGCAAAGGCAAGGTCCTGCAATTCGTCTTTGATGGCGTGAAGACCGATTCGCTCAGCAAGAGGCGCATAAATCTCCATCGTCTCTTCTGCCACGCGCATCCGTTTTTCCGCTGACTTCACAAAATGAAGGGTACGCATGTTATGGAGGCGGTCTGCGAGCTTGATGAGCAACACCCGAATGTCTGAGGACATCGCGATGAGGAGCTTTCTGAAATTTTCGGCTTGTTTCGCCTTATCCGATTGAAAAGCAATTTGAGAGAGCTTTGTCACCCCATCCACGAGAAAGGCAACTTCTTTGCCAAAGATGGATTCGATCTCTTCCAATGTCGCGAGGGTATCTTCCACCGTATCATGAAGCAGCGCCGTGACAATGGTGGCCACATCAAGGCGCAAGCCCACGAGAATGCCGGCGACCTCCAGAGGATGGGTAAAATAGGGATCTCCACTGGCACGCTCCTGCATCCCGTGGGCCTTCATGGCAAAAACATAGGCTCGATTGAGGAGCTCCTCATTGGCGAGAGGGTCGTACTCCTTAACGGCTTCAACGAGTTCATACTGACGTATCATGCCTCACGATGTAAGGATTTACAAAAGATTGCAAGGGGTTTTTACATCATAGCCATTTTCAGTTTTCCTTTCTTAAATGTATTTATTCCTCCAGTCGTACGCCCTGGAGGAGAACTCACACGTATGTGAGGGTAGGAACAAACTAGGAAGAGGATTGGTTTTTATCTCGGCAGGGTTGCGTTTTATTCCTCCTAAAGGAATCCCGGCTGTCTCTGACAAAACGAGCAAAGGAAAAAGAGCGTATACAAAGAGGGGCCCCTTTCTTTTTCCTTCGCCAATCATGCTTCATTGGTCTGCAGGTGAGAGAGTATCATCCCTTTTTGGGGACACGAAAATTTTCGAATGGCCATATCAGGAAACAGGAGTCAGGAAACAGGAATCAGAACACAGGAATCAGAACACAGGAATCAGAACACAGGAATCAGAACACAGGAATCAGAACACAGGAATAAGGATAATCCTCCTGGCCCCTGTTTGCTGGACCAAAAGGCGATAATTATCTTTTCTTTGAAAAGAAAAAGGTGTATCTCTCTTCAGTATACCCTCTTATTGAAAGATTATTGAAAGCATGACACAGAAAACGTTTTTTGCGGCCCTTATGTTAGGGTTTCTTTTTTTCTTCTCTTCTGCTGTGAGGGCCAGTGACGATGAAGAGGAACACAAGTCAGTACCACCCCCACCCTCTGCCTCTCAGCCTGCGCCATCTTCTGCAGTAAATAACTCTGACCCTACATTAGCAGAGGAATGTCGGGCACTAGCAAAACTCTCCGCAGCATTTTCAGAACGACCGGATTTAGCGAGTGAAGGGAATCGTGCTAAGCTTGCGCTTCTGCAACAGGTGGTAGGGGAAAAGGTAACTTCATTGACGCAATGTAAGCTTATAAGGTTTATACTTGAAGATGAAACATCTGTATTGTCTTCTGGTTCTTTGTCAGTGAAAGACTCAATGTCTATAGTAGGGGAAGATATTGGAGACCTGTATCTTCAGGCTTTTGAAAGACTATGTGCCAAAAGAGCAGCAGAGCAGCGACAAGCTCAAAAGTCAGCAGGCACACGTTAATAGTCAAAAATAAGGTTGCTCATCGCGAAACTTTCGCGTAAAAGACGGCCATGTCCCCTTCGTCTAGAGGCCTAGGACACCGCCCTCTCACGGCGGCAACACGGGTTCGAATCCCGTAGGGGACGCCATTTCACAGGAATCAGAATACAGGAACCAG
>JABDEE010000017.1 GCA_013287205.1 Alphaproteobacteria bacterium
ATAGGCGGAGGCCTGATCATGACATACACAATTCGTATCCCGCAAGAGATCGAAGATCGTCTTGCACACTTGGCAAAACAAACAGGCCGCAGCAAGTCATTCTATATTAAAGAAGCGCTTCTAGAACACCTAACTGATCTTGAAGATATCTATATCGCTGAAAAGCGCTTAGAAGACATTCATGCTGGTCGTACAAAAACGATTCCTCTGGGGGAGGTGATGAGAGAATATGGTATGGACAATTGAATTAGATCCTGCTGCCAAGAAAACCCTGAATAATCTTGACACTCAGATCGCAAGGCGTATTTTGCAATTTTTGTTTGAACGTGTTGCCTTTTTAGAGAACCTGCGCAGTATTGGAGAGGCCTTGCAAGGATCACGGTTTAAGACGCTTTGGAAGTACCGAGTAGGCGATTATCGTCTTATTAGTCATCTTGATGACGGCTTATGCAGAGTGCTTATCATAAAAATCGGAAATCGTAAGGAAGTGTACCGCTAAGAGGTGAAGCCAAAAGTTCTCAAAAACAAAAAAGCCAAAGAGGAAACGCCCGTGACATCTTACAGACAAACACTTCATCTCAACGGCACAGCCTACACTTACTATTCCCTCAAAGAGGCTTCGAAAATCTTAGGAGATCTCTCCCGTCTTCCTTATTCCCTCAAGATTTTGTTGGAGAATACCCTACGCTTTCAAGGAGACAGTCCGGAAGCCTTAGCCCCTTTTGCGGCATGGCTCACCAACCGAACGTCTTCCCAGGAAATCACCTTTCGCCCTGCCCGTATTTTGATGCAGGATTTCACAGGCGTACCGGCAGTTGTGGATTTGGCTGCGATGCGAGCGGCTGTCACAGAAAAAGGGGGGGATCCTGCCTCCATCAACCCCCATATCCCCGTGGATCTGGTGATTGACCACTCTGTCACCGTTGATCATTTTGCGACGGCTGAGGCTTTCGGATACAATGTGGAGCAAGAGGTGAAGCGCAACCATGAGCGCTATGCCTTCCTGAAGTGGGGTCAACAGGCCTTCACAAACTTCCGTGTGGTGCCTCCAGGCACAGGAATTTGCCACCAGGTCAACCTGGAGTATCTTTCTCGCGTGGTTTGGACCAATGAGCGAAACGAGATTTATCCGGACACCCTCGTGGGACTGGATAGCCACACGCCCATGGTGAATGGACTCGGGGTGCTGGCCTGGGGCGTAGGCGGCATTGAGGCCGAAGCCGCCATGCTGGGGCAGCCTTCTTCGATGATCATCCCCGATGTGGTGGGCCTGTGCTTAAAAGGCGACCTCCAAGAGGGCGTCACCGCCACCGATCTCGTGCTCACCATTACCCAAATGCTGCGGACCCATGGGGTAGTCGGGAAATTTGTAGAGGTCTATGGTCCTGGCCTTGCTCACCTGACCATCGCGGACCGAGCCACCATCAGCAACATGGCCCCTGAATATGGGGCCACCTGCGCCCTTTTTCCCATTGATGAGGAAACCCTGAGCTATCTACGCTTCACCGGGCGAGAGACCCAATTGGTTGAGGCCTATGCGAAAGCCCAAGGCTTGTGGGAGGCGGAGGAGCCACTCTGCACCGAAACCCTTGTCCTAAATTTAGGCGATGTGGAGTCGAGTGTGGCTGGGCCTAAGCGCCCTCAAGATCGCGTTCTTCTCAAAAATGTAGCGGCCTCGTGTAACATCGAAAGCCCCCAAGATACCACCAGCCTTCACAATGGGGCCGTGGTAATTGCAGCGATCACGAGCTGCACCAATACCTCCAATCCTTTTGTGATGGTGGCAGCTGGCCTTCTCGCCCGCAAAGCATTCGCAAAAGGACTGCGCTGCAAGCCTTGGGTCAAAACCTCCCTGGCACCAGGAAGCCAGGTTGTGAGCGACTATTTTGAGAAAGCCGACCTTCAAAAGGATCTCGATGCCCTTGGCTTTTATCTCGTAGGCTATGGATGCACGACCTGTATCGGCAATTCAGGACCACTGCCAGCGCCCATCACGAAAACGATTGAGGAAAATTCCCTTTCCGTTGCAGCCGTTCTTTCCGGCAACCGCAATTTTGAGGGGCGGATTCACCCGCAAGTGACCATGAGCTACCTGGCGTCGCCGCCACTCGTGGTAGCCTATGCCTTGGCGGGAACGATGCTCATTGATCTCACCAAAGATCCTTTAGGCCAAGACCCTGAAGGCTGCGATGTGTTCCTGAAAGACATCTGGCCCACCACCCAAGAGGTGAAGGAGGTGATTAAAGCGGCCCTCACCCCTGAGATGTTTACAAAGCGGTATGCCTCTGTGTTTGAAGGGGATAAAGAATGGGCCGACTTGCCCGTGAGCCCAAGCCAAGCGTATGGATGGCCTGAGAGCACCTATATCAAATGCCCCCCCTTTTGTGATCAATCTAAAGGGGTGACCTCCATTAAGGGTGCACGACCCTTAGCAATCTTAGGGGACAGTATCACAACGGACCATATTTCCCCCGCAGGCGTCATCAAGAAAGACAGCCCAGCCGGGAAATACCTGGTGAGCCAAGGCGTTGAAGAACGACATTTCAACTCTTATGGATCCCGCCGCGGAAATTATGAGGTGATGGTACGGGGCACCTTTGCCAACATTCGCCTGCACAATGAGATGACGCCAGAGCTCACAGGCGGTGTCACGCGCCACATGCCTTCAGGGGAGATCCGCACGATTTATGACGCGGCCATGGCTTATCAACGGCAAGGGATTCCCCTCGTGGTCATTGCAGGAAAAGAATATGGCAGTGGGTCCTCCCGGGATTGGGCCGCCAAGGGTCCGCTTTTGCTGGGGGTGAGAGCCGTCATCGCCGAAACCTTTGAGCGCATTCATCGCAGTAATCTCATTGGGATGGGGATCCTCCCCCTCACTTTTATGGAAGGCATGACCCGCAACTCTCTCGGGCTTGAGGGCACAGAGGTGTTTGATATTGATCTTGGAAGTAGCGTAACCCCAGGCATGACCGTGACGGCGCAGATTACGCGAGAGGACGGCCGTCAGGAAACCATTCCTTTGCGCTGTCAAATTCAGACAGATCTTGAAGTAACCTATTATACCCACGGGGGTGTGTTGACGTATATCACGCGAGGAGAAATCTAGCACTTCTCCCCGATCTATGCCCCCTATTTTTTAAATATTATGTTTAATTTCAGCACTTACACTTACCAACACAGAAGATATACTGACTCTGGCATGTAGAGAGGGCATTGACCTTATTCGTCTTGCACGAGGGGTTGGGTAGACAATTATTTAGACAGCCTGTCTCCCATAGCTGGCAGTTATTATTCTGAATGCACGCTTGTATATTTTCACGACAAGTCTCATCATTCGTAACAGCATCATTCTGGCAGGCAGTTAAGTATAGATCGCAGGAAGCCTGACATTGTTGATGAGAACAATTTTTTTTCTCGTCGGTTTGAGGTAAGGGGACGTCCTCAGGTTCAGCAGGCTTTTCCGTGTTCTTGACAACTTCAGCAGGTTTTTCCATAGGTTTTGGTGCAGGCCGTGGTGCAAGCGCTGGAGGGTGCCCCCCTGCATTGACGGCTCCCGAAAAGACGCCGATGACGAGAAGGAAAAAAAGTGTTTTATGTGTTTATTTTTCTTCATGATGTGCACCGACGGCCTAAGGGGGAGGTAACATGAGGGACTAGATGAAAAATCCACCCAGCCCCTGTGTTTCTTATCTACTGACAGGTGTGCCATATTGTACGACGCAAGCACGCACGCATGCGTGATCAGAAGGGTCATCTGCACACTGCGCCACACAATCTCCGAATGGATCTGCATTCACAGCTCCAGGAACGGCGAAGGCCATTCCGATGGCAAACGCAACAAGATAGAGGTGGTTTTTTACAGTCGTCATTGTTCAGTCTCCTTTATGTATTACGAGAATACACGACATTACATATCATCTTTGAGAGTATCACCGAAAGATTAAATATTCGCTAATCCTCAGCCTTCCTTAAGAGAGAGAAATCGTCTCAGCTTGCCGCCGATCTCCCAGATTCGACGTTGGAGCGACAGTCTGCGCAGGCACTTTCGGCTTTGTCCCATTCTCGCACGCATCGAAACATTCTCCTGCTGCCTTCCCACAGAAGGCCGCCTTCGCCCCCAACTTCTCCGGATTACCCTTCCCTAAACAACTCGGGAAGACAGCCAAGCAGTGATTTTCGCAGAGTTGAGAGGACGAGGTGTGCCTGACAACTGATTTGGACTTTGGAGCGTCAGCATTGACAACGCCAGAAAAAGATATAGTGGCAATGATTGCCAAGGATAAGCGGTATTTCACGGTGTGAGGTCTCCTCTTTTGTATGCTCTATGATGCCCAAACATACCACCGCGAGGTTAAATGTCCGTTAATACCCCCGAGGAGGACCGCTAAAATTCGTCCCATAACTTTTGGCAGAGGGTTCCTTTTTAGGAGGCGTCGCAATGACGTAAGAAAATCGTCGGGCCTTTGCAAACTCAATGGCGCGCTCAAGGGTGGGAAACACAAGAGTCATTTCCTGTGACATATCTTGAGAAGAAGACCACCCCATCAGGGGATCAGGAAACATCGGTGTTGTAGGTTCAAAGTGGAGGGTCCACGACTTCGTTCGCCCTTTTCCCGATTGCATAGTTGATTGAGAGGGTTGATAAATTCTGACTGTCGTCATAGGGTCATCTCCTGTAAAAAACATTTATACAGCATTTTATGAGCTATGGAAAGTCTATGACATCTGACCATTCTTTAAGTCGCCGTGGATTTATGCTCGTTCTCTCTTCCCCTTCAGGGGCAGGGAAAACGACGGTCGCGCGTCATATCTTGGAGCGAGAAAAAAAGATCTCCCTTTCGATTTCTGCAACCACCCGCCCCCAACGCCCGCTTGAAACCCACGGGATCGACTATCATTTTGTCTCCCCGGAGACGTTTTCTAAAATGGTCGAAGAAGATCACTTTTTAGAGCATGCTGTTGTCTTTGATCATCACTATGGCACCCCTAAATCTTTTGTGGAAGCGCATCTTGCGGACGGTCAGGACATCCTCTTTGACATTGATTGGCAAGGGACACAAACCCTCAAGCAGAAGGCGCCCACAGATGTTGTCAGTATCTTTCTTCTCCCCCCTTCCTTGGAAGTATTGGAAACACGTTTGCGAAACCGTGCCCAAGATCATGAAGAAACGGTGCTTTTGCGGATGAGCCAAGCCGCAAGTGAGCTGAGCCATTGGGGGGAATATGACTATGTCTTGATTAACAACGACCTGGAAGTGGCTGTTGAATCGGTCCTCAGCATCATCCGGAGCGAACGTCTAAAACGGCAGCGCCAAGAGGGCCTGCCCCTTTTCGTAAGAGGCCTGCACGCTTAAGGACGTGCCAATAAAGGGCGCCCGCCGTCAGGAGCGTCATTCCGACCATATAGAGACTGGGCCATAAGGGGGAGCCCCCCATATGCCAAAGCCAGAAGCAGCAAGGAACCGTTAAGCGACCGAGGGTTGCAGCCCCCAGAGCGCCACTCATCCCCACAAGAAGGTATTGTTCTCTTAACGGAAAGAGGCCCTTAAACCAAAAATTCAAAGGACACAGGAAAACCACACCCCAAAACACAATCCAGAGGCGCACAAAAAGGACATAGGCTAAAGACGCTTCAGGAAGCGCTAAAAATAAGGGAACAAGGGTGACCGCCAGGACAAGACTTGCGACAATCATCACCTTCTGTCCATCGTACCTTAAAACCCAACGACCGATGAAGGGAATCGACCCCATATCAACAATTAGAAGACCTGTATTAAAAGCCATCATGGTTTCTAAGGAAACCGATGTGATGAAAGGAATAAACGTGTTCATAAACACAAAAGGAATGCTGTAGGTCAGGTGCCCAAATCCTGTGGCGATCGCCACACAGATCACAGAGGTGCGATGGGTCCAAAGAGACGAGAGGTGAGAGAGCTGGTAGGAGTGAAAAGAAAGGGATTCCTCAGCCACGCAAGCTCCCTGGGCATGACGGCGGAGCAAATAGGCGGCACCTCCGGTAATTCCTCCTGCCCAAAAGCAAAAACGCCAGGCCTCAGGATAATAAGCGATAACACCGAGGGAAACAGCCGAAGCGAGGACAATACCTGCCATGGGAGCACTCTGATAAAAATGAGAGGCAACGAGCGCTTGACGTTCCTCCTTCCCCTCCATAATGGAAAGCTTTGCGATGGTCCCTTCTCCCGCGGCAAAGATACCTTTGACCATGCGAATCACCACCAAGCCAAAGGGCGCCATCCACCCAATAGCGGCATGACCGGGCAAAAACCCAATGCAAACTGTCGTCACGGCAACACCGATCAGGGAGTAGGAGAGCCCGTAAAGAGGCCCGTGTTTGCGGGCAACCATCCCAAAAATAAAGGCCCCTAAGGGTCGGGTAAGAATCGACGTCCCCATCACGCTGTAGACCAGGATAAGCTGGACAATCGGATCATGGTCCGGAAAAAAGAGGGGGGCCAGAACGGGCGCCAAAAACCCATAAAGAGAGGAATCAAAATGATCCAGGGCATGGCCAATGAGAATCGAAACATCCCGCCGGGTGAGTGTACGCATAATTTGTTCCTCCTCTTATATAAACCAGAGGAGAACGAGATTAATACAAAGGGGACGCGTGCTTGAGTTTTGCGCCACACTCCCTCCGCTGGTATAAACCAGATCAGGTTCTAAGGGTTTTTCTCAGCTCTTCTCAGAAGAGCACCCCTGGTGATGGGCAAACCTTACGCGAAGACAAATGAAAAGAAAACAGAAAAATTCTACACGGCAAACGCATCTAAAAGGGAGTGAGAATCAAAAAAGGTGTCATCCCGGGCTTAGCTCATCTTAGACCCGACTTGCCGCGGCTTGCGTAGCCGGGTCAAGACATCCTAATCCCCGCGGCTAAGAAAGTCTAAGTCGGAGATGACATACTTGGAAAGTCTTGTCCCGTTCTTCCTCTCATTTTAGAGGCGTTTACCCTGAGAATAAATTCTGCGCTTTGATTTTTCTTCATTTTCTGGCATAGTATGTCCCTATAAGAACAAAAAAAAGAAAAAGGAACGTGACATGAAGAAAATGCTGAGTCTTGCACTCGCAGTGTGCTTAAGCGGTTGTCAGAAAGCAGAACATAAGTTCGATCTCACACCCCAACCGGTCAGAGCGGGTTACCTTCCTTATCGCGACTTAGTCCCCTTGCCGGGGCTAAAGATCGTTCCTTCTGAAAGAAGTCTCGCCTATAAGGACGTCGATTTTGGGTTTATTGATCAAAGAATCCGATCAAGCCTTTCCATGAATGACGATAAATGTTCGTGCAAGCGGTTTGCGTGCGTCACAACTGTTCTTGTGGATTATGGCGTCATTCCCGCAGAAAAAATGATCGAGCTTGTTGACTCTCAGATTGAAAAAATACAACAAATCGTTGATGAAAACGAAGGAAAAGAAGAGAAAAAGAAAAAAAAGAAACGTCCTGCAGGGATGAAACACTATGATGGTCAAGATTATGAGATGCAGTACAAGATAAAACCTTCCGGCTACATCATCACCCTAAATTTCTATAAGAATAATCAATCCCCGCCTGCGGCCCCTGCCTTTGTTGGGGAAGCCTATACGGACGAATTAACAACCGGCACCTATGAAGCCTTTCAATTTATGATCGATGAAATTATCCAGGAGCACGTGAAGCGCCCCGACGAAAAAAAGATCGTTGTTAATTTGCAGTATTATTAGGGGATGACTCCCTCGTGTCATCCCCGACTTACAAGTCCTTCGTTTGCTTGCAAAGAAAACGTTTAGGACTTGTAAGCCTGGGATGACAGATGGTGCAGAATCACACAGCCCTTGCCAATGTATCAGCAAAAACCCCATCCTCAATGGTGAGGGAGAGAGTCACCCGCCCTCCCCACCGATCAAGCTTAGGGGAAGCCAAGAGATGCAAGGGACGCTTGGTGCCCTCCATTAAAACGGTGCCAAGAGGCGTTCCCTTCAGGCGAAAGCCAATACCATCAACGATTTTTCCGGCCCCTTGAGAAAAACGGCAGCGGATGTGTTGGTCTTGAATAAGGGTGTAAGATTCCACCATGACATCAGAAAAAATAAACCGGGGCGTCGGGTTGCCCATGCCAAAAGGAGCTAAACCCTCAATCTCTTGCAAAAGCGTCGGGGTGAGGGCCCCCAGATCCAAGTGCCCATCGCAGAGAAGCACAGGCGTCCCCTTTGGAAACTGCTCAACCTCTTGCCCGAGAAAAGCCACGAAGGCGGGCAATTGCTCTTTCGTGAGAGAAAATCCTGCAGCCATGGCGTGGCCGCCGCCACCCAAAACATGGCCAAGACGGTGGGCCTTATGGATAAACCGGCCAAAATCAAATCCGGGGATCGAGCGAGCAGACCCTTTTCCGATTCCCGCTGAGCTCCAAGCAATCACAGCCGTAGGCTTGTGATATTTTTCCTTAAGGCGCCCTGCAACAATGCCGATCACCCCTTCATGCCAGTCCTCATGGGCCACAACCAAGGCAGGGTGTTGAGGATCAACTTGCACCAAGGCCTGGACAAGGGCATCGGCCTCAAGTCCTTTGCGCTCTTGGTTATACTGGTCCAAGGTATGGGAGATCTGGGTGGCTTCCGACACACTGTCCGTTGAGAGAAGGCGCGCCCCGAGAAAAGATTCACCGACCCGGCCCCCCGCATTAATGCGGGGGCCCAGCAGAAATCCCAGGTGGTAAGGACTGGGCGCTTCTTGGATACCTGCTTGATCGGCAAGTGCGCGCAAGCCCACATTGCGACGTTTCCCCATAATCTTTAAGCCTTGGGTGACAAATGTACGGTTAAGTCCTGTCAAAGGCATCACATCACACACCGTCCCCAAGGCCACAAGATCCAAGAGAGAAAGGAGATCCGGCTCCCGGCCGCTCGCATAAAAGCCCGCCTCTCGTAGGGCGCGATTCAGCCCCACCACACAGAGAAAGGTCACCCCGACGGCAGCAAGATGACCTAAGGTTTGGGTAATCTCTGGGCGTTCATCCAGACGATTGGGATTCACAATCGCATATGCCGGGGGCAACTGGGCTTCGGGGGCGTGATGATCCAGGACGATCACGTCCATGCCTTCTGCAGCCTTTAAAGCCTCAAAGGACGTTGTCCCACAATCCACCGTCACCATCACGCTGTAGCCTTGCGCCTTGAATTTTTCAATGCCTTCCTTATTGGGGCCATAGCCTTCCTTCAACCGGTCAGGAATATAAAGGGCCACAGCCACATTCAGCGCTTTTAAAAAGCGACACAAAAGGGCCGACGAGGTGGCGCCATCCACATCATAATCGCCCCAAATGAGAATCTTTTGCTGACTCTGGATGGCCTGCAGAAGGCGCGTGACGGCCAGCTCCATATCCTTCAAGACGTACGGGTCGGGCAGATGATTCCTTAAAGTCGGATTCAAAAAATGGGGCACTGAATCAAGATCGTGTCCCCGCATGACAAGGAGACGCGCAAGCGTTGGGGAGAGCCCAAGCTTTTGTACAAGGGTTTGGATCGACCGTTCTTCAGAGGGGCGCAAACACCAGCGATTATTTGAAAGAGAAGAAGAACATATTTCCATCAGTGCAGGATAGTAGGCGGATGGGATGTTAAGGATTTGATCGTCTGCTGAAACCCAAGATCATGGAGAGCTTTCCCAATGCGTGGATTCCCCTTGCGAGAAAAGAGATGACTAAGATTTTTTCCACCCGCAAGATGGGAAAGCCCTCCTTGCGCTTCTGCAATACTCCGAAGGGCCATTAAAAATGCGTCAGTGTCACCATCTTGTTCGTAGAGCTTTATGATAAATTCAAGATAGGCCTTGGCTTCAGCGGGATCCTTGAGTTCCTCACGCAAAAAATCATCAAAACTCCTAAATTGTTCTAAATCGATCATGCGTCCTCTCCTTACATTCTTTCCAGTAGATCTTGGCTTTTTTAATGTCGCGCGTTTGTGTTTTCTTGTCTCCCCCACACAAGAGGAAGATAATCCACCCTGAATATTCAGCAAAATAGACTCTAAACCCAGGTCCAGAAAAGAAACGCAGTTCTAGGACGCCATCTCCAACGGACTCATAATCACCAAAATGCCCAAGCTTTAATCGGTCTAGTCTGTTTTGTATGCTGTGTCGTATGTTCTTATCTTGTAACGCAGTAAACCACTCTACAAAAGGCTCACGCCCTGTCTCTGTTGCGTATATTATAAGCGTCCGTTTCAGCATACGACCTCCCTCATATTCATGTCCCTATTATACACCAAAACGAGACCATTTTGGAAGTGAATTTACACACAATAGGAAGCACAACAATAACACTCTGTGGTAAGGTATACCTTGAAAAGACAAAGACACCATGGCAGTCTTAAGGAAAGGAACGTCTTATGAGTCAATTTATCGTGATCGAAATAATACATGCCCTCCCGGGTCAAGGGGCAGCGTTAAAGCAAGCATTACTTGACCTCATGCCTCTCTGTCGCAAAGAGCAAGGATGCATCAATTATGATATCGCTGTGTCTGACACGGCGGAGGATATTTTTTTGGTGTTAATGGAGTGGGAGACACCCGCAGACCTCGAAGCTCACGTTCAGTCAGAGCATATCCTAGAGTTCGTAAAAAAATACGAGAATGTGTTGTATGGGAAAGTGACGGAATCCCATTGGGAGAGTTGTTAAACTCGCTATCAGGACCTTACCCCTTCTCCCATCCGCCTGAATCCGTCTGCTTCCAGTAGGTGATTTCATGACCTTGATCTTTGTAGGTCTTCCAGCGCCCTCTCGCAGCTGCAACCGCCTCCTCATCATTGCCATCAAACAGATCTAAGCATCGTTCGTAAGAATCCAGTGTTGGAGAATCCATGCCATCGGTTTGAACAAGGAAGGTGGCGCTGTTGGGGTTTTCATCTTGGGTTGTGAGCCAAATGGGCTGATCTGCTGCATTTCCGTCAGCAGCACTGCCATGAGGAATGAAACTGGCTTTACCGAGTGTCCACAAGCTGGAATTCAGGAAATTCAGTCTCTCCTCACTCCCACACAGGACAACAGCACGCTTGTGACCTTCAAGCACTTTTTCAAGCAGCCGCGGCAGCGCACGTTCGAGGGGAGAGGTGGTAAGGTGATAGAAGCCAATGGCCGTCATGTCAGTGGAGCAGTGTAGCGGTGGAGCAGTATAGCAGTAAAAAACTTATTCGCTGATACACTTTTAATCTTGACATCCATTTTTACAATCTTTCCCCTCTCGCTACACCAGCTTTCGCTCTTCGAGCTTCAGCTGGCAGGCCAAGTTAGTATGAGCGAAAGCTGTCCGCCGAAGCCTTGGCGAAGGCGGACTACTTCCCTTCGTAGTTGTCCGCCACAAATCGATTCAAAAGCCTTACTCCAAAAGCCGTGGCCCCTTTGGCCGCCATGGGAATATCCTTATCCATCAAGGTCACACTGGCAATGTCAAGGTGCGCCCACGGAACATTATTCACAAAGCGCTGCAGGAACTTGGCGGCCGTAATGGACCCAGCCCCACGACCACTGCCAATATTCTTCATATCTGCAATGGTACTGTTGATTTCTTTGTCATAAGCGTCATCGAGCGGGAAACGCCACAAAAGCTCATTGACCTGCTCACCTGCTTTGAGAAGCTTATCTGCAAGCCCATCATCCGTCGCAAAAAGTCCTGCCCGCTCTTTACCCAAGGCAACAATCATCGCTCCCGTGAGGGTCGCGAGATCGATCATGAATTTCGGCTTAAAGCGATCTTGGGTATACCACAGGGCATCAGCCAAAATAAGACGTCCTTCCGCATCTGTGTTGAGCACCTCAATGGTTTGTCCTGAAAGAGACGTAACCACATCGCTCGGCCGTTGGGCCGTGCTACTCGGCATGTTTTCAACAATGGCAATCACCCCAACAGCATTCACTTTTGCTTTCCGAAGAGCCAGGGTTTGCATGAGCCCAATCACAACGCCGGCCCCGCCCATATCATCCTTCATATCTTCCATGCTGGTCGAAGGCTTCAAGGAAAGTCCTCCCGTATCAAAGGTAACGCCCTTGCCCACAAACGCAATCGGCGCCTCTCCTTTTTGCCCCCCTTCCCAGCGCATAATAGCAACCTTAGAATCATGGGCACTGCCTTGGCCAACGCCAAGAAGCGCACCCATACCAAGCTTTTTCATATCAGCTTCTTCCAACACTTCAACCGTCACACCCACTTTTTGGAGAGACATCGCTGTGAGCGCTAGGGTTGCTGGGGTCACAACATTGGCAGGCTCCGTCACAAGCTCCCGCGTCAAAAAGACGCCTTCTGCAACGATGGCCAGCGGTGCAAAAGCTTTTTCAACCGCCTCAAGGGTCGCCGTTTGGAAAGTCACTTGCTTCAGACGGAACAACTCATCCGGTTGCTTTTTCGTGAAGTATTTCTCAAAACGCCAGGAGCGCAGGAGAGTTCCAAGAGCCATATTCGGCAAAACGAAGCTGTCCTCCTCCCCTTCCCCATGAATGTCGACTGAGGCTTCCGTGCACCCAATGCAGCTCAAAACACAACTGATCGCACTCCCAATCTTTTGCCAGTAAACTTCACGGTTGTCTGTTTTCTTATCTTCCTTTGGCCCAAGACCAATGAGGATGAGACGCTGTCCCGCGGGCGTAAAGATGCTGAGAGACTGAGAGAGCTTTCCCTTGAACGTGGAGTTTGCCACAGCCTTTGTGATCAAATCACTGACAGTCTGGTCTCCACAGCTCGGGTCACAAACCACAGGGCTATTTTCGTGCACACCCACACAGAGAACCGTTTTGGGAGCGTCTTTTTGGAATGAAATTTTGAGTGACATGGGAAACCTCCGGTAGCAGTGGTCAGTGGTTAAAAGTAGGATTGTCATCCTTGCCTAGAAGGCCTTGCACTCAACAAAGCCCGACTAGCAAAGTCGGGCAGAGTTGAGGGCTTTAGGCCTTCTTGAGCGAGGATCTTATAGCAACAACACACTTTGCTGAAGCAAGATCCCCGGTCAAGAAGTGCTAAAGCCCACAAGTGGGCAAGCACTTCTAGCCAGGGATGACAAAACACTCAGTATTGAAACGATTCTACTTTATCTTCGTTTCTTTAAACTCTACATGCTTACGCACAACCGGGTCGTACTTGCGCATCACCATTTTTGTCGTAATCGTCCGTGGGTTTTTTTTCTTAACATAGAAAAATCCCGTATCCGCTGTGCTCGCCATCTTAATTGTAATCGTGTTCTGTTTTGCCATAATGCTACATCCATCCTTGAGAAAATTAAGAAGATCATACCTTTTGAGGGACAATTGTCAAGCTGGAAGTAAGAAAAAAAGGGATATGGCACAACGAGAGGAGCTGAACACTCCCTTACAAAATGAGATGCACGTCCAATCACTATTGCTTTCCTTGAAAAAATATTGTACAAAAACATATTTTTAAATAATACATGGTGATCCAAATGACTTTTACACCTTTTAAGTATGTTCTGATCCTTAGCGGGATTTGTCTCCTATCGACTCCCTCTTTACAGGCTATAGATATGAGAGAACGAGCATTGCTGAACGCCTGCACTGCAGCAAGGATTGAGAATATCTCAGAGTTTCAACCCATGAGAGTGCAACATGCTGAGGAAAGACCACGGTTGGGTCAACAAGAACAGACGTTGATAGAACAGCTGATATCGATGGACTCTGCTCTAAAGGAGCTTTCACAAGCTAATGCATGCCTTCAGCGCAACCAAAAAACAGTTGAGGAGAAGCTAACAGTGCTGCAGGGGGAGGCTCTTCTGCTACAGAAAGAATATGACACTCTGCAACCACTTCCCCAAACAGAAGACAAAATATTTCTGCTGGAAAACATTGAACAAAGAACCAGAGAAGCTCAAGCAGCGGAAAAAATACTTCGTAAGGCGCAAAGAGTTCAGGATGCGTGGCATATCTGCAATCTGGAACGCTTCCAATCTCTGTATTCAGCGATTCAAACAATACAAAAAGCAATGACTCAACAAAGAAGATAAACCTCACTTCTCCAAAGGCGCGGGAGCTTCCTGCAAAAGCTCGATTCGATCCAGCACCCCATGGACTTTTGCGCCCTCGATTTCATGGTCCGTGACATATTGGCCAATGATACCGTTGGGGAACAAATCTTGGGTTGTTGTGGAGAGGGGCTCATAGGAAACGGCTGTCGGACTATAAATAGCAGATCGGATTGGCCAGAATGTTTGTCCCGCCAACTTATGACCCGCGTCCTCTGTACGCTGAGTACTAATAAACGTATTCGTTTCCACAGCCCCCTCCCGCTCAAAGACAAGTTGAGGAAAAAGCTTCTCTCCTTTGCGCGCAGCTTCGATGAGCGCTTTCCTGTACTGAAGAGGGAAAAGACAGGCCGGGGAAAGCGTCTGCTTTTTCTTCTCCGGGTGTGTATACGTGACGTCAAGCACTTTCCCTTTTCGGTGAACGACGCCTTTCGTCATCGTTTCAATGGGGTCATTATTGACCCATCGATAGGCATGAAACTTGAGAAGCGCCCCATCCTCCGCTTCATAAGTGACAAACCCCTCTCGCACATGGTCCGCAGTGCCATCAACGTAATACAGCCAGGTTTCTGATAAATGCTGCGTTGTCCATCCCCCATCCGCCTTGTTAACCTCCACCAGTAACGTGCCCCGAATATCAGCCAAAGCACTTGGCCGCCCGACCATCGTAAGGGTATAGTACGCCCGATGAGGTTGCAGATCGATAACAGCTTGAAGATCACGGCAGCACAGGAGAAAAAGAAAAAGGATTGCAAATCGCATGACAGCCTCCAGAAAGCGCACCTTAAAGCAATAGAATAACCCTAGATAAAGTCTAGGATTTTTCAATAAAAAAGTCAAGCAATGAGAGAAAAATGGCCATCTCGAAGAATTATGAGAATTTTCTTGCATTCTACAGAAAAATAGGGTATTGTACCCTTGAGTTTGAAACTCCATAAGGATAGAAACCGTAGAGAATTATGTGCTCTGCGTAAGAAAACTAAGACCGACACCGTTGCCTTCTTCTTCTTACCCTAAGCTAACCCCCCTCTATAAGATTCGCACATGCGCCTCACGTAAAGGATGTAATTGAGACGCGGTTTCTGAGAACTCATTTAATAAACGATAAGGATACTATAAATGACGAACGGCACTGTAAAATGGTTTAACCCAACAAAAGGGTACGGATTTATTCAAGTAGAGGACGGATCACGCGATGTATTCGTTCATATCACTGAGCTTGAAAACTCAGGATTGGCTACTTTAGCAGAAGGACAGAAAGTAACTTTCGAGCTAACGACCTCCAAAGGCAAGACCGCAGCAACAAATTTGAAGCTGGCTTAAAGCATTTTTTGTCATCCTCGGGTTTAAACCCGAGGACCCAGACAAAACTTGTCCTCACGACCCGGGCTACGCCGAAGGCGTCGCCAAGGCGAGAAGCGGGGACCTAAGAAACCACCCTCTTTTTGAGAGGGTGGTTTTTTTGTGCGCTCACTTCACAACTTGACCAATTTCCTTCACCGCCCTCTGGGTCAGCGCTTTGCGTTCTTTCTCATTTTGTGAGAGAAGACGCGTCACAATGCCGATGGCTTCATCACTGATTTCTTGACGCAATCCCTCCAGAATCTCATCCCGCTCACGGGCCAAGCGCGAAAAAAAGACGGATTCTTTTTGGGCGAGAAGATGGTCCATTTCTTTGGACTTCGCCCGTTCAAATTCCAGCGTTTCTTCGTTTGCCAACGCAATGATTTTCTCACTCTGCTTGAGGGCATCTTGATGCTTTTGGGTATAAGTCTCAAGAAGAGAGAGGGCTTCGTGATGGAGACGTTCCGCTTCTTCCAACTGCGCTGCCACCTTCTGAGCATGGGCATCAAGGAGAGCTGTCACTTGAGTAAAGGCGCGTTTGCCAACCCCAAGGAGAAGCAGCACAAAGGCAATGAGAACCCAAAACTCAGGCGCTTCAACCATTAAGAATCCTCCCGAAAAGAGGTGAGATCTTTGGGCGCATAGGCATGAGACGTCAGCTTTTTGAGGAGAGCCGCTGCCACATCAAGGGAGGCTTTTTGGATATCTTTTCGCACCCCTAACGCTTCTTGGTGGAGAGCATGCTCTTCCAACCGAAGGCGCGCCTGAAGCGCTTCATGGAAGTGACGTTGCTTACGCGCTAATTCAGTTGTTACCGACGCAACCCCCGATTGATAACGAGCATGGGCCTCTATCCGCGCACTGGCAAGCTTGGCCTCATAAGCCGTCAGAAGTTCCTCAGCCTGTTCCTGATAGCGAGAGGCTTGGGAAAGCTTCTCCCCAATCGTGGCCTGGCGCCCCTCGTAGATCTGCGCCACCTTGGGCAAGGCAATGCGAGAGAGAATCAGATAAAGAATCGCGAAAGAAAGCGCCAACCAAAAGAGTTGAGAGGAGAAGGTTGTGACATCAAGTTGTGGCATAAATTCCTACTTGAACAAGATCAAGAAGGCGATGAGGAGAGCGAACAAGGCCACAGCTTCCGTGAGCGCAAACCCGAGAATACCAATCGGAAAGAGCTGCTCCTTTGCTGCAGGATTACGACCAACCGCATTGATGAGGGCGGAAAAGATAAGACCAATACCAAGGCCCACACCGGCCAGAGCGAAAACGGCGAGACCCGCTCCAACCATCCTTGCTGCTTCAACGTCCATCTTTTTTCTCCTCCGTTAATGTAAATTTTAATGTAAGTAAAGGGCATCTCGTAAATAGATGCAGGTTAAAATCGTAAAAACATAAGCCTGCAAGAGCGCCACAAGAATTTCAAACGCTGTCAGTATAGTGTTAACACACAAAGGTGCCAAGCCATAAATACCCAAGGTCACCGTAAACCCTGCAAAAACCTTCAGCATCGTATGCCCCGCCATCATATTGGCAAAAAGACGAATCGCAAGACTCACAGGGCGCGAGAGATAAGAAAGGATTTCAATGGGCACAATGAGGGGCAACATATAGATCGGCGCCCCTTGGGGCACAAAGAGGGAAAAGTAATGAAAGCCATGCTTCCAAAAACCAATGAGGGTACAGAGCCCAAAGGCCATCATGGCGAGCCCAAAGGTCACAATGATCTGGCTTGTGAAAGTGAAGCTATAGGGGACCATCCCGAGGAGATTCCCCATGAGGACAAACAGAAACAGCGTCATAATAAAGGGGAAATAGGGCCGTCCCTTGAACCCTGTGGTCCCCTCAAGAACCGTGCTCAAATAGTCGTAGATCATCTCGACCCCCCCCTGCCACCGACCGGGAATGGTTTGGGCACGTCGCACACCGCCGAGGAGGAACACAGCGGCCAGAAGAACGCCAAGAACCATATAAAGGGCCGAGTTGGTAAACGACAGATCCACCCCTCCCAAAGAGAAGGAAAAAAGGCGGTGGACCTCAAATTGGTGAAGCGGATCATGCATGGGGATGATTGTTATGCTTGGAGAGGGGGCGCGTCAAGGCCCTGTAAACATTGAGAAGCCCCGCCAGAGATCCCAGCACAAAGAACCCAATGAGCCCCCACGGAGAGGTGTCAAAAATTTTATCTGTCAAAACCCCCAGCCCCGCACCCACAAGAACCCCTGCCAGAAGCTCCACCCCCACATGGAAAAAGCGGGATGTCGGCTCTTGTAACATTTTTTTCGGAGATTTCAGGGCTTTTTCCGCCTTTTGAATACGGCTTTTGAGGCTCGGCTCAGACATCGTTTGACCTTCTCAAGTTATCCCTGTGAGGGTATCAAGGGAGGGATGGGAGTGTCAATGAGAGACACATAGATTGGGCGTTGTCATCCCCGGCTAGCAACCCTTCATTCCCGACTTTGTCGGGAATGGTAGGGTTGGCTTGACCAGGGATCTTATCCAACAAAACAAGAAAGATGGGAATGAGCTTGTGTGCTGAAACAAGATCCCCGGTCAAGAAGTACTAAAGCCCTCAGCTCCGCCGAGGTCAAGTACTTCTAGCCAGGGATGACAAGGGGTTTTACCCCCTACCCTACCTTGACCCCGCCGCCGCTGGACTTGCAGCAGCTGCCACCGCTGCAGGAGCAGGAACTGGAGCACCACTTGCGCTTGCCGCCGCAGCATCTTCCCCAGAAGCCACAACTTTACGCTTCCGAGAAGGCACTCCAGCTGGAGGCGTAGCTGCCGCAGCGCCCTCATCTTCATCCTCCTCCTCAGCCAATGGCCAGTAATCTGAAGCTTCAGACTTCTTTAATTTCTCCCCGAGTACAGTGAGTCTTTCTTGACGTGCATCCCAGGTGCTCTCTAGGTTTCTTAGCCTCGGACAGGATGCTCTATCATACAACTCCCGCATCGCAGGGGAGAACTCGTCCAGACCCGCAGCACTTCCGAGTTCTTCGCGTACGGGATACGCATCATACCAGGCTTGTAAATCTTGCAGGATTTTTTTTTGCAAGATTTTTTTTCTAATAGACTCCCGTTCAGGCGCCCCTTGAACTCCCCGTACAGCGCCCACCGCAGCCGCATACATACGTTCCAACATATCATAATCTTTCCTATAAACGTCCTCTTTTTGTCGAACCTCTGCATACCCTGAAGTCCACTTAACCCTCTCTCGCATGTCCTCACTCAAAGCCTCATATTCCTCCTCTTCAGCGAGCAAACGATCGTATTCCTTTTCATCGGCTTTATTGAAGTGATCGAAGGCCACTGAGGGGGCCTCCTCTTGCAAACCTTCCTGGTGTTCACCTTGCGCGCCTTCCACTTTCAAACGGGGATGGCCACGGGATTCTCCCTCTGCCTCAACGTCCCGTTGGGGGCCTTGACCCGCGGCTTGGACTGCTTGAGCACTGCACAAGAGGGCCATTACAACCATAAAATATTTTTTCATCACAAAACTCCTTTTTAAATGTTAACATCTGTTTTATTACATACTCCAGAGGTAAACGCAAAATTTTCGAGTGGCCATTTACCTCAATCCCCTCAAACCAACGGAACCCACCGATTGATCTTTGAAAAAAGCCCATCCACAAAAGACGCCGAAATTTCTTCAGGTGCAGGCGCAACCGGCGTAAAGCGTTGCAACGACGCATACGCCGTCAACACAAAAGCCATATCCTCCGCAAGGAAGGCGGGCTGAAAAACGGCCTCTACAAAGTCATTCGCGTTCTTAACAATGGCGCGCGCCTCTTCATCATGACTCTTCAACCAGTCGTGCTTTTCAAGGAGATCCGAGAGATCCGGTTTCAAAGGCACATAATGCTTCTCCGGCACAAGGGCTTTGTAAAACCACTGTTCCCACTGATATTGAAAGAGAAGGACAGAGTTCGAGGCCATAATCCACACAGGCCTGAGCCAGGCCGACACATTCCCATCCATGGACACAAGGTATTTAGAAGCCAAGTGCTCTGCCTCCGGAACACGACGACTCTCCCCAATCCCAAACATCCCCTTAAAGAAAAGGTTGAGGGTTTTGAGGTCACGGGGCATCTTATTATATTGAAAAATAAAATACGCGTCGATCTTTTGCGGAAACTGTTTCGCCATCTCGACCAAAGCAAAACGCGGCCCCTCCCCTGTCGTTGACCCCCGCCACATCATTTTTTCTTGCTTCCTTTCCCAAGGATAACGCCCATGAGCCGCCTTAATCTTTCTAAGCAGCGCCGGCCCTTTAGCTAGCACATTCACATCCGGAATCAGGATATTATTTTTGCATTGAGTGGGATTCGTGGGGTCCAGATCATAGGCAAAAAGCGGCATGTGGGGATAAAGGCGGCTAAACTTATCGATTCCCTCCCCCATAATGAAAACAAGAAAATCCACATCCGGGATGGGGTACTGGCTCACCACCTTGCTCAAGAAAGTAAGGAAAAACCGCACCCGACGAGAGGCGCTCGTATTCTGACTATAAAATTTATGATAAATTTTTCCCTTGATAATTTTGACACGGAGGACCCCCAGCGTATTAAGTTTCTCAGAGAGTTGATCCATATCCTCTTGACTAATGCCTGAGACACGTAAGTTTTCAAACTGCTCCGCCCAATGCCGCCAAATGATCTGCCGTTCAGGAGAAAGCGATTGAAAATCACGAATCTCTAGAGGCGCGCCTCGCGCAGGTTCCACAAGCTTATACGCGTTGAGACTCGCCGTTTCACTCCCAACATAGTTCCTGAGAAGGAGAAAAAGGGCGACGCAGAGGATGAGAAGGGTCATGAGAAGGATTGCTAGACAGCTCACAATGGTCAAATCCTTCCTGTGTGATTAAGAAAAGGTGTCATCCTCGCTCCCTTTCTTGTCATCCCCGCGAAGGCGGGGACCCAGGCTTGACAGTTTTTTTTATCTACATTCAAATACTTCTTTCTGTATCAAACAAGAGAAAAAGGTCTTAAGTCTGGGTCCCCGCCTTCGCGGGGATGACACCGAGGTGCATGCAAAACCGACGTCTTCACGTCAAACAACGTCCTATCAACTCCCAACATTCTCCCCCCATTGCACCCTCCCTGTCAAGGTCTTGCAAATAGCCATTCGAGGGCTCTTTACAGAAAGAAAAAAGGAGAGTATTGAACGGATATCCAATTGTTTTTTAAAGATAGTCAGCCATGAAAAAAATCCTGTCCAGTATGATCGCTCTTCTCGCCCTCTTTTCACAACCAACTATGGCGTCAAGTGATGATGACAGCCCAGCGGTAGTTCCTGCAGCTGCCAGCAGATTTAAACAAAAAATGATTAAACAACTCCAGAGAGAACATCATATCTCCATGTTCTCCTTTTCTCCACACAGCAGAGACAAAGGAAATCTAAAGGACTTGGGAGAAATTCTACGCCAAAGTGGTGTTACAAAAGCTATTTTCGATCACCCCGACTTTCCTCAACTAGAAGGCCTCGCGCAAGCCATTGCTTCAGCACCTGAGTTAAAAGAGGTAACCGTCATGAGCACGCCTTGGCATAGCTTTTCCCCCTGGGACTCAGCCTACACATACAGACCACAGCCGTACAATGAACCGGGTTTTCTTACCCTCGAAGGATTTGTAGCGGCCCTGGGTCAAAACCCGAAAAAAGTTTGGCTTCAGGGCTTTCCAAAGCAGTATCAAGCACTCGATTTGTGCGACTCTTTTTCTAAAGGAGAGCTGCCTCGTGATCTCAATGGAAAGCTACTCCATGAGATTACATTTGAAACCGGTCAGAGCCATGTTTGTGGAGATGATAAGTATGCCGTAGAGGGCCGCCGACGGGTAACAAAGATCGCATGGAGACTGCGTCAGACGTTTGGCAATCAAATAAAATTTGGGGTGCCAGACCATGTTGATTATAAAACAGGGAAAGTGTTGTGGTCCCTAGAAAGAGCGCTGCAAAAAAAGGAGTTACGGAACGTCGGGCTATCTGTCTCAAGTTCAGGGAGTCGGCTCCATCAAAGTGCTCCTTCCCAAATAAGTGCAAGTGCTGCAGTAGCATCTTCTGTCATCTCTGCTGATTTTTCCCCTGCATCTCCCATCGAACCTTCCGTTGTGGTCGCCGCAGACTCAGAGAGTCGTCTGCCCGCTCAGAGTTACGATGCCAGTGCGGCAGCAGCTTCTATCCTTGCTGAATTGCACTCTGTGCCGAGTGCAGTCGTTCACTCTCCATCATCAGCATCAGCCTCAGCATCAGCCTCAGCGCCCGTATCCGCCCCAGCTCCAGCAGCCACACCCCAAGGATCAGCGGCTCAGCCTCCTGCAGCTCTCCCTCCCGCTGCACAAAGACAAGAAAACCACGGCCATAGAGCTCACCCTCCACAAGAAAATTCTGAGGCACAGAAGGGTGGACGGTGCACGATTCTTTAAGCTCAGGCTATAAACCTTCTCTTGGTACGCTTTACAAAGGAAGGGACCCCGCACAGATTTGCTTGCCTTTGAGAGAAGAGTGGGGTATATAACAAGGACGAAACATTCTGGGTTGTTTTAAGAAAAACACTCGATAGATTAAATAAAGGGAATGTGTATGTCTGAAAAGTTTAATATAGACGGGGATTCTGTCCGCGCCCTGGCGGATCTGCTGACGGAAACAGAGCTGACAGAAATCGAATATCAAGTCGGCGAGCATCGCATCCGCCTTGTCCGGGCAATGATGGCAGCGCCTGTCACGCATTATCTCCCCTCCGCCGCGCCTGCTGCTGCACCAGCTTCTTCTTCAGATACCTCCCCCCCTTCTACACCCCAAGGGGAGCCCGTCCCCTCCCCCATGGTGGGCACGGTGTACTTAGCGGCTGAACCCGGCGCGGCACCTTATGTCAAAGTGGGAAGCATGGTGAAGAAAGGGGATACCTTGCTCATTATTGAAGCGATGAAGGTCATGAACCCCATTCGCGCCCCGCGCGATGGAAAAGTCATTGAAATTTGCGCAACAGACGCAAGACCGGTCGAATTCGGCGAACCCCTCCTTATTCTCGAATAATATTAAAAGGTTTCAACGCATGTTCAAAAAAATTCTCATTGCAAATCGGGGAGAAATTGCCCTCAGAATTTTAAGATCCTGTCGGGAGATGGGCATCCAAACCGTGGCGGTACACTCAGTGGCCGATAGCGACGCCATGCACGTGCGCCTTGCCGATGAAAGCGTGTGCATTGGCCCTGCGCCCTCCCGTGAAAGCTACTTGAACATGCACGCCATCCTTTCTGCAGCAGATGTCTGCGGCGTGGATGCCATTCACCCCGGTGTTGGGTTTTTATCCGAAAACGCCGCTTTTGCTGAGATGGTGGAGGAACACGACAAAGTTTTCATCGGCCCTACGCCTGAGCATATTCGCCTCATGGGCGATAAGATTACCGCTAAAGAAACGGCCCTCAAACTTGGCATCCCTGTGGTCCCCGGCTCTCAAGGAGCCGTCGACCCAGATGGCGATGTTCCAGGCCTGGCCCAAAGCATTGGATACCCCGTTCTCATCAAAGCGGCGTCAGGCGGCGGCGGCAAAGGAATGAAGGTCGCCCAAAACGCTGCGGAACTCGGGGAAGCCCTTCGGTTTGCACGGATCGAAGCCAAAGCCTGCTTTGGCAACGACCAGGTGTATATGGAAAAATACCTCGGCCAACCGCGCCACATTGAGATGCAAATTATTGCAGATTCCCATGGCAACGTTGTCCATTTAGGGGAACGTGATTGTTCCCTCCAACGCCGCCACCAGAAAGTCTGGGAGGAAGCCCCCTCCCCTGCCATCTCCCCAAGTGCTCGAAAAGAATTGGGAGACACGGTCACCAAAGCCATTCAGACCTTAGGGTACCGGGGTGTGGGCACAATTGAGTTTTTGTACGAGAAGGGCCAGTTCTTCTTCATTGAAATGAACACGCGCCTCCAAGTGGAACACCCCATTACCGAAATGATCACCGGCATTGATTTAGTCAGGGAACAAATTCGCGTGGCCGCAGGCCTCCCCTTAAGCTTTTCTCAAGAAGACGTCAAATTTAAAGGCCACGCCATTGAATGCCGCATTAACGCGGAAGATTCCGAAACCTTCATGCCCTCTCCGGGGCAAATCCAGGATTATGTGACCCCCGGCGGCTATGGCGTGCGCGTCGATAGTGCCATGTACCAAGGCTACAAAATTCCGCCTCACTACGACAGCCTCATTGCCAAGCTGATTGTCTATGGAGATACACGGGAAGAATGCCTTGCCCGTGTCCGCCGCGCCCTTCAAGAATATGCCATCACAGGCGTCAATACCCTCCTCCCCCTCCACCGCGAGCTCGCCGAAGCAGCAGACGTGATCAGCGGGGACTACGACATCCATTGGCTGGAGAAATGGCTTGCCGCCAAAGCCCAGTCAGAAGCGGCTTAGGACAGAGAACACCTCGTAAAGATGAGCAAAACAATAGCCTTCCAAACTTTTTTAGGAAGCGTAGCTCTTGCTCTTCTTTTCGCACTTCCCGTGCAAGCAGCGGAGAGAGAAAATGGGTGGCTTAGGCTGCCTCCTGCCGCTAAACGAGCAGCCACCGTTGCTTCTACTCCCACGGCAACTGAGCGCCACCCAGGAGAACATCTATTAGATGCGCTTAACGCTAACAGCAATTTTAAAAGGGCTGTCGCGCACGCTGTCACAACAGCGGCACCTGCCCTTAAAGCCCTTGAGGCCACCGCAGCTCAATACGGATTTGTACAAGAAAGAGCTAAAAATGCCCTTAAACATTTTACAGTTGCAAAAGCAGAAGGTGACCCTGCATCTATCCTCAGAAATCTCAAACAGACACTCGTTGATGTTGGCTCTAACGCTCAACTCACGCCTGAGGTGTTGGAAGCCATCAGGGTAGCCAATGCTGCAGAAAAAACGCTCACCCCCAAACAAGCTGCAGACAAACAGCAAACTATCGAAAGAGATCGCTTAGAGGATAGGGAACTCTGGAGCATCAAAGACGTCGACAACTTT
>JABDEE010000018.1 GCA_013287205.1 Alphaproteobacteria bacterium
TGGACGAACCGCCCAGCCTGTGGTAAAACACCCTCGCAATTGTGAGCGAGAGGATTAAAAATCATGAATTTCTTCCATCATTTTCGGAATGAAATTTTAAAAGCCCTAGAGAACCTTGTGCAGACGGGAGATCTGCCAGCAGGCCTTACCTTTGAGGCCATCACCACCGAACCCCCACGCGATCCAACCCATGGAGATCTCGCCACCAATGCGGCGCTGATCCTCTCCAAACCAGCACAAAAAAATCCACGGGAATTAGCCCAGCTCATCGCGGAAAAATTGAAATCTCTCCCGTCTGTTGAGGATGTGAGTGTGGCCGGCCCGGGCTTTATTAACATCAAGCTCCTTCCCTCTTTCTGGCATCACCAACTTGTCACCATTTTGGAAAAGGGGGAACACTATGGATCCTCAAATCTGGGGTTGGGAGAAAAAATAAACCTTGAGTATGTCTCCGCCAACCCGACGGGTCCCATCCATGCGGGCCATGGGCGCGTTGCCGTCGTCGCCGATGTTTTGGCCACATTGCTCGAAAAAGTAGGCTACATCATCCTTAGGGAATACTACGTCAATGATGCGGGCGGCCAAGCGGAAAAATTGGCAAAATCCACCTATCTGAGATACCGCGAAGCCTTAGGCGAGACCATCGGCCCCATTCCAGAAGGCTACTATCCGGGAGACTATCTCAAGGATGTGGGGCAAGCCATTGCCCAGAGAGACGGCGCAAAGTGGAAAGATCTCCCCGAAGAGGAATGGTGTGAGCCCTTCCGGGCCTTTGCAGTCACCGCCATGATGACGAATATTCGGGAAGCCCTCGGCCTCATGGGCATTACCCACGATGTGTTTACCTGTGAGACGGATCTTCATCGGAGCGGCGCTATTGATGCGGCCATTCAAGACCTAAGGGCGCAAGGCCTTGTGTACGAAGGGACCCTTGAGGCCCCTCGCGACACCGAAATTGAAGACTGGGAGCCCCGCGTTCAAATGCTTTTTCGGTCCACCCAGTTTGGCGATGACAGTGACCGTGCCTTGCAAAAATCCAACGGGACCTGGACCTATTTTGCAGGCGACATTGCCTACCATTATGACAAGTTCAAGCGGGGTTATACCCAAATGATCAACGTGTGGGGCGCAGACCACGTGGGCATCGTCAAACGCATCACCGCCGCTGTCAAAGCCATCACAAAAGGACAGGGCCAACTGGACGTTGTCCTCTGTCAAATGGTGAAGTTTATGGATGGGGGCGAGCCGCTCAAAATGTCCAAACGCGCCGGCACTTTCATTCCTGTGCAAGACGTCATTGAGAAAGTCGGCAGAGACGCTTACCGCTTCATGATGGCGAGTCGCAAAAATGAAGCGCAACTTGACTTTGACTTCCAAAAAGTCATGGATCAAAGCAAGGACAATCCCATTTTTTATATTCAATATGCCCATGCCCGCTGCCATTCCGTCATGCGGATGGGACAAGAAACCTTCCCAGAATGGGAAAAAACGTCCCCCGCCTCCTCCCTGGAAGCCCTCACCGATCCAGATGAACTGCGCCTCTTGCATCTCCTCGCCGGATGGCCACGGCAAGTGGAAATCGCAGCCCTGGCGCGGGAACCCCACCGCCTGTGTTATGCCCTCTACGACATTGCCCAACAGTTTCACATCATGTGGAACAAAGGAAAAGATAACGCACAACTGCGCTTTATCCTGCCCCACAACCCAAGCCTCACACGGGCACGCCTGGCCCTGATTCAAGGCGTTGCAACCATAATCGGTTCAGGCCTTGCCATTTTTGGCGTGACCCCTCTAAAGGAGATGAGAGAATGACTTTGAGTGTTAATCCTGAGGATCGTTTTTGGAAAGACGTTCCAAACCCCCAAGAACCCTCGCGTTTCTCTGGATTATTGCGATACCTTTTAGGGGTCGTTTTTCTGATCGGTATTGGGATCGGCGGATGGAAACTGTATTCTCTTATCTGTCGTCCTACCGCCACAGGCGTCGAAGTCCCCCTCATTAAGGCAGACGAAGCGCCTTACAAAGTAAAGGCAGAAAACCAGGAAGTGCCTGGAATTCATCATCAAGATAAGCTGGTCTATGGACGGATGGGGGGGTCTCAAGGAAATGAAGCGGTAGAACACATTCTTCCCGAACCGGAGGCTCCTGCGGTCATTCAAATGACCGAACAATATCGCCCCCACGATATGGATTTGGAGACACCCCCTCAGCAACCTGTCGACAACACGCCTCCTCCCGCAGCGCCCACTTTTGGATCCATCGAAGATTTACTGAGCGCAGAAGCGACGCCCGCTCCTGAGGCTGAGACACCGCCTGCTCCGGCCCCCGAAGGGGATATTTTTATCCAGTTAGGTTCTTTGAAAAGCCAGGAGTTGGCAGAATCAGAGTGGGCCCGTGCTCTGAAAAAAACCGACGTGTTGGGCAAACGAGAGCCCCTCATTCAAAAGGTCGATTTAGGAGAAGATCAAGGAATTTATTACCGTCTACGTACAGGCCCTTTTGAGAGTATGGAGGCTGCCCAAAAGGCATGTGCGGCGCTGAAGGAAGAAAAAGTGGATTGCATTATCGTGAAAACAAGTGGGCAGTAGGGAGGACATATTCAATTACGATTGTCTAAAAAAACCTTGTCATCCCTGGCTAGAAGTGCTTGCCCACAGCGTAGCTGGGGGCTTTAGCACTTCTTGACCGGGGATCTTGCTTCAACAAAAATGCTGCTGCAATAAGATCCTCGACTCGCCACGGCGTAGCCCGGGTTAAGAAGGGCCTAAAGCCCTCGACTCCACCCGGCTATGCCGGGTTCTGTCGACGGCAAGGCCTTCTAATCAAGGATGACAATATTATACAGGGAAAATAAATGGAATATTGTGTTTGCATATTAACAAATCAATACAGAGTGTCTCTCTACATCGGTGTCACGAGAGATCTCGCAAAACGGATGTACGAACATAAAAACGGCATTTACGAAGGATTTACGAAAAAGTACGATGTGCATCGCCTTGTTTATTACGAAACATATAAATATGTCTTTGATGCCCTTGATAGAGAGAATAAATTAAAGCATTGGAAGCGGGAATGGAAAGTCGCACTCATCGAAACAGTGAATCCTGAATGGGAAGAGTTACGGTATATCAGTATTCCATAATTTTTCTCTCCATAGAAAAAGGAAAAAAATGACCAAACAAATCCCCTCCCCCGTTATTTTTGGATGTTCTGGGGCCGTCCTCACTCCAGAAGAACGGGCGTTCTTCATAGCTCACCAACCCACCGGGTTTATTCTCTTTAAACGTAACATTGATACGCCCACACAGGTGAAAGCGCTTGTCGCAGATTTAAAAGCCACACTTTCACATGGCAACCCATGTGTATTGATTGACCAAGAGGGGGGGCGGGTTGCACGTTTAGGTCCCCCTCACTGGCCTCATCGTCCTTCGATGGGAGAGTTAGCTCAAGCCAATGATCCTGAAAAAGCTGTGTATGACCACTTTACGGCCATTGCACACGATTTAAAAACACTCGGCATTACCGTGAATTGCGCCCCTGTCCTGGATCTGGATGTGGAAGGCGCGCATCAAGGGGTGATGGGAGACCGCACCTTCAGTAAAGACCCAAAGGTTGTTACCACATTGGGACGCATCGCAATTCAAGCCCATTTGGACAATGGCATTCTTCCCATCATCAAGCATATTCCCGGTCATGGCGCCGCTCGCTACGACAGTCACGAAAAACTCCCCAGCATCGATCTTTCTCTGAAAGATTTGGCTCCTCACTTTATACCATTTCAAGAAAATGTCCTCAGCGGCGCCTGGGGGATGACATCCCATTGTCTTTATCCAGCCATTGATCCCGATCATCCCCTCACCCAATCCGCCAAAGGAATTCGCTTTATCCGAGAGATCATTGGGTTCAAAGGCACGCTTTTAACAGACGATATTAATATGCACGCTTTGTCCGGATCTTTTAAGGAAAGAACAGAAACATCTCTTGCCGCAGGTTGTAATATCGTGGTTCACTGCTCAGGTCAAATGGAAGAAATGGAAGACGTGATGCGGGGAGTTGAAAGGTTGAGGGGGGGGGGTGTTGGAACATAACAGGTTGTCATCCCCGCGCAGGCGGGGACCCAGATAAAATCTTGTCCCTGCGTAAGCAGGGATCTAAAGAATACTTTTCAACAAAAAAAGCTTTTGAAGTCAGCCAAAAAAAGAGTTTAAGTCTGGGTCCCCGCCTGTGCGGGGATGACACAAAATGTGAACCTTAAAAAGGTTATAAACAAAAGGAAAAAACCAAACCATGCCAAGCCTCTCCGAAATCCTCATCTATGGCATCCCGCTCCTGCTGGCCATCACCCTCCATGAGGCAGCCCACGGGTACGTCGCTCTTTATTTTGGCGATGACACAGCCAAGCGCATGGGGCGGATTTCTTTGAATCCCTTCCGCCACATTGACCTTTTCGGCACCCTTTTATTGCCCGGGTTCTTAGTGCTCACCGGATCCCCCGTCCTTTTTGGTTATGCCAAACCGGTGCCTGTGAATTTTGCCCGACTCAATCATCCGCGTCGAGACAGCGTCTATGTAGCTGCTGCAGGGCCCGCGATGAATATCTTTTTGGCCTTTGTGTCCGCTCTTCTGTTTCATTTTCTGGATTTACTCCCCTCTGACCTGCAACCCGCAGTCCAGGAAAGCCTCACCCTTTCTCTGACGATCAATGTGGTGCTCGCCCTCTTTAATATGCTCCCCCTCCCCCCTCTTGATGGCGGGCGCGTGGCCGTGGGGCTTTTACCCTCTGCCTTAGGCCGCCCCCTCGCGCGTGTTGAGCCTTACGGGTTTATGATCCTTTTTGCCCTTCTCCTCATCCCACCTCTTTTCGACGTCAATGTATTAGGCTGGCTCCTGTCCCATCCTGTGAAGGTCATTGTTGAAGGAATCGCCACGATAGCGGGCCTTTCTTAAAAAAAGTTGCAATTTCACAAAAAAAGGCATATATTGAGGAAGTTAGGGAAACTTAACTATAGTGATAAACGTCTCACGAAATAGGCGTTACGGACCCGGGGGCGGAACCCGGCGCCTCCACCAGATTTTTTTGCGGGGGCGAATTAGGATCGACGTGCGTAGTAAAGGTCAGATTTTCACTCGGCATGGTACCGCCGTTATCGGACTAAAAATGTAAATGCAAAAACTAACGTAAATGCATATGATCGGATGATGGCAAGAAGCGCAAATCTTCAAGCCCTCAACCACAACGGAATCAAAGTGGCCGCAGCTGCAGCTGCTTAATTCTGTTAAAGATCGCGGTTCGGGGGGCGCCGGGCAACAGAAGCCCCCCACTGATTTTGACGAAGACTGATTTTGGCGAACAAAAGGACACGAAACCATGGACGGATTTAATTACGAAGAAATGGTTCAAGAAGGCCTCCGGGGCGTCGTTCACGAAGCTCTTGAGACAGCCGCCCTCAACGGCCTTCCAGGCGCCCACCACTTTTACATTGCCTTCAAAACAGACTATCCCGGCGTTCAGCTTGCCGACTATTTACGGGAGCGCCACCCGGATGAGATGACGATTGTCATTCAACACCAATACTGGGGCCTCGAAGTCGACGAGAAGGGATTCTACATTAGCCTCAGCTTTAGCGATTCCCAAGAACGCATTTATGTCCCCTTCCATGCCCTCCTCAGCTTCATGGACCCGCACGCAAAGTTCGGCCTCCAATTCACCCCGGCTCCCATTGTGGAGGAAGAAGTCCCTGCGACTCCCAAAGTGGTCTCCGAGAATGGCGACAATATCGTATCGCTGGACATGTTCCGGAAGAAGTAGAGATCAGGAACCAGAGGGTCGGGGGTCAGAGATCAGAAAACCGTGTCATCTTTTCTCCCGTGCCATCCCGGCGCGCACTCTTTTTCATACCTCATGGGAAGACGAAAAAGAGGGCAAAAAGCAATTGTTAGTCAATAAAAATGTGTCAGCATGTCACTTAAATAATACTGTTTTTATTCAAAAAGGAACTTTACGATGAAAAAATATCTTATGTTAACAGCAGCCCTCTTCCTCAGCGCCCAAGCAGCCCAAGCCTCGAGCCTATACCAAGAAGATGCAAAGGAGAGCCGCTCCGATCAGCAAGGAGGCACACAAAGGGGAGCCTCTTCAAACCTGACGGCCTTTGAAAACCCTAACGCTGAAGCAGAGAGGCAGTTTCAGCAGTCACCAGAGGCCCAAGGATTTAGAGATAGATTGGGCGATGTACAGCGCAGAATGGCAGAGAGGGGGGCGCAAATTGAAGCTCAAAGAATTGCAAATGGGCAACGTCCTTACACAGAAATGGACGAACATGATCCTGAATACCGTCCATACATGGCCGATTCTCAATATACAGCCCTCGATGCGGAGCAAGACAAAATCTATGGATAGTCTCGACCTTTGAGGCAAACTCCTGGTGTAGGTGCAGGTCCAGCTGGGACTGGATCAAAATAAGTCAGACAGATAAAAATCACCAACAAAGGGGACCCTTGAGCCCCCTTTACTTTTTGAGGCCCTATCAGGACATGTTCCGGAAGAAGTGAAACTCCACGGGCCTAAGCCCATGGTATCTTGCGATTCTTCGCCGGGTTTCACCCGCCGAAGCGTATCCTCCTCTCGCCACGGCGTAGCCTTTGGCGTAGCCGGGTCGCCAAGGCTCGGGGCTTTGCGGAGGCGGGTAAATTCCAGAAAAAAGAGAACAAACTACCAATAATTAAGCATTAGTTAAGAAAAATAGGATAGAATATGATGCACGATATTCCTATTAAAAGGACTTTTGTAATGAAAAAATATCTTATGGTAACGACAGCCCTCTTGCTCAGCACGCAAGCGGCTCAAGCCGCGGGCCTAACCTCTCAGGGAGAGGACTGGGGATTTTCTGATGCGAATCTTAAGAAAGAGGAGGCGTTTATTAGGTCCCCAAAGGCTGATGAATTTAGAAACAGAATGACCGCTGTGCGTCGCCAAATGGAAAAAAGGGAAAAGGAAATTAAGGCTGAAAGAGCCGCAGTGAACGCTCAACGAGTGGCACAAGGAGAACGTTCTTACGAAGAAATGGATAAAACCGATCCTCAATATGTTCCTCTCAGCTACATAAACGATCCTCAATACGCAGCTCTCGATAAGCAATTAGACGAAATTTACGCAGAGACGCGAGCCTTTAGATCGTAGAAAACATTTACGCTGATTTCGGGAAGGGCCCTCGGCAGCTCCTGCGAAAGCTGAACCAGAGTAAGTCAAACAGATAAAAATTACCGACTTTGGATGAAAGGGGGCTTTTCAGTCCCCTTTCATTTTGAGGGCCATTTGTCCTCACACGTTCCATTTTGTCATACTCGGGCTCTCGCCGCGGCTGGCGTAGCCGGGAGAAATGCTTAATTTTCTTCTTAGAAAATTCCAGCATTTCTTGACCCGAGTATCGTCTCGATCAGGGGATGAATCAGGTCCTCGGATCAAGAAAAGTCATTGTTTTTTGAAGGAAAAAACAAGCCTTTTCTAGCCCGAGGATGACAAATTGGGGTGCGCAGGGATGACACGTTTGACTGATCATGCCCCATGACACAGCTCACCTGAACCACACGCCAGGTCTTAACCCCAAATCCTCAGCCCTACTCGTTATATGGAGGGATAGGATTGGGGATGTTTTCTCTCAAAAGGTTTCTGGCGCTGTATCAAATGCCCCATGGCACTGCTTGTACCGCTTGCCTGATCCGCAAGGACATGCACTATTGCGAGGCGTCTTTCCCCAATCCTCAGGACCAATCAACGTTTTATCTGCCGTTTCACCGGGATCGTAAGGATCCTTATGATAATTCAGGGTCATTTCCTGAGTCTCTTCTTCTTCGAGTACGTCTTCCAATTGCTCAGGTGTCGTATCCCCTCCCATTTGGAGATAGCACAATACAGCTGTAATGCTCTCCCGTAAGCGCCCAAGCATATCTTGGAAGAGCTCGAAGGCCTCGCCCTTATATTCATTCAGCGGATCCCGTTGAGCATAAGCCCGCAGGTTAATGCCTTGGCGCAAATGATCCAGGGAAAGCAGATGGTCCTTCCATTGCTGATCCAGAATGCGCAGCAACATTGACTTTTCCGCCATCCGCATCATAGCAGCCCCATAGGCCTTTTCCTTTTGTGCCATAAGGGTTTCAACAGCCTGATGAATACGCTGATACATTTCCGCGTCCGCAATGCCTTCTTCTTCGGCCCAATCTTTGATGGGAAGATCAAGATTGAAAACGCGTGCGCAGTCTTCATGGAGTCCCGCAATATCCCACTGATCCGCATAGGCATTGGCCGGAATATGCCGACTCACAAGGGTATCGATCACTTCATCCCGCATGTCCACGATCAACTCATGGATATCAGAGACATCCATAATGTCGCGACGCTGTTCGTAAATCACCTTCCGTTGATCATTCATCACATCATCATATTTGAGCAGCTGCTTACGGGTATCAAAGTTGCGGGCTTCAACTTTTTGTTGAGCTTTCTCAAGAGCCCGGTTAATCCAGGGGTGGATAATCGCCTCCCCTTCCTGAAGACCGAGCTTCTTCAACCACGCATCAAGCCGCTCAGAGCCAAAGATACGCATCAGGTCATCTTCAAGGGAGAGGAAGAACTTGGAGGCCCCTGGATCCCCCTGACGGCCCGTCCGTCCCCGCAGCTGATTGTCAATGCGGCGGCTCTCATGACGCTCTGTGCCTAACACAAAGAGTCCTCCTGCAGCACGTGCAATCTCTCCATTCTTTTCAACTTCGGCCTTGATTTCTTTTGCCTTTGCCGCAATTTTTTTCTCATCCTCAAGATGAGCCGCTTCTTCCGCAATGCGCATGTCCACATTGCCGCCCAACTTAATGTCCGTTCCGCGTCCCGCCATGTTGGTGGCAATCGTAATGGCCCCTGGCACGCCGGCTTCCGCAATAATTTTGGCTTCTTGCTCGTGGAACTTCGCATTGAGCACATTGTGATCAATTTTCTGTTTTTTCAGAAGATTGGAGAGGATTTCTGATTTTTCAATACTCACCGTTCCCACAAGAACAGGTTGTTGTTTGGCGCGGCATTCTTCAATCAGTTTAATAATCGCCTTATATTTTTCATCCGCTGTCCGGTAAACCTCATCATCCAAATCTTTACGGGCAATGGGTTTGTTGGTGGGAACTTCAACAACTTCCAGCTTATAGATGTCAGAAAATTCCGCAGCCTCCGTCATGGCCGTACCGGTCATGCCTGCAAGCTTGGGGTAAAGACGGAAGAGATTTTGGTAGGTAATGGACGCCAAAGTTTGGTTTTCTTGCTGAATCTCAACTCTTTCTTTGGCTTCCAGAGCTTGGTGAAGCCCCTCTGAATACCGCCGTCCATCCATCACACGCCCTGTAAACTCGTCAATGAGCATCAGCTCTCCATCCCGAATCATGTAATCCACATCGCGGGAAAACAGCTTATGGGCTTTGAGGGCCTGGTTCACATGGTGCACCACATTCACGCTCTGCGCATCATAAAGCGCATGGTCTTTTAAGAGACCCGCTTTTTTGAGGAGCTGTTCGATGTGCTCCGTGCCTTTCTCCGTCAAAGTCACCGATCGGGATTTTTCATCCTTTTCATAATCTTCAGCCACAAGCTTCGGAATGAGCGCATCAATCTGGACGTAAAGGGTTGAAGAATCTTCGGCAGGCCCTGAGATAATCAACGGCGTGCGGGCCTCATCAATCAGAATGCTGTCGACTTCATCCACAAGACCATAGTGGAAGGGCCGTTGGACCATTTCCTCTAAACGGAACTTCATATTATCGCGCAGATAATCAAACCCCAATTCATTGTTCGTGGCATAGGTAATATCGGCCTTATAAGCTTCCTGACGTTGTAGATCATTCAAATCATGGACAATACAATCAACGCTCAGACCCAAAAATTGATAGATGGCCCCCATCCATTCCGAGTCCCGCTTGGCCAAATAATCATTGACCGTAATGAGATGAGCGCCCTTCCCTTCCAACGCATTAAGGTACATGGGCAGAGTCGCCACAAGGGTCTTACCCTCACCCGTCTTCATTTCTGAAATCATGCCGCGATGGAGGATAATACCGCCCTTCATCTGCGTATCAAAGTGCCGCATCCCAAGGGTGCGCTTTGAAGCTTCCCGCACAACCGCAAACGCTTCGGGCAAAAGCGCATCGAGCGTTTCTCCTGCTGTCAAACGCTTTTTGAATTCTTGCGTTTTGGCAGCGAGCGCCTTGTCGCTTAGCTTTTCGAGGGCGCCCTCAAAGCCGTTGATCTGGTCAACGATCTTATCGAGCGACTTGATATATCGGGCATTTGCAGAACCAAAGATTTTTTGAAAAAGGGTTGTAAACATGGGGCCTCGCAATTGAATGAGATCGGGAGAGAATATACTTATTTTCTTAAAGAAGCCAGAAATTCTTTAGGTCCTCTCTCCTTTTGACAAGAGAAAGCAGGGACCCGAAACTTCTTACCCCTTAGGTCCCTAACATACAATTCTAAAAATTAAGATTTCTTTAAAGGCTTTTTTGTTTTTCGTGCCTCCACAAGCGTCAACCCAATCGAGTTCGTGAGTGTATCCACTTCTTTAAGTTTAACCGTTAAAGCATCCCCTAAGGTATAGACTTTGCGCGTCCGGCGCCCCACAAGGCGGTGCTTATTTTCTTCATAAACATAGAAGTCTCCAGGCAAGGCTGCCATAGGCAGGAGGCCATCGGCACCAGAATGCTCGAGGGTCACGAAAAGCCCGAAGGAGGTCACCCCACTCACCCGTCCTTCAAAGGTCTCCCCCACCTTATTTTTCAGGTAGAGGGTCACGTACCGTTCCGTCGCATCCCGCTCTGCAACCGCCGCCCGTCGTTCCGTGAGAGAGGTTTGCTCCCCCACCGCCGCCACATCTGTGCCCTTGACCAGCCCATCGTCACCGAGCTTCAATGCGGCAATCAAACTCCGGTGTACAATAAGGTCCGCATACCGCCGAATGGGGGAAGTAAAATGGCTATACTTCTGAAGGTTCAACCCAAAGTGGCCGATATTTTCCGGATGATACAAAGCTTGCGCTTGGGTCCGAAGGGCGAGGTGATTCACGAGCTCCTGATGGGGTGACCCTTGCACCGCCGTCAGCAAATGCATGAAAGCCTTCGGGGTAAGGGCTTGGGACTTGGGGAAAGAGAGCCCTAAGCCCTCCACAACTTCCCGAAAGGCAAAGATTTTATCTGGATTCGGTTCATCATGGACCCGGTAGAGACAGGGCGCCTTCAAGGCCTCCAACTGTTGAGCTGCCGCCACATTGGCGAGAATCATGAATTCTTCAATAAGACGGTGACTGTCCAACCGGGACCGCACGCAGATATCTTGGATGAAGCCTTTGTCGTCAAAGATCACCTGCTTTTCCGCAATCTCCAAATCCAACGTTCCCCGATGCTGCCGGGCCTTGAGGAGAAGGGCATAAGCCCCATAGAGCGGCTTAATCACCGTGTCCAGAAGCGGGGCCGTTTGACCATCCGGGTCTCCGTCCATCGCCCGCTGCACTTGCCCATAGGTGAGGCGAGCTGTCGAGCGCATCACACCCCGGACAAAATTATATTTTTTAAGGCGCCCCTTCGTATCCAACCACAAATGAACCGCAAAGCAGGCCTTGTCTTCCCCAGCGCGCAAGGAACACACATGATTCGAGAGCGCCTCCGGCAACATGGGCACGACCCGATCCGGGAAATACACCGAGTTGCCCCGCAGGTAAGCCTCTTTGTCCAACGCGCTCCCCGGCTTTACATAAAAGCTCACGTCCGCAATAGCCACCATCAGGTGCCATCCCTTATCCGGATCATGGTGAGCCCACACCGCATCATCAAAGTCCCGAGCATCTTCCCCATCGATGGTGACAAAAGGAATGTCCCGCAAGTCCTCACGGCCCTCGAGAGAGAGCTTGCAAACAGCATCCGCTTCTTTAAGAACACTTTCAGGAAACTCATGAGGAATTCCTTGCTCATAAATGGAGATGAGGCTGATGACCTTGGGATCATCGAGCGTCCCCAGCGTTTGGGTCACGGTCGCTTGCTTGTGGGTTGTATCCACAAGGACAATGTCTCCCTCTTTTACCTTTGCTTGGACGTCAAGAGGGGCGATGTCACTTTGCCGGCGCCGATCACAAGGAATCACATGCAGCTGTCCGCGCGACTTGATCACCATCCCCACCCATTGCGGGCGCTTTTGGGCGATTTTCTTGAGGATGCGCGCTGTATAGTAACCGTGCTTATGCAGCTTAAGACGCACCAGCAACCGATCTTTTGGCTTGACCCGTCCTGCATCCTCAACAAGGAGAATCGGTCGGGTATCCGAAGAAGGATCCACGGGGATTAAGAGCACCTCACCATCCTCAGAAAGATCCGGCGATACCTCGACCATCAGCACCGGCGGGAGCATGCCAGGAGCATGAACCGTTTTCTTGCGGCCCCGATCAACGACGCCTTCCGCGGCCATTTTCTTAAGCATGTCTTTGAGCCACACCCGATCCAGTCCCTTCAAATTAAAAGCACGCGCAATGTCTTTCTTGCTGCTTTTTGTGGGGGAGGTCTTGATGAATTCAAGGATCTCTTGAGGGGTGGGCAGATGTTTTTTCTTTTTCTTCACGGATTCAGGGACCATAAGCAGTTAGAGTGTGTCTCAATTATGACTGGTACAATGTCTAAAAATCCTTGCCATCCCTGGCTAGAAGTGCTTGGTAGCGCTTTAGCCTGTCTGCCAAGGATGACAATCTCATCGGCTTATCTTAGCGAACGACAGATCCTCATCATACCTTATATGTAGGGAGTTCATGAGGATAAAGCAAACTTTAAAACGATTGACTCTCTCACAAAGCTCAGCAAAGATCATCGTGTTAATAACAATTACAAGAAGGATGATCATCATGAAGCTAAAAACACTTTTTCTGAGCCTCTGTCTTGGGGGGTTGTCCTGGAGCACTGCACAAGCTGCAGCCCCAGCAGCGCATGAGGATATAGGAGGTGTCTTTGGGGATGCCGCCTACGTTGAAGGTTTTATAAAGGACCATACTCCGGAAGAAAAAGAACGCATCAACATGGATGACGCATATGTCAACGCAATGCATTTGAGAGGTGTTCAACCTTCACCTCAACCAGAGTATCTCGCAACAGCGGGGGGACCCGGATCAGGAAAATCAACCATCCTTGAACAATTCATGAACGAAGAGCGGAGCAAGTCTCCGACGACCAATTATGTCTTAGGCGACCCAGATCAAGGAGCCCTTCTCTACATGGGGAACACCTACCGCAAAGAATTAACATGCGGGAAAATTGCAGAAGCTGAGAAAATTGCGAAAGCCAAAGGCCTTCCTCCGGGAGCAGGTTTCCAAGCGCTCCTCGGAGAAACAGCCTATCCAAAATGGCGTGGAGCCTCCAATTATATTGCGACAAAACTTTTAAATAGGGCAGAGAAAGCGGGCTATAACATTGCCCATGGCACAACGTCAACCAGCCCCTATGTGGAAGGAATCTACCAAAAACTCAAGGTACGTGGTCGCAAGATTACGCTTCTTCCTTGCTATGCAACAGATGAAACAAGAGTCGCTGCTCTCAAACATCGTGCAGAAAAGCAAGGTTTCTGCCAAGTTGATGCGCAAGACATTATCAACAAAGGAAAAATGTTCTCTGAACGTCTGCCTATCTACTTCAAATATGCAGATGTCCTCCATCTGTATTGGAGAGATCATTTCGATGCTGACGGAATTCGTGCGGCTACCTATGAAAAAGGCAAGCCGCTCGTTGTGCATAATGAAGAAGCCTTTCAGAAATTTAAGGATCAGTATGACCATGATCGGCAAGAGCATGCGAAGGGAGGAAAACATCTCCCCACCTATGAGGAAGTAGAGAAATCATTTTAGGGAGAAGGGATAAGGAACTCGACTTTTTCAAAGGATACCACCGTTTTTTTCTTACGCTTAGAGAGAGCTCTCAAAATTTTGAGGGCTCTTTTTATGCCAACTCTGCTGATAGCGCTTGATGACTGAACAAAGTTATTCTTGAAAGATTACACTTGAAATAAAAAAATAAATCTCTACATTACACTTCGTTGTTTACTGCACCTTTGCTCGACCTTGAGAAGGTGCACACTTTAATAGGAATAGGATTTAGAATGTTTATGACAAAGAAGGCTCTTTTATCATCAGTTTCAGCCCTTGCTCTCACTTTGCAAATTGGGACCTCTACCTCTCTCTTGGCCTCTGAGGAAGTCAACGTCGACATGACGTCTGCACATGCGACACCTTCTAATCTTGCAGCACAAAATGAACCTGGGCAAATCCCTATCCTTCCTCTTCTCGGACTGATAAGGGCAGCAGCAGGGGCGGCACCAATGGCAATAGACGATGAAGATGACGATGAAGATGAAGCAATTCAAAAAGCAGTGGCTGCTTTAGAAAAGGCAAAAGAAGAAGCAAGAGCCAAAAGAGCCAAAAGAGCAGAAGAAGCCAAAAGAGCAGAAGAGCAAAGAGCTGCTGCTGCCAAGATAATAGCAAGCGCAGAAGCTAAGGAAGCAGCCGCAAACGCTAGGATAGCAGCCAAAGAAGAAGAAGTAGCGAGGCGGCAGGCGGACGCAGCAGCTAAGGAAGCATCCGCAAATGCTAAATTAGCAGAAGCAGCTAGGATAAAAGAAGCAGCAGACGCTAAGGAAATAGCTGCAGCTGAGATAAGAACAGAATTTTATGCTCTTATAAAAAGGGCAGGTGACGTGTTCTCACCGGGGATGGCAACAGACGCGCCAGCAGCGGCGGCGGCATCCTCACAACCAGGGGGATTCTGGGCATCAACACCACCACTCTCTATGCCCTCGACACCGATGTCCTCGGCACCTATGTCCTCGGCACCTATGATGTCACCGCGACTGTTTGGGTCATCAACACCTGCAATGTCACCAACAAGATCTACAACACCAATGTCGTTCCTCCCCTCTGGGGCATTAACATTACCATCTAGAAGATCTGGAACGTCAGACGGGGGGCTGGCCTCACCATCTTACCAGCGAACCATGTCTTCATTACCCAGTGTAGCAGAAGGGTCAGCCTCAGCGGCATCACTCAAGCCACTATCTGCGTCACAGAGGAAACAAGTCGAATCAGAACAAACAGCCCGAGCTGTCGCTGCAAGCGTAGCCTTACTTTTGGACGTAGCAAAAACAGAAAGAGAAAAAGCAGCAGAAGCAAGAGCTGAAGCAGAGACTTCACCTTCAGAACGAGAGTCACTCATAAAGATTGCGGAAGCAGCAGAAGCAAAAGCAAAAACAGCAGAAGACACAGCAGAAAAAGAAAGAAAAAAAGAAGAAAAAAGGAACGAAAAAAATAGAAAAGGTGCAGAAAAACGAAAAGCAAAAACAGCGGCGAGAGGAAAAGCAGCTAAAAAAGCAAGAACAGCACAGGCAAAAGCCTCGGCAGAAAAAGAAGACGATAAAGTAGAAGACGAAGTAGAAGAGGAGCCGCCGATCCCCTCTGAATCAGATGATTCGAATGACCCAGACTACTCAGATAGCGAGTCACAAGGAGCAAGAAGAACACCAAAAAGAAAAGTAGCCGCTTCCAGAGGATCAACAACGCCAAAATACACGGCGGCCTCAACAGCAAGGGTAAAATCAAGACCTGCGGCGATATCAGGATCGGATTCCTCTGATTCCTCTGATTCAGACTCCTCTGAGGACGAATTTCTCCTCCCAGAAGACGCATTGGAAAGATTAAGAAAAGCTGTAGCCTCCGACGAATCAGCAATGCCAAAATCGATGACACCACCCGCGGCCCCCTCAAGCGTAAGGGGGGGATCCTCAAGCGTAAAGGCCGGATCAGCACCTGCGGCAGCGGCAGCTTTACCACAAGCCTCAGGAGGATGGATGTCACCTAAACCGGCAGCAGCAGCAGGACTCGAAATAATAGATGCAGCAGGGAGAGCGTATCACAGTGCCAAATCAGTAGAAAGAGCAAAGAGAGAAATAAATACGGCAAGAGAAGAAAGAGAAGAAGCGGAAACAAAAGCTGCTAAGCTAATTGCAGCAGCAACAGAAGCAGCAGCGAAAGCAGAAGCAGCAAGAGCCGCAGCGGGCTCACTTTCGGATCCTTCAGCGTTATTGGAAGCCGCAAGAACCGAAAAGGAAGCTGGTAAATTAAAAGCAGCCGCAACAAGAGCAGCAGAGGAAGTAGAGCGAGCAACAATAAACGAAGTAAATGTCAAAAAAACAATAGAAAGAAGACAAATAGAGGCAGCAAAAAAAAGAGAAAAAAGGAGAATAGCAGCAGCACCGACAGAAGTTATGAGTCCTGATGGTTCAGGAAGTGAGACGGGTACAGAAGGCGGCACAGACTAAGCACAAATCGATGAAAGACAGGAAAGGGGACGCTTACTTGTAAAGAGCGAGCGGTCTCTCCTCTATCTGACTACGCCTTTTTCTTCGTAGGCGCCTTCTTCGCAGATGCCTTTTTCTTCACAGGAGCCGTTTTCTTTACAGGCTTCGCAGGGGCCCCACGCCGTCCTCGGGGAGGGGCATTTTTCTTAAGCTCAATGAGCTCAAGGGCGCGATTAAGGCCTACAGTAAAGACATCGTCCTCTTTCTTCAAAGACACAAACGTCTTACCGATTTTCACATAAGGGCCAAAGCGACCAATGGCGGCGGTAATCATTTCCTTTGTTTCCGGATCAATGCCCACCTCCCGCGGTAGGCTGCCGAGCTCAAGGGCCTCCTCAAGAGTCATCATCTCAGGCGATAGACTGGGGGGGACGGAAGCACGCTTCGGCTTGTCTTTCTTCTTGCCCGTTCCCCCTTCGCCCCACTGAACATAAAAGCCATAGGGGCCCTTTTTCACAGTGACCACAAGCCCTGAGGCCGGATCCGTGCCCAGCTCCCGCTCGAAAGGCTCTTCATAAGCAGCGCCGCCCTCCCCTTCAGCCGCCAAAGGACGGGTGTATTTGCAAGTCGGATAGTCGCTACATCCAATAAACGCCCCAAATTTACTGAGGCGCAAACCCAACGTCCCCACCTTACATTGCGGACAGACATGAGGATCCACCCCTTCCTCCACAACGGGAAAAAGGAAGTGATCCAGCTTTTGCTGAAGATGCTCCAGCACCTCCTGGATCTTGAGGTCTTTTGCCTCATCAATTGCGCCTAAGAAAGGTTTCCAGAACTGGGTGAGAACGTCCTTCCAGAAAAGATCGCCATTGGACACTTCATCCAATTGCTCTTCTAAGTGGGCCGTAAAATCATACTCCACGTAGGTCCGGAAATAGTTCAGGAGGAAGGCGGTCACAATGCGTCCCCGATCCTCAGGAACGAGGGTTTTCTTTTCATGACGCACATAGCCCCGCTCAAGAAGCGTTTGAACCGTTGACGCCCACGTCCCTGGACGGCCAATCTCAAGCTCATCCATTTTTTTAATGAGGCTCGCATCCGTATAGCGTGGCGGGGGTTGGGTGAAGTGTTGATCGGGGAGAATTGTTTCTTTCTCCACAGGCTCTTTGGCTTGAAGGGGGGGGAGGAGTTTATTGTCCTCATCTTCCGGTTCATCATCCTGACTTTCCCGATAGAGGGTCAAAAACCCATCAAACACCAAAACGGACCCTGTCGCCCTCAGGATAATTTTTTGATCAGGAGAGGTGATATCGACGCTTGTTTGATCCAACTCGGCACTGGCCATTTGAGAGGCCATCATCCGCTTCCAAATAAGCTCATACAATCGCGCCTGATCAGAGTCAATATGAGTCACATCTTGAGGCGAAATGGTCAGATTCGTCGGCCGAATGGCTTCGTGGGCTTCCTGGGCATTTTTGGCTTTCGTCTTGTATTGGCGAGGATTTTCAGGAAGGTATTTATCCCCAAAAGCCTTTCCAATCACCGTTCGGCAGGCCGCTAAAGCAGCTCCATCCACCTGGGTACTATCCGTACGCATATAGGTGATCAATCCTTGCGTTTCCCCCTTCACAGAAACACCTTCATAAAGCTTCTGTGCGAGCTGCATGGTCTTTTTCGGACTAAATCCCAATTTGCGAGACGCTTCCTGCTGCAAGGTCGACGTTGTAAAGGGGGGACGCGGATGACGCTGGACCCGCTTTTTCTCAACGGATTCAACATGGTACGGATGAGATTCAATTTTTCGAACAGCTTCAAGAGCGGTTTCTTCAGAAGGCAAATCAAATTTCTCAAGCTTTTTCCCATCCAGGTGCGTCAGACGCGCCGTAAAAGCCTTTTGATCTTGAGTGAGAAAGCCCACATCAATGGTCCAATATTCCTGGGAAATAAAGGCTTCAATTTCGACTTCCCGATCCACAACTAACCGAAGAGCCACCGACTGCACCCGCCCTGCTGAACGGCTGCCTGGGAGTTTGCGCCAGAGAATCGGGGAGAGGGTAAAGCCCACCAGATAATCCAAACTCAATCGGGCAAAATAAGCTTCTACAAGAGAACGATCGATAGCACGAGGATGAGCCAGGGCATGGGTGACCGTTTCCTTTGTAATCGCATTCCACGCCACCCGGTGGGTGGTCACATTTTTCAAGGCCCCCTTTTCAGAGAGGACTTCCTGGAGATGCCAGGCAATGGCCTCCCCTTCCCGATCAGGGTCGGTTGCGATATAGAGGTTTTGAGCGCCCTTTAATTCTTTAACAATCGCATCCAGATGCTTCTTCGCCCGATCATCCACCTGCCAGGTCATGGCGAAGCCTTCATCAGGACGCACGGATCCATTCTTCGACACAAGATCGCGCACATGGCCATAACTGGACAAAACCCGAAAGTCCTTGCCAAGGTATTTTTCAATTGTTTTTGCCTTGGTGGGTGACTCCACAATCATAAGGTTCATGCGCTGTTCCATTCTTCTTTTAAGGATATCTTGGCTCCTGGGTGGCGTTCAAGATATCCGGCAAGCTCCATCTCAAGGATGGCGATCCATAATTCAGATGCTGACAACTGACATTCTCGCATCACCTCGTCAACACTTATCGGAACAACACTTAAATTTTCTTTAAGAATCTGACGCACATCTTCCAAAGGACGTGGCGGGGAAGACTCCTCACATTCCACTACGTGAGGTTCAGGATAAAAAGGCGTTCGCGGGGAAATCTCTTGGTCAATATCCTCAAAAGATTCCACAAGAACCGCTCCATTTTTAATGAGCTTATTACACCCCCGTGCCCGAGGATCAAAGGGATGGCCGGGAACCGCAAAGACCTCCCTGCCCTGTTCTAAAGCGTATCGAGCCGTAATCAGGGATCCGGATTTAAACGCCGCCTCCACCACCACCGTCGCCCGAGAGATCCCCGACACAATCCGATTGCGCCGAGGAAAAAGCGTGGCATGGGGCTTTGTCCCAAAAGGAGATTCCGCCACGAGCACCCCTTCTTGAGCAATGCGATGATAGAGCAGTTCATTTTCTGAAGGGTAGATATTGTCAATTCCTCCCGCAAGAACTGCCACCGTTCCTGTTTGAAGGCTACCCTGATGGGCAGCCGTATCAATCCCCCGCGCAAGGCCAGACGCCACCACCCATCCCTGATTTCCCAGATCCCCAGCCAATCGTCCTGCAATTTTCTTCCCCATGAGGGACGCATTGCGTGCCCCCACAATGGCAAAGAGAGGATTCTGGAGATGGGAGAGCTGACCCTTCACCGTGATCACAGGCGGTGCCGATTCAATGTGACCAAGCAAAGGAGGATAAAGAGGATCCTCCATCGTCACGATCCGCGCCCCAAAGCCATGGGTTGCCTCCAGTTCTTTCTCAATCTCAAGGGGGGAGGCCACCTTAAGTGGCCGCGTCCGCCCTCCCCGCACTGCAAGCTCTGGCAAAGCTTCCAGGGCAGCCCGCACGGTCCCATAGTGGTTGAGAAGATCCCGAAAAGTGAGGGGACCCACATTTTCAGACCGGGTAAGCTGCAGCCAGTCAAAAAGGGTGTCTTTAGGCGTCAGAGGGTGGGGGGCTCGTGTCTCCAATGTGTGGTTCTCTCCCTGTCGATAAGCGTTTGATATTGTCCCGGTGCGTCCATAAAAGAAGCCCGGCAAGACCAATACATAAGACAGTGAGGTGACCCGTGTCGAGATAAATCGCATAGAAGGGAGATAAGCAAACCGTGACAATCGATGCGAGCGATGAGTAACGCGTCACAAAAGCGACAGAAATCCACGTCACAAAACATATCACTGCCACCGGCCAGCTGAGGACAAGCAAAACGCCGCACGCTGGCCCAACCCCTTTGCCTCCTCGAAACCCAAGCCAGAGAGGCCAAATATGACCGATCACAGCCACAAGGCCCGCAAACGGTGCAAAGGACGGATCCACAAGCTCCGCGATCATCACCGTCACCGCCCCCTTGAGCACATCTAGAAAAAGCGTAAGCCCGGCTGCGAGTTTATGCCCTCCTCGCAAAACATTGGTGGCCCCCGTCCCTTGCGACCCCACAGTCCGAGGATCGGCAAGTCCAAAAAGCCGGCTCATCCACAAACCGGACGGAAGACTGCCCAGCAAATAAGCAATAAGCGTCAAAAGGATATCTGTGGATGTATGGGGGATCATAGGGGCCTCCTTTAGTGTCGTAGAAGACAGTGTAGCAGTGGAGCGGTGGAGCAGTAAAGTAGGTGTCGCAGCAAGTGTAGCAGTAGAGCGATATAGCAGTTAGTCAGAAAAGTAAGAAATAAGAGGAACAAGAAATTGATAGGTCATGGTTTATTCCCTCTCGCTACCGCTGTCCAGGTTCAAATAAATGAAAAACAGGAAAGGGATGAAGGGCCGACATTTTTAGACAGGACGCAGGAAATCTTGTCTCTTTTTTCATTTTTCACAAATGCTTGAGGCCCTTAAACCTTAAAGTTAAAGAGGACTAAAAAGTCCCCTTTAACTCAAATTTAGCTCATATTTACTCGTTTGAGCTATGCTAGATCTGATTTAACCTCGTCTAGACTCGCAACAGGAGCTGCTCCTGCTCCAGAAGCCGCAGGTTTATCAACGATATCCGAACAGCTTTAGGCCTAGTAGCTTTCTCCCCTCGGGCGTACCATACGACTCATATAATGCTAGATCCTCCCGTGCCAATGCGAGTTCTTCCTGTTCGAGTTTTTTATGTTGAGGATTCTTCGCAAACTCCTCTCTAGCAACGCACATGTCTATCCGCATCTGCTCTAGGGTTCTCTGTGAAGAGGTTCTTTGTAGCGCAATTGCCTGAACTCTTGGATCAGCCAGATATCTTTGCATTTGTTCAGCTTCGTGCACCTTAAGTGCACTTTCAATCTCATCCTTGCTGAGGTGTCTGGGGGCACTACCTGGTTGCTCTCCTATCTCCTCTATAGCTTGGGAAGCTGAATCCATGGCTTGGGCCGTTTGGACGCTGAGCAAGAGCGCCGTCATTGCCACAAGATATTTTTCCATTCACAAAACTCCTTTTTTAAGTATTAAAAACTTTCAAGAATCGCACTAACATATTTTTTTTACTAAAAGCAAGTTTTTTGGACAATCTTCAAGAGGAAAAAGAACCCTTGATGCTCCCCTTGACCCTCATCTCCAAATCTCCTACCCTCCCCTTCATGAAAAAAGATATGCAGACCCTCATTGAAGGGTACCAAAAATTTCGGGAGCAGTATTTCGAGGGAGGGGACTCCTCCTTTGCAACCCTCGTGCGTCAAGGACAAAGCCCCAAAGCCCTGATGATTGCGTGCTCCGATTCACGAGTGGATCCGGCGCTGGTCATGAACTGCCAACCGGGCGATCTTTTTATGATCCGGAATGTGGCTAATCTTGTCCCTCCTTATGAAGACGACCATGGCTACCATGGCACAAGTGCTGCCCTTGAGTTTGGCATCTGTGTGTTAGGGATTCAGCATGTGATTCTTTTTGGCCATACCCAATGCGGAGGAATCCAGTCCCTCCTGGAACATTCCCATGAAACCTGTGGTTCGGAGACGTTTCTGACAAAATGGATGGAACTGGCGCAAGCGGCCCACGACGCCGTCATGGACTATCATAAAGACCGCCCTTTGGACGAAAAAATCGTCCTCTGCGGTCGCTATTCCCTCATGAATTCCTTACAAAACCTAAAAACCTTTCCTTGGATTCGAGAAAGAGTGGAGAATGGCTCACTCCAGCTCCATGCCTGGAATTTCAACATGGCAACGGGAGAATTGGAGGAGTACGATGAAGCGGAGCACCACTTTAAGA
>JABDEE010000019.1:0-12500 GCA_013287205.1 Alphaproteobacteria bacterium
GGGTCGTGTTAGGAAAATATTTTGCATGCATTTGTACACGCCCCAAGCGTAGCCGCCTTGACGCGATCCCACTGAGCCTCCGTGGCTGATGTATAGCTCGCTGTTGCTTTTAAATAGTTTGCATTATCAGTACATTCAGTTTGACACTTCGCAAACAGCGCCGTATCGCCCGCGCCAGATGCCGGCTTCTTCTTCTTCGCATGTGCTTCTGTAGCCACAGTAGTTTAATTAATGATTCATTAATATGCAGGGGAGTTAAGAAGACTGCGCAACGAGAGGGTCTTCCTCGAGAAGAAGCGGTTCCTCTTCCTCCGCCACGCCTGAATTTATGTAAAACCGCTCGAACCGAGGGCCAAGGCGAGAGAAGAGCTCATAAGAAATCGTTCCTGCTTTTTTGGCCACCTCATCGGCAGGAAGATTATCGCCAAAAAGCTCCATCCATTCCCCACAAGCAATTGCCTCAGGCGGAATATCGGTGACATCAACGGTCAGAAGATCCATGGAGACGCGGCCCACAACGGGCACAAAATATCCCTTAAAATACAGCTCGCCGCAGTTGCTCAAACTGCGGAAATACCCATCCCCATATCCCACACCAATGGTGGCAATACGAGAATCGCGCCGGGCGATAAAGGTTGTATCATATCCCACTGATTCGCCGCGCTCGATCTCATTAATCTGAAGAATTTGAGCATAGGCCTTGAAAACGGGTTTGAGTTTGTAGTGCTTGAGAGGGACCGCTGTCGAACAGCCTGTAAAGGCAAGACCCGGGCGTACCATGTCATAATGATAGGACGGATCAAGAAAGATGCCCCCACTATTGGCAAGACTGCCCATGGCAAAAGGAAACCGCTGGCGCAATTCATCAAAGAGCCGGCGTTGAATTTCATTCATCGGGTGGGTCGGTTGATAAGGACAGGCAAGGTGGCTGATGACACAAATGATTTCCGTATGGGAAAAGTGAGAGAGCTCCAGCTTGCGCACCACATCCGGGAAGAGTCCCGTTCGGGTGATCCCTGTATCAAAATGCAGGGCGGCCCGGAGGCACTGTTGATTTTGCTGACCGAAGGTGTTCCAGGCCTTGACCTGAGTCAAATCGCTGAGAACGGGAATCACATTATAGTGATTGTAAATTTCCTCATCGCCCGGCCGAAACCCGGAAAGAACGTAAATGAAGCTATCCTTTCCAATGAAATATTGGAGTTCAATCGCCCCCGGCAGGTAGGCAATAAAGAAGTGCCGGCACCCCTCCTGATACAAACGCATGGCCACTTCCTTGAGCCCCATGCCATACGCATTGGCCTTGATGCTGGCAGCACAAAGGGTGCCGGCATTGAGTTCAGAGCAAAGAGAGCGATAGTTGTGGGCCAGGGCATCTAAATCAATGATGAGGGCCAAAGGAGCTGCCGGAGGGTAGGGAAAGAGAGCCTTATCCATGGTGCGCCGGAAGATAAGTGGGATCCGCAAGATCACTGAATTTCGTCAATCGTCCTTCGAAATGCAACTTAACCGTGCCAATCGGGCCATGGCGTTGCTTGGCCATGATGACTTCCGCTGTCTTTTCAACCGCTTTGAGAGAAGCCTCCCAGGCAGCCACCTTGTCATCACTCCCTGTCGGTTGTTTCCGGGCAAGATAGTATTCTTCACGATAAACGAACATGACCACATCCGCGTCTTGCTCAATGGATCCTGATTCGCGCAAGTCAGAAAGTTGCGGCCGCTTATCATCTCGCTGCTCAACGGAACGGGAGAGCTGGGAAAGCGCAAGGACAGGAACCTGAAGTTCTTTGGCCAGCGCTTTGAGGTTACGGGTAATTTCAGAGAGCTCCTGCACGCGATTCTCTGGGGATTTTTTCCCAGGACTCGAGAGCAGTTGAAGATAATCAATGATAATCATGCCCAGTCCCCCTTGGCGCTTTAAGCGGCGCGCGCGGGTCCTGAGAGCGGGCACCGAAAGGGCCGGCGTATCATCGATATAAAAGGGAAGGGAATTGAGGCGATTCGACACTTCCACAAGGCGTGGAAAATCCGATTTGCCAATATCCCCCCGTCGAATAAGGTCTGAGGATAGCCCTGACTCTTGTCCGAGAATACGGTTGGCCAACTGTTCTGCCGACATTTCAAGAGAGAAAAAGGCAACCGGTCCACCCTCTTTTTTTTCCATGGCCGCTCGTGCCGCATTAAAGGCAAAGTTGGTGGCAAGGGCGGTTTTTCCCATGGAAGGGCGCCCAGCCAGAATGATGAGGTCAGAAGGATGAAAGCCGCCTAAACACTCATCCATTTTCTTAAACCCTGTGGTCACACCGACCACATGGCTGTCTCGTTTATAAGCGACCTCAGCACTGATGAGCGCGTCTTTTAGAGCCGAGGAAAATGTTTGAAGACCGCGTTCTTGGTGACCTGTGGTTGCCAGGTCAAAGAGCTTTTTTTCTGCAAGCTCGATTTGGTTAATAGCTGAGACTTCCAGGTCGTAGGTATGGGCCTCATTGACGATTTCCTCACCCACATCAATCAGCTGACGTCTGAGATAAAAATCATAAATTTTCTTCCCATAGTCACTGGTGTTGATAATCGACACCATGGACGCCGCAAGCTGCGAAAGATACTGGCCGCCGCCAATTTCAGACAAGGCATCATCCCGATCAAAATACTCTTTAAGCGTAATGGGATCCGCAGTATGGCCGCGATGGATGAGCGTACTAATCGCCTCAAAAATACGGGCATGGGCCCCATCCGAAAAATGTTCCGGCCGCAAGAAATCCCCAATCCGCTCAAAGGCCAAATTGTTGTGGAGAAGGGCACCGAGAAGGGCCTGTTCTGCCTCGAAACTATGAGGAGGCAACCGATCAAGATCGGGGGAGATCGCAAGCGCGGGCGGCGCAAACTGAGGTTTAAGGGCTGGCATCATAGGGTTTTCTGTCTCAGTTTGTAAGATACGCTAAGGGGTGGGACTCAGACAAACATACTAACGGATGTGAGAGGGGCTTGTCTAGGTCGTGCCTTAAGCATGTGATGAACGTAATACTATATTAATAATTTTGTGATAACATTATAAAGTTATGCATAGATCGCGATAAAAATATATTTTTATAGGAGGAAGGAATGATATCTATTGATTTAAAGACGCTCGTAGCATTTGCCGCCCTTCTCACCCCTCTTTCTGTTTTGGCGCAGGACGCAGATACACCGCAGACTGAGGAAGAGGAAGCAAAGGCTATGGTAGACGATAACTTTTTATAGGAGAGGACAGACGGCTCAATGCAGCCATGCCTTCTCCTCCTATTTTATAGCTAAGGCAGCATAACAGGGCACAATCTCTAAGGCAATTTCTGTATTTATGAAAACGGTATCAGGTGTCAGTCTTCATTGGGAATCCAGAAAGCTTTTTCCTGGATTCCCTGAGCTCCGGTTAACAGGCGCAGCCCAAAGGTTGCCAGCACACCACTGGGCACCTTTTCCCATGGGCATCCTTCAGAGAAGAACGAGCCAAGGTATCCCCCTGAGATTGTCTCACGTTGATAGACTCAGGAGAAGGGGACTTTCCGGCCTGGACACTCTGTGCCCCAGCGATCATGGAAAATCCCACAAGCAGGGAAAGTCTCAGATAATTTTTCATTGTCATTTTAGGTCTCCTTTGTTAGCGTTAAAATATAGTTCCGTGTTCCTGCCCCTTCCGTAAAGGCGGTAAGGAAGAGGAACGTGTAGTCTAAGAATAGAGTATCATTAAGATGTTAATATTTTATTACTATTAATATAAAAAACAATAAAAAGAGAAGTAAAAAGAATTTTTCGACTTTGTTTTGAAGGTGTGAGAAGAACGTGGCCCCAGAAGTCCCCAACTGAGGAAGAGGAAGCAAAGGCTATGGTAGACGATAACTTTTTATAGGAGAGGACAGACGGCTCAATGCAGCCACGAAGCCTTAAAGAAGGGCGCCTCTCTAAGGAGTGCGCCCTTTTTGTATTCTCCGTTGCCCAAATGGTAAACCATAAAAAAATAGATGGTTGACAATTGGGCTTTCCCCTCCTACCCTCCGCCTCAAGTTCAATAATAATCTCCTTTCAATGGAGGGTTGCCATGAAGAAATTGATTTTGTTGATAATGGTTTTTTCTCTTGAACCTGCCAAGGCAACAGATTGGGTGGATGCCGAAGAGAATCGTAGGATGGCCATCCAACACCCTGTGATTCCTTCTGAGAACGCAGGCCCTCTTGAGAAGAAGAAAAATATCCCTCCTTTAGAAAAGAAGGTGCGACCAAAGGGATATAAAAGTTTGTCCGCCGCCGCCACAAAGCTGGAGAGTGAAGATCTTCAGGCCCTCTCTGAAGGACGGGCAGGAATTTCTATAGAGGAGGAAGAGTATGAGCTGACTTCGGAAGATCAGGAGTCCCTGAAGTACTTTCTGAAATGGAAGGTCATATCTACAAAAATTACGCAGGATGCTTCTGGCATAAGGATAATCATCCTCTTAGAATCGATGAAAATGGAACATACATGGCGCCATTGCCGTCCTCTAGAGAAAGCGCTCTATGCAGAAGCGTCCACTACCAACACCAATATGCAGCTAGCAGCAGCCTCATCAGGCGGAGATAATCCTCCCCCACCGTCTCAGAACGGTTCAGAGAACCAGAACGGGGGGAATATGTCTCCATCAGCCCCGCTTGCAGGGATTGTCTCCGATCTTGTTCAGCAGGGGGCTGGAAGAGCGCGTCGCCTGAAAAATACACATTTATCAAACGTCGAAGAAGAGGGTGCTGAGCTTGAGAAAAATACCTTTTCATCATTTGAAATGGCGCCCCCACCATCTCCACCTGCAGGGGCTCCTCCAACAGAACCCCCCTCATCCCTATCGGAGAACATACCAACTGTTCCCTCGCCCCCAGTAGCAATGCTTGCAGAGGTGCCTCAGGGGCTGACAGTGTTCAGTGAGCAGTCTTCAGTGTTCAGCACTCCAAATTCCGCTGGGCTAAGAAGTATCTCATGGAATAACAATTTTGGGTTAAAAAATCGTGTCATCCCAGGCTCTCGCCACGGCGTAGCCTTTGGGCGTAGCCGGGTAGTGCCTCTCTTCCCCGACCTGTCGGGGCTAAGAAGGTCTAAGTCTGGGATGACACGTTTTTACAGCCTAAATCTGGAACCCCGCACGATTCCCAGCAAAATCCTTCTTCCTTGGGTAAGAGAGCAGAGTATTGCACCTGCGACTGGAATGAACACAGCACTGATGATTGTGGTCTTATTGACCCTTCTCATGGATACAGGTTTCGCAACGGTGACGAACATCATGGCAAGCCTTACGGCTCTTTCTTTCTTATTGGATCGCGCGTTTGCGATGATAGGCTTGTATGCCCTGTCAATTATTAATCCCTATCGGCGCAAGGATACGCAAGAGAGATGGATGGCTGTTTGGGACGTTCTCTATCCACTCCCTCGTTTCACACTTGCATACAATCATCGAGGAAGAGGATAAGGGGGCCTCACACGATCGTCGTGTCGCCACAGGAAATGAGCTCGATCTTATCCGGGGAGGTCTCAAGGCGGAGATAACCATGGGGGTCAATCCCGCGGGCGACCCCTGTTTTAAGGTTGCTTCCTATTTGGACCGAAATATCCTGTCCTTTAAGCAAATCGTACTGCTCCCACGTTGAGAGAAAGGGAGCAAAGCCCTCCTCACGAAAGCGATCAAGTCCTTCAAGAAGGGAGTCGATGATGCGGGCGCTCACCCAATTGCGATCCAGTTTCTCCCCCACCACGTGTTCAAGCGAGGTCCACGGGTGAGCCTCAGAATCCCGCATATTCACATCGAGCCCAAAACCGATAATGGCTGTACAGGTTCCATGGGCTTCGGCCACAATATCGATGAGGATGCCCCCCATCTTTTGATTCTCAAGGTAAATGTCGTTAGGCCATTTCAGACAAGGACGGATCAAGGGGTTCAAAGATTCCAGCGCTTTGATAATGCAAAGTCCGACAACGAGACTCAATCCTGAAATCTCATTGATACTCTGGGGGACAATGTAACTAAAGCTGCAATAAATGTTACATCCAAAGGGGGAAACCCACTCTCGCCCCAAACGCCCTCTTCCTTTTGACTGGTGCTCTGCAAAACAGAAAGAGAGATTTGCCAGAGAGCGTTTTTGTTTCAGATAGTCGGTTGTTGAGGGGAGGGTTTCAACGACCTCAAGGGTAAGGTCGGAGCGGTTCAGAAGCGCTTCGATTTTTCCTGCATCCAAGAGGATAAAAGGGGAGGCGAGTTGGTATCCCTGATGTTCAGCCTGCACATGAATCTTGTAAGCTTTAAGCCGCTGCATGGCTTTCCACACAGCGGCCCGAGAAATGCAAAGGGTTTCTGCCATTTGCGTGCCGGTATGGCGTTCGCCATCCCCCAACAAAGCGACGATCTTAGAAAGGGTGGAGGAGGGAGGGGGCATGGGGGACGTACTCTTTCTTGTGGGGTTATGCGTTCCCCCAGTGTACAGTACCTCAAAACAAAGTCAAAAAATTTGGATGGCCGCCTAGGTGAGTGAATGAAATTTACGCCTCAAAGATATTACTTAGGAGCCTCGTATCCTCCTCCATTGCCTATACTCATCTGCACGCGTTTTGTAACGAATATTATAAGCGTGGTCGCGAGCCGCACAAAGCGTCTCGAAAGTATCAGGGGAAGAAGCAGGATAATTTTGGTTAAAAAGCTGCTGACGAGCGGCCTCGTAAGCATCGCGAGGTTGACAAAGAGGATGTCGGCAAAGAGCAACCCTGGCGGCAATTTTATCGAGTTCCGCAACAGGGGGTATTTCATCTTTGTAGCGCGCAAACAAAGATTCCATGTCTTCTTCATAAACAACATGGGGTTCTTTATAAGCAACACTGGGCGCTCGGGCTAGAGCCTCACGCTCTTGTTCGTAAACAGAACCATGGTGGCCTCCAGGTGTAAAACGAGCCTGTTCGAAATCGTCATAAGCTTTATCGGTAACAGCTTTCGATCGAAGAAACGTCCGCCTGGCTTGAGTGAGAGCAACGTGAGCGTTGTGTTGGTTATGGCGTAAGCCCTCAATAAATTGGGTGTTGAGCTCTTGGACATAAAAGGGAAGGCGATCTACCTCATGAAGAGCCCCAACAATTGCGTCGAGAGTCTCAACAGCTTGATCATGAGCATCAGAATCCTTGTCGAAAGTTTCAAGAAGTTGATAGAAAACAGCCTTATTGCGCTCGTAAGCATCACTCTCAGCGGAAGCCGCGCTGCTCGTTTGCGCGTGCTGCGAGCGGAGTTGCAAACCGGAAGATGATGTGGCCTCGTCTAGCTCAGGATCTGCTGCGTGTACAGAAGACGATAAAAGAAGGGCAAAAGCCGTACTTCCTAAAAACGTTTTTATCGTCATTGTCTTTATCCTTTTCATTGTCTTTATCCTTTTGCTAACTCTACTGTAGCCTACTCCTGTGCCGCTTCTTCAACCTCAAGCGTCTCTTCTGCTTCAGCCTTCGCAGCCTTCTTTGCTTTCGCTGGCTTCTCTTCCTCTACCGTTTCCATCACAGCAGACTCAGCAGCTTTCGCTTGCGCCTTGGCTTCGTCTTGGGACATGGCCACGTTCACGCCAATGGTGACAAATACTTCTGGGTGAAGTTGGACGCGGACCTCATGAATACCGATTGTTTTAATAGGTGTCTCAATTTTAACGTGATTTTTGGTCACAGTAGATTCGCCAAGGGCTTCAGCAATATCGCGCACGGTTACAGATCCGAAGAGTTGGCCGGCTTCACTGGCTTGACGGATCAGGACCACCATCTTGCCTTCCAGGCGCTTGCCCAGGATTTCAGCTTCTTCCTTATGCTTCAGGTTGAGCTTCAGGTGAGCTTCTTTTTCTTTCTCGAAATGGGCAATATTCTCTGCCGTTGCACGAAGAGCAAACTTTTTGGGAAGTAAACAATTGCGTGCATAACCGGGGCGAACGTCGACCACTTCCCCTAATTTTCCTAATTTTTCAACACGTTGTAAAAGAATAACTTGCATGACCGTTGGGCTCCTAATTGTCGAATGATTCTCTTTCTATCAAGAAAAACTGTGAAAAACAATGAATTAGTGAGAGGGCATTAATTTTGTCAGCCAGGGGCGCAACAAACCTAACAAAACAGCAAACACAATGGGCCAGGTCAGCAGGATGAGGGAGACATAAAAGAGAGTAAACCATAGGGTCGAATAGGTGGTGCGATACAACCACTGATGAATAATGCCCAGTCCAATAAGGAAAAAAGGAAAGGCCAACACAAGAGCACCCGTCTTCCCAAAAGCATCCACATAGCCAACACCCACAAGGGAAAGCAGGATACACACCCCAAAGGCGATCGTAAAAGAAAGGGGGGCTTGCAGGGTGGTCAACGGGGGGGTGGGTCTCAGGTTATGTTGAAAGCGCACCAGGAGTCCCTGGGCAAGGATCCCATTCACCAAGAGCGTCATGCCCCAGGAAAAGGCAAAAAGACCCGGTATAAAAGGGACAAGATGAAGAAAAATTTCCCGTGCCTGTCCTTGTGAATTGAGGAGGGTTAAAAGAGGCTGGAGAAGTGTCTGGAGGTAACCGGTCTGTACCGTGTAGACGTAGCATCCAAAAGCACATACGGCGATGGCACCTAAAAGAAAGGTGAAATCCCGTAAGATAAGCGGAGAAGGATACCAACTCACTTTGCCCGAGGAAGTGGGACGGTTCAAAAGGATCCGGGAGAGCAAGATCCCCGGACAAAGAGCAGAAAAAAGGAAAAACTGCCCAGCAGAAAGGAAATCTCCCGATAAAAGAATAAGAGATGTGGCAAGAAGGCCAGCGCCATAAAAGGCCCTGAGGCCGACCCCAAGCCCCACGAGAAGCAAAGGAAGGGGTGCAAAATAGGAGAGTAAGACGAGGATCGGGAAGGGCAACAGGGGGATAAGTGCGATAGCGGCACTCAAGAAGCCGCCGAGGGTGGTGAGGAGAGTGGGGTTGTAACGGTTCATCATGCGTATCTGACCATTAGGTTGAGGTTATCGAAGCGTGTCATCCCCGACTTAGGCTTTCTTAGCCCCGGCTTGCCGGAGGCCTAGAAAGCCTTGATCGGGGGCCCAGAGGCTACGCAAAAATTCTTTCATGCCTTGGCTCCTGGGTCCCCGGTCAACAAGCCCTAACATCCTCGGCAAGCCGAGGATTGAGGACTTGTATGCCGGGGATGACAACGTTTACTTCCCTAATCTAATCCATCACGTAAGGCATCAACGCCAAGAAACGCGCACGCTTGATCGCTTGTGCCAATTCCCGCTGCTTCTTCAGGGAGACAGCTGAAATCCGGCTGGGGATAATTTTCCCCCGCTCTGTAATAAATTTTTGCAAAAGCTTAACGTCCTTATAATCAATATAAGTCGCATCCGGCCCTTGAAAAGGACAGGTTTTGCGGCGACGGAAAAAAGGTTTGCGAGTTGTTGGGGCGTCGGTCATTCTTCATCTCCTGTTCCTGGGGCGAGGATTTCAATCTCTGCGTCATCCAAGACTTCACGGCGATCATTCTCGCCATAAGAGTCATGGCGCCGCTCGCGGGAATCCCGAGAGTGCTTGCTTTGCATCAAGGCAGAGGGATTCGAATCAATCTTCTCGAGCTTAAGGGTCAAAAAGCGCAAAATGTCCTCATTCAAGCGCATCTGCCGCTCCATTTCTTGAATGGCAGCAGGAGGGGCATCACTATTGAAAAGAACGTAGTGACCCTTCCGATTTTTCTTGATGCTGTAGGCAAGGGTGCGCAGACCGCAGAATTCAGTTTTGGCCACTTCCCCTTGGCCTTGGGTAATAATGCCTGTCAATTGGGCAGCGAGGGCTTCAACTTGTGCAGCTGAGAGCTCTTGACGCGCAATGAAGACCGTTTCGTAAAACGCCATTTCATAGACTCCTTATGGCTAATCGTGATTCAAATGACATCACAAGCCGGCTGTGCCGGCAAAGAGTGCGCTCCTTGTTTAACGAGGTGTGATGAAAAAGGCAAGAGCTTTTACAGCAGAAGCAACACCCTGCTCTCATGCACGCCTCAGAAAATATACTTCAGTGTTCCCTTGAAGGTGTTGTACTGAGGTTGGAGAGAGACAGAGGAGGTTGCTGTGAAGGGCGCAGGGGCGCCACCACCTGCAGCAGCGCTGGTGATTCCACTGAACGGGGAATTGACTGTCATTTTTGTCGACATCACCCCTGTGTATTCCAGACCAAACACAATATCTTTTGCCACCAGGAAATCAACACCCGCCCCCCACAAGAATCCATTCAGTCGTTTTGTTTGTGTGATGATAGAAGATCCAACGGCACCTCCCTCAATAGTAGTAACTTGTTGATATGCCAGTGTATATTGAGAGTTGTCCCACCCCAGCATAATTTTGGGCATCATCAGATTGGAGAGGACATAAGAAAACACTCCGCGCACTTGGAGCGCATTTTTCATCTTCACGTTGAGGGAAGCTGTTTGCACTTCTTGATGTGTTGGATCAGTGAACCACCCTGCTGTATCATTTTCTGATCCGTATGTTGAAGCCCAGTTGGCTAAGAAATCTGCGCCCACCCCCCAGTTACCAAACCTTTGAAGGTATCCGGTGATGAGACCACCATCCACACCTGAAAGACCGGGTTTAGACGTGATATTAAAGGGGAGCTGACCGGGATCCCCTGCAGACACAAAGGAAAAATTAGTGGCACTATTCGTGGTTGCTTTTCCGATTCCATATCCAAGCGTGCCGCCTAAGGAGAATCCTTGAAAAGCGGTGGCATAAGGAGCAAACCCCGAAGAGGTTGGTTTTTTCTGGACGATCTCATAGGTGGGGAGTCCAGGGACATATTTGAGGGTGGCCTTAAAAGTGTTGTATTGAGGACGGAGCGACGCACTTGAAGTGCCCGTAACGGGGTAGGATACGCCGGCGTAAGGTATCGTGCTATTCGAAGAAGCATTAACCGTTGTTTTTGTGGAGATCACACCCGTATATTCCAGACCAAATACAACATTTTGTGCGACGAGAAAATCAATACCTGCCCCCCAGAGGAGCCCATTCAGGCGTTTTTGTTGCGTGACGCCAAGGGCAGCGACTGATTCCAATGAACCGCCAGGAAAAGCAAGTGCCAGCGGTTGCTGGGAGGTGAGGGTATATTGTGAGTTATCCCATCCTAGCATCACCTTTGGCATGAGAAGCTCAGAGACAACGTAGGAAAACACGCCGCGCACTTGGAGAGAGTTTTTCATTTTTACCGAGACAGACGATGCCTGTATGACAACCTCATCAGGTTGGGTAAAACCGGCGGTGGTGTTTCTTGAGCCACTTGTGGACGCCCAATTGGCTAAAAAGTCGGTTCCCACTCCCCAATTGCCAAAGCGATGCAGGTAACCTGCGATGAGACCTCCATCCACACCTGAAAGGCCTGGATAAGCCTGAGAGCTGACAGAATACGAGGTGGGAATTGCTCCCACTCGAGCATTTGTGGTATAAGTCGCCGCACTCTTTACGTTCGCGTTCCCAATCCCATACCCAACCGTGCCGCCCAAAGAGAACCCAGCAAAGGCCAGAGGACAGGGACAAGGTGCTGGAGGGCAGGGCGCGGGTGCTGTTTCATTGGCCTGAATAGATGTGATCAGGGATGTAGATAGGGCGAAAACCAGGAAGGAAAGCTTCTTCATTTTTTATCCTTATTCGCAAAGCGCTTCTGGATCTATCTATAAGAGATGGTGCGAGAGAGTCAAGGGGGGGAGTGAAACACCCTAGAGTCAGAAACCAGGAGACAGTCCTGATCCCTGAAGTGCGGGCACACCCTCATGCTTGTCGTTTCTCGGAAGTTTTGAATAAAACCTAGCTTTTTTGAACAGATGTTCGCACCATGAACATAAAAACAACAGAGCCGAGGACAGGAAGAGGGCCGTAAGTCCCTACTAGCGTTTTACGAGGACGCTCATTCTCCCTCTTGCTGACGCATCTCTTGCTGAATTTGGGTGCTCCTCAGTGCTAAAGCATCGAGCAATGCATTCTTTTCCTTTTGCACTTCTGCATACTTCTCATCAAAGGTTTTCCATACAGCCGTTTCTTCTGCCGCCAATTCATTTAACTTTGTCGTAAGGGCGCCAAGGGTAATCTTCCCAGCGGCGTGCTCATCTTTATGCAGTTCTTTTTGTGAAGCTATTTTCTTCATTTTTGTAGCATGGTCGCCATCACTGTACTTACGCCATTTTTCGTCTACTTCGCCCAGCTTTCTCTCGTATTCAGCCCTGTGGGGCTTCATCTCTTCTTCCACCCGCTGATCGGCAGCGCTCATCTCTGCTTCAGGCTGCTCCTGCTCACGAAGGGCTGCTGGAACCGAAGACGATGCACTCGCTGCCGCTTCCTGCTCAACAAGCTGCGATGCGAAAACGGGAGTTGAGTACGCAAGGACCACAAACGAGGCTCCTGCAAGAAGAGGCTTAAAAAAAGGTGATGTCATGTCTATTCCTTCAGAGTTTATTTATAATAACAAGGGAAGTGTAACATATAG
>JABDEE010000019.1:17500-20607 GCA_013287205.1 Alphaproteobacteria bacterium
AAGTGGTATATTAATCTGAATACATAGGATTATTAGGCGAACCTGGGGAACTGAAACATCTAAGTACCCAGAGGAAAGGACATCAAACGAGACTCCGTTAGTAGTGGCGAGCGAACGCGGACTAGGCCAGTGGCCTTTTGTGAAGAACCAGAACTGTCTGGAAAGGCAGACCAGAGTGGGTGATAGTCCCGTATGGGTAGAAACACAAGAGGTCCTCGAGTAGGGCGGGACACGTGAAATCCTGTCTGAACATGGGGGGACCACCCTCCAAGCCTAAGTACTCCTCAGTGACCGATAGTGAACAAGTACCGTGAGGGAAAGGTGAAAAGCACCCCGACGAGGGGAGTGAAATAGTATCTGAAACAGAATGCCTACAAGCAGTCGGAGCATCAACGCATAGTTTACTATGCATTGGGTGTGACGGCGTACCTCTTGTATAATGGGTCAGCGACTTCGTCTTTGTAGCAAGCTTAAGCCGTTAGGTGGAGGCGCAGGGAAACCGAGTCTGAATAGGGCGATTTAGTTACAAGGATGAGACCCGAAACCGAGTGATCTAGTCATGGACAGGCTGAAGGTGCGGTAACACGCTCTGGAGGGCCGAACCATATCCTGTTGCAAAAGGTGTGGATGATCTGTGATTAGGGGTGAAAGGCCAATCAAACTCGGAAATAGCTGGTTCTCCGCGAAAACTATTGAGGTAGTGCGTCATTGAATTACCATCGGGGGTAGAGCACTGGATGGGCTAGGGGGGAGCGATCCTTACCAAACCTAACCAAACTCCGAATACCGATGAGTACACAATGGCAGACAGACGGTGGGTGCTAAGGTCCATCGTCGAAAGGGAAACAGCCCTAACCGCCGTCTAAGGTCCCTAAATTATGATTAAGTGGGAAAGGATGTGGGAAGGCCAAGACAGCCAGGAGGTTGGCTTAGAAGCAGCCATCCTTTAAAGAAAGCGTAATAGCTCACTGGTCTAGACAAGCTAGCCTGCGCCGAAAATGTAACGGGGCTCAAATCATATACCGAAGACGCGGATTCCAGGAGTAATCCTGGAGTGGTAGCGGAGCGTTCCATAAGCCTGCGAAGGTCACCCGTAAGGGGGGCTGGAGGTATTGGAAGTGAGAATGCTGACATGAGTAACGTAAAGGAGTGTGAGAGACACTCCCGCCGTAAGTCCAAGGGTTCCTGCGCAAGGGTAATCCGCGCAGGGTTAGTCGGCCCCTAAGGCGAGGACGAAAGTCGTAGTCGATGGGAATCAGGTAAATATTCCTGAACCAGCTGGTAGTGACGAAGGCCGAAAGGTGTTTCCTCTTATTGGATTGAGAGAGGCACCCTGGGACTTCCAGGAAATAGCTCCAGCATGAGACCGTACCCGAAACCGACACTGGTGGACGAGTAGAGTATACTCAGGCGCTTGAGAGAATGATGTTGAAGGAACTCGGCAAATTGACCTCGTAACTTCGGGATAAGAGGTACCTTTTCGAGGGCAACCTTGAGGAGGTGACACAAACTAGGGGGTAGCGACTGTTTACCTAAAACACAGGACTCTGCAAAGATGAAAATCGACGTATAGGGTCTGACGCCTGCCCGGTGCTGGAAGGTTAAAAGGAGAGGTGCAAGCCTTGAATTGAAGCCCCAGTAAACGGCGGCCGTAACTATAACGGTCCTAAGGTAGCGAAATTCCTTGTCGGGTAAGTTCCGACCTGCACGAATGGCGTAACGACTTCCCCACTGTCTCCAACATCGACTCAGCGAAATTGAATTCCCCGTGAAGATGCGGGGTACCCGCGGTCAGACGGAAAGACCCCGTGCACCTTTACTACAGCTTTGCAGTGGCATTAGGAATTACATGTGTAGGATAGGCGGGAGGCATTGAAGCGGAGGCGCTAGCTTTCGTGGAGCCAACCTTGAAATACCGCCCTTGCGATTCTTGATGTCTAACCGCGGCCCGTTATCCGGGTCCGGGACCCTGCATGGCGGGTAGTTTGACTGGGGCGGTCGCCTCCCAAAGAGTAACGGAGGCGCGCGATGGTTAGCTCAAGCTGGTCGGAAATCAGCTGTCGAGTGCAATGGCATAAGCTAGCCTGACTGTAAGAGCGACAGCTCAAGCAGAGACGAAAGTCGGTCATAGTGATCTGGTGGTCCTGCGTGGAAAGGCCATCACTCAACGGATAAAAGGTACGCCGGGGATAACAGGCTGATCTCCCCCAAGAGTCCACATCGACGGGGAGGTTTGGCACCTCGATGTCGGCTCATCACATCCTGGGGCTGGAGCAGGTCCCAAGGGTATGGCTGTTCGCCATTTAAAGTGGTACGTGAGCTGGGTTCAGAACGTCGTGAGACAGTTCGGTCCCTATCTGCCGTGGGCGTCGGATTATTGAGAGGACTTGTCCCTAGTACGAGAGGACCGGGATGAACGCACCTCTGGTGTACCGGTTGTCGCGCCAGCGGCATCGCCGGGTAGCTAAGTGCGGACGAGATAACCGCTGAAAGCATCTAAGCGGGAAGCTCCCCTCAAGACTAGTAATCCCTATCAGAGCCGTGAGAGACCATCACGTTGATAGGCCGGGTGTGGAATTGCAGTAATGCAGGAAGCTTACCGGTACTAATCGCTCGATCGGCTTGATCTTTCAGAACCCGTCAGGCTTGCCTGACGAATCCACGCGCAGCGGCGATATCGTCTTTGCGTTTATTGATCTTCATCAGCACGAATTTTCCGTTTGGTCACAAAAGAAGGCGCTTTTGGCGCCATATGCTTCGACGACCTGGTGGCTCTAGCGAGAGAGACACACCCGATCCCATCCCGAACTCGGCCGTGAAACCTCTCAGCGCCTATGGTACTTCATCTCAAGATGCGGGAGAGTCGGTCGCTGCCAGGTCTTCCAAGCATATGGAATCAAGAGAACTTTCAAAAAACCCTATTACGTTTACTAACGGGCCCGTTAAGGGGTCTGGTCACACGTGTTCTCGGTTGACGCGGGGTGGAGCAGCCCGGTAGCTCGTCAGGCTCATAACCTGAAGGTCGCAGGTTCAAATCCTGCCCCCGCAACCAATATCACTAAAAAAACCCCAGAAAACTCAATGAGTTGCTGGGGTTTTTGTTTTGA
>JABDEE010000020.1 GCA_013287205.1 Alphaproteobacteria bacterium
GATTGCGACCCATAAGATCATCGACAAAGAGAGCGATATCCTCCTCGCCCTCTACGTGAGGGGGGAGGCAAACACGCTGCAAGATACGATTATGGGGAGTCATTGTTTCTTTAAGCTGCACGGCGAGCATTTCCCCAAGCCCTTTAAAGCGGCTTACTTCCACTTTTTTGGCGTCTTTAAAGATCGTCGCGAGAGCTTCCTCCCGCGCTGCATCATCTTGAACGTACACGCTCTTCCCTCCATGGGTCAGACGAAATAAGGGCGGTTGGACCAGATAAAGATGTCCCCCTTCCACAAGCGGACGCATCTGCTGAAAAAAGAAGGTGATGAGGAGGGACGCAATGTGAGCGCCATCCACGTCCGCGTCTGTCATGATAATAATACGCTCATAGCGCAACTTTTTGGGATCACAGTCCGGCCCCACCCCACATCCCAGAGCGAGGGTGATATCCGCGATAATTTGGTTGGCGTGCATCTTATCCACTGTGGCACTCGCCACGTTGAGGATCTTTCCCCGCAAGGGCAAAATCGCCTGGGTTTTACGATCTCGCGCTTGCTTGGCGGTTCCCCCTGCCGAATCCCCCTCGACAAGGAAAATCTCCGTGCCCGCGGCTGACTCAATGCTACAATCCGAAAGCTTGCCCGGCAGCCGCAATTTACGGGTTGCCGAAGCTCTCGAAATTTCCTTCGATTGTTTCCGCCGCAGACGCTCCTCCATCTGAGACAAGACGTGATCCAACAAACTTTGAGCGCCTTCAGGGTTCGCTGTCAGCCAATGATCGAAATGATCCTTGAGGCTCGTTTCCACAAGACGAGTGGCTTCTTGAGAAACGAGCTTCTCTTTCGTTTGCCCTTGAAATTGAGGATTCCTGAGGAAAACGGACAAAACGCCTGTTGCTCCTCCAAAACAATCCTCTGCGGTTAAAGTCGCGGCTTTTTTGTTGCCCACCCGTTCGCCATAGGCCCGTAAGCCCCGCACAATGGCTTGACGAAACCCCGCTTCATGGGTGCCTCCCTCAGGGGTGAGAATCGTATTACAGTAGGAGGTACAGCTTCCCTCTCGTGCCAATGGCCATGCGATGGCCCATTCAACCCGTCCTTCTCCTTCTGAAAAGGGGGCTTCTCCCTCAAAAAGAGTCGGCGTTGCGAGAGGTTCTCCCTCCAGTTTTTCTTTCAGGTAATCGGCGATCCCGCCGGGAAAGTGAAAGGTTGCAGAGGTGGGAACACCCGCGGCGAGTGCTTCCGCGCACTGCCATTTAAGGGTAACACCTTTAAAAAGGTAGGCTTTCGAGCGGGCGAGCTTATAGAGGAGGGATGCCTTAAAGTGAGCATGCGTCCCAAATATTTCTGGATCCAGCCAAAAGGTGATTTGCGTACCCCGCCTGTGGGAGCTGGTTCCGTGGTGTTCAAGAGGGGTTGTGGGGCGTCCTTGCGCATATTCCTGGCGCCACACTTCCTTGTTTGCAGACACCTCCACAATCAATTGCCTAGATAATGCATTCACCACAGAAAGGCCAACCCCATGGAGGCCCCCTGCGGTTTGATAGGACTCCCCGCCAAACTTAGCCCCTGAATGGAGCGTTGTCATGATGACTTCAAGGGCTGATTTATCGGGAAACTTTGGATGGGGATCAAGGGGGATCCCCCGTCCATTATCCCGGACAGACACAGCGCCATCCTCGTGAAGCGTGAGGTCAATACAATTGGCATGGCCTGCGACCGCTTCATCCATGGCATTGTCGAGGATTTCCACCACAAGATGATGAAGGGAGCGTTCATCTGTGCCCCCAATGTACATCCCCGGACGGCGACGAACAGGCTCCAAACCTTCGAGGACCTCGATATCTTTCGCAGAATACTGTTGGGCGGGGAGGGGTGCTCTTGAGGTCAATTCATTCATGTCGGTTAAGCAACCTGCATACGGTCAGGGGCGAGCATCATACTTCCTTCGAAATGACGACGGCATAGGGCGATATACCGCTCATTGCCCCCAATTTCAATTTGAGCGCCTTCGTGCAGGACAGCCCCCGTTTCGTCAATGCGTTGATTCATCGTTGCCTTGCGTCCACAATGGCAAATCGTTTTGATCTCTGAGAGTTCCTCTGCCCACGTCAATAGATAAAGGCTTCCCTCAAAAGGTTCACCCTTAAAGTCAGAGCGGAGTCCGTACGTTAAGACCGGAATCTTGAACTCATCCACAATGCGGGTGAGATCCAACACTTGCTCCTTTGTCAAAAACTGGGCTTCATCCACTAAGATACAATGAACGGGCGAGGTTCGAAGAGCGTCCTGCGCATACTCAAAAAAGGAAAAAGACATCGAAAAGGGGATGGCCTCTGCTGTTAAGCCAATACGCGAGGAAACAACACCTAAGGAATGGCGCGTATCAATGGCAGGGATAAAGAGGAGGGTCCGCATCCCCCGTTCCTGATAGTTGTAACTGGATTGGAGCAGCGTCGTTGTTTTTCCTGCATTCATCGCAGAATAGTAAAAATGCAATTTCGCCATGGGCGCTCCTTTTGAGGTTCAGGGAAGATCGGTCATCCTATGTTTAAAGCAGCTGAAAAATCAAGAAATTTAAGTTGCCATCTGATGCAAAAATCGGCTACGTTCCAATCATCTCTTCCGGAGGGGTGGCCGAGCGGTTGAAGGCGCACGCTTGGAAAGCGTGTATACGGGGAACCGTATCGTGGGTTCGAATCCCATCCCCTCCGCCAGCCTTCGCGCTTCGCGCTTCGGCTGGCAGGCCAGAACAGCTCTTGCGCGAAGGCTGTCCGCTGTAGCTCCTGTTCGCCGAAGCATTAGCGAAGGCGAATGAGCGAAAGCGGGCTATAATTGTAGAGTTTCGTGCTCCGCGCTTCAGCTGACAGGTGCGGGCTAATAAAATCAGGAAAGGGAGGTTTCCATGTTTTATGTATATGTAATTCAGTCTATTAGGTTTCCAGAAAAAATTTACATAGGAATTACATGCGATGTAATGAAGCGTATAGATACTCACAACGCTGGGGGTTCTCTGTACACTGCTCCCTACAAACCATGGCATCTTATTGTTTACACGTGTTTTAAAGATGAAAAAAAAGCAAGACAATTTGAGAAATACTTAAAATCTGGGTCTGGCCGAGCTTTTGCTAAAAAAAGGTTGTTGTAAACACCCAACTTGAGAGAGCCTTTTGTTGGCCAAAAAATAATTTCTTTTTCATTCTTATCGAGTAGGGTATACTCGCCCTCACGAACATTATCTATTCCACCGCAACCTAATTAATAAGAGGACGACCATGACGTTATTCCCAGACCTTTTTATCTCCCCTGCTTATGCTCAAACTGCTGGATCTGTTGGCGGTTTTGAGATTATGTCTCTGTTGCCGTTGCTTCTGATCTTCGTTGTTTTTTACTTTTTCCTCATTCGTCCTCAGCAAAAAAAGGCACAGCAACAGAAGGCTCTTTTGGCTGCTTTGAGGAGAGGGGATCGGGTTCTGACAAGTGGCGGGATTATTGGCGTCATCACAAAAGTGCTTGACGATCAGGAAGTACAAGTGGAAATTGCCGACAATGTCCGGGTGCGTGTTGCGCGTGTGACGATTGCTGATGTGCTCTCCAAGGGAGAACCTGTTGCTGAGCGCGCAGAGAAAGCCGACGCGAAAAAGCCAATGGTTGCGCGCCCTGCCGCAAAACCAGCTGTGCGGAAAGTAGCCCCTCCTGCAAAGAAGGCCGTCGCTAAGAAGCCAGCTGCACCGAAGAAGAAGCCTGCGGCAAAGGCAAAGAAATAAATATTAAAAGACCGGAGGGCGTGTTTCGATGATTCATATTCCAACATGGAAAACAATTCTCGTTATCGGAACATGCCTCCTGGGCCTTGTGTTTGTGAGTCCTAATTTTTTTACGGATAAGCAACTGGAACACTTTCCAAGTTGGTTCCCGAAAAATAAGATCGTTTTAGGACTTGATCTCCAGGGGGGCGCCCACCTCCTCCTCGAGGTTGATTTTGAGGCCGCCCTCAAAGAGAAAATGGAGGCGCTTGAGGACGGTGTGCGCGCGACTTTACGCAAAGAACGTATTGGGTATACAGGTCTTACAGCAAAAAAGAATTTTGTAACCTTGACGCTCCGCAACCCTGCGGACTTCGAAAAGGTCAAGGACCTTATTCAGCAGGTTGACCCAGGCGTTGAAGTCACAGGCGCGCCCTCAGGCCTTGCAACGCTTCGTCTTAGCGAGGATGCCCTTCGGGAGCGCCGCAAATCTATCCTTGCCCAGTCCATTGAGATTGTGCGCAGGCGCGTGGATGAAACGGGCACAGCTGAGCCTTTTATTCAGCAGCAGGGGGATGACCGTATCCTTATCCAGCTTCCTGGGCTCCAAGATCCCACCCGTATCAAGAATTTACTGGGAAAAACCGCAAAGCTTCAATTCCGGTTTGTGGATGATTCTGTGATGGCTGAGCCTGGCAAGCCCATGCCCGGAGCCGATATCTTGGCTGAAGATCACCGAGGCCAGAAGGTTCATTATGCGGTTAAAAAACAAGTTATTGTGGCCGGTGATAATTTAGTGGATGCCCAGCCACGGCGAGACCCGCAAACAAATCGGCCCTGTGTCACATTCCAGTTTGACACCTTTGGGGGCAAAAAGTTTGGGGATGCAACCCGGGATAATGTCGGAAAGATCTTTGCGATTGTTCTTGATGGCGAGGTCATCAGTGCGCCTCGCATTCAGGAACCGATGCCAAATGGGCACGGACAAATCACCGGAACCTTTTCATTTCAAGAAGCCCAAGACCTGGCTTTACTCATGCGTGCGGGTGCCCTGCCTGCACCGCTGACCGTCTTAGAGGAACGTACAGTCGGTCCAGGATTGGGAGCGGATTCGATTGTCGCAGGCGAGCGTGGGACCCTGATTGCCATTCTCATGGTGGCAGCTTTTATGTTTATTGCCTACTCTTTCTTTGGAGCGATTGCTAACTTTGCGGTGATCTTCAATCTTGTGCTGTTGTTTGCAGCCCTCTCCCTGGTGCAAGCGACTCTTACTTTGCCGGGTATTGCGGGTATTGCGCTCACCATCGGTATGGCGGTGGATGCGAACGTTTTGATCAATGAACGCATTAAGGAAGAGCTTCGCAATGGACGGAAAATGCTGAGTGCCATTGATGCGGGCTATAACCGGGCCATGACCACCATCATTGATTCAAACCTCACTACTTTGATTGGTGTGGGGCTTTTGTATCACTTTGGCGCAGGTCCAACCCGCGGCTTTGCGGTCACAACATCGATTGGTATCATCGTCTCTATGTTTACAGCGATTGCCCTGACGAAACAAATTTTGGCGTGGTGGATTCGCTTTCGGCGCCCCACTCGTCTTTCGATTTAAGGAGAGGTTCTCATGGGACTCCAAATTATCCCCTATAATACAACCTATGATTTTGTTGGAAAAAAGAACATTATCTTTGGAATCCTGATTGCCGTTATGCTTGTTTGCGTTGGATCCATTTTTGTTCAGGGCTTCAACTATGGCGTCGATTTTAAGGGAGGACTCTTGCTTGAGGTGCGCACCCCTGGAAAGGCCAACCTTGCCCAATTGCGTGACACGCTTTCCCACATTGTTGAGGGAGAGGTCAACCTGCAGGAATTTGGGTCTCCCAATGATGTTCTCATGCGCATTGAGCGTCAGCCTGGGGGCGATGCCGCGCAATTGAAAGCGCTGGATAAAATTAAAAGCACGCTTGGATCCAGTGTGGACTATCGACGTGTTGAAACCGTAGGACCTAAAGTGAGTTCTGACCTTATCAATAATGGGATCTACGCCATCCTGTGGTCTCTTGTGGCTATGCTCATTTATATCTGGTTCCGTTTTGAGTGGCAGTTTGGTGTGTGCTCCTTTCTGACGCTGGCCCATGATGCCCTCATGTTGCTCGGTGTTTTTTCCCTCTTTCACCTCGAGTTTAGCGAATACACCATTACGGCCGTTTTGATTACGGTAACTTATTCGATCAATGATACGGTTGTCATTTATGATCGCATCCGGGAAAACCTACGTAAATTCAAAAAAATGCCCATGGGAGAGCTCATCAATCAGAGCATCAACGATACCCTCTCCCGCACCATTTTAACCTCCACGACGACCCTGCTCTCCCTTTTGGGGCTGTATTTCTTCGGGGGTCCAGTGATTGCAGCGTTTAGCTTACCCATTATTGTTGGCATCACGATTGGGACCATCTCTTCAATTGTGGTCTCAGCCCCTCTCTTGCTTTACACTCCCCTGCGGACGAGTGAGTCGGAGTAGCGTCCGCCGTCGCGGCGAGCCGCTAAACTGCTCCACTGCTATCCTAGTCTTCCACGTGATGAATCGGCACGCCGTTTTTCGTTAAATACTCTTCGAAATAGTTTTTTACGATATTTATGCTGTTCAGTTTGCGTCCCGCAGCGGTTCGTTTGATGCAGAAAAAGATCTTGATCGTTGGGCCCTCGATATGGGGGAGTATCCTAACGAGTTTCCCAGTGTAGAGACTATTTGATTCGATGGGGGTCGAACAGATGCCCAGGCCATGGCAGGCCGCATCAAAGATAGCGCGTGTTGAGTTAATGGTGATAAAGGGCTTTAACTTAGGCAGTCCGTAATTTTGTCCTTTCAAGTGCCAGTTGATGTCGTCAAAGTAACTGAATTCATGATCTCCGTATCCGATGATGCGATGGTTGACTAAATCTTCAGGGGTTTCAGGCATGCCCATTTGCGCGATATACTCAGAACTTGCAAAAAGGCCATGACGACAGGCACCGTACCATGCTTTTCGGAACATTTCAGAATCAGGAAAGGGTCGAATCAGAACGTCGGATGCATTTACTTCTTCGCGGAAAACATTATCGGAGGCCGAAAGATGAAGGCGCAAATTCGTAAATTTGGCACAGAGTTCTTTAATATTTGCAAAGGACCACCCAAGCGCAACAGCATTGGTTGCAGAAACAATAACATCGCCGCCCACATCAGATTCTTCTGTACTGTTGGCTGATGCCAAGCTTTCTTCAAAGGCTTTATACATCTTACAGGCATAGGGAATGAATTCTTCCCCTGCAGATGTGAAGGAAAGGCTTTGTTTTTTACGATTAATGAGCTTTTTCCCAAGGGTTTTTTCTAAGTCAGTGATGTTGGCCCACATGGAGGAACGAGGGATCCCCAGGGTTTTGCTGATGCTAAAATCGCAGTTATTTTCTGCAAGTTTCACAAAGACATAGACAGATTGAATTCTCATAAGGTGTAAATATCCATATTTACGATATTAAATTTTCAAAAAATGTATTGACATGTGAATTTTAATACACTATCGTGAAGGTAATCAAGGGTTGATGCGTCATGGGCATAGGTTTTGTGTTGAGCAAAACGCTTGATTCGTAGAGTGTTTGTAGGTCTATCGGTGGTTGTTGGTAAAAATTGAGTAAAAATGGTGTTAGATGTGGAGAGGTTTCGTGATGGTTCCTCTCCATATTTACCAAAAATAAACGTCGGAACACCTCCGGCACTTGAAAGGAAAAGGTTTTAACTCTGCCTCGATAATGGTCTCGCAGGTATGGTCCTTAGGACACAGTGTTAATAATAATAAATTAAGAACAAAAGAGCGTCTTTTTTACATGCTCTACGTCCTTAAAAAGGAGAGTTTATGTTTAAAGTCATTGAGCCGCAAGAATACTGTTATTATCGCGGACGCGTTGATCTCTTTGTTGAACTACTGAAGCAACGTCAAGATGTGCCCCTCTCTTCTGAGGAGCAAGAGCTTTCCACCTTTATCGTTGGCCAAGGAGAAGAAGGTCATATTTATGGAGGGGCAATCCTCCAACAGCGACACGTCAGTGAGTTGCCTGCTCACATCGAAAGTGTGATCTCCACGGTGATCCCGAATCGGAAACATGTATGGGCAGCCACTTTTTCCCTGTGCGCAGAACCAGCGATCGAAGACCCCTCTCTGTTCTATGCCGATCTTCTTAAGCGCTTCATAGACTTTGGGAAGGAAAAAAGCAGTAGCTTTTTGTGCCTTTCCCTAACACCTGCAGAATACATGAGGACTGAAGGATGGCCCTATGTTTTGGAAGTCTCCCCGGATGAAACATCTGACGGTCTTTTCCATGGCATTTTGTCCTTGTCGGGAGATGCACACGCTTTGCGCGCCTCTGGTCGCACATCTCTCATCCCTTCATCTCCTTCAAAGCGCCAACTCGCTGCTTGAAGACAGCTGGCTTTTCCGTATAGTAAGGTAAATCCTTTCACACTCTTAGCGGGTTTCTCATGCTTGCAGACTATTGGCCCTCCATTTTAGCCCTCACGGGCATTCAAATGGTGGGCGTCATTAGCCCTGGTCCTGACTTTGCCGTTGTGGTGCGCAATAGCCTCGTTTATTCTCGCACAACAGGTCTTTGGACAGCGGTGGGGATTACGCTAGGGACAACGGTGCACCTGACATGCATTTTGCTAGGTGTTGGGATTTTCATTGAAAATACACCTTTTCTTTTTCATGTCTTTAAGTATGCAGGAACAGGCTACTTGATTTATGTGGGGTGCAAAGGACTGCTCACGAAGAAGCATGCTCTGGATTATGGAGAGACCCACCATCAAAAGGTGATTTCACCTTTTGTGGCTCTTCGCACTGGGTTTTTCATCGATGTGTCGAATCCGAAAGCCATTCTGTTTTTCCTGAGCGTCTTGTCTGTTTTTCTCACCCCCCAAGAGCCCGCCCTCATCCTCTTTATCTATGGGGTCATCATTGCACTCACGACTGTTATTTGGTTTGCAATTGTCGCTCTTTGTTTTTCGCACAAGCGCTTACGCCTCTTTTTTAGCGAGATGCATCATTGGGTTGAGCGTGCGACAGGCCTGCTTTTACTGCTTCTGGGCTTTCGGATGCTCTTTGTCGAGCTTTTCTAACGAACTCCTTAGGGAAGGATGGATCATTATGGGGAATTTTTGTATTGCGCCCTTTCTGGAAGGCTATGCAGCAAGTGCGGGACTTATTATTGCAATTGGTGCCCAAAATGCATTCGTCTTGAAGCAAGGCATTCTCAAAAACCATGTTTTTATCACGGCTCTTTTATGTGCAGTCCTTGATGCCCTCTTGATTGGGTTGGGTGTGGGCGGATTCGAGTCTCTCTTAGCGGCCAATGCGATTCTTTTGACCTGCGCGAAGTGGGGAGGGGCCGCTTTCTTATTCTATTATGGCTTCCGATCTTTTCGGGCTGTCTTTCGCAGTGTATCGCTTGAGCTGGATGCGAGCCGGCGGGCGCCAGGATTCCAGGAAACGATTGTCACCATCCTGGCCTTAACGCTCTTAAACCCTCACGCCTATTTGGACACGGTTATCCTTTTAGGCAGTATCAGTGCCCAAGTGCCTGCCCCTGAGCGACTTTTCTTTGCCTTAGGCGCGGTGCTGGCCTCCTTCATGTGGTTCTTTACGGTGAGCTACGTCGCGCGCTTTCTCGCCCCTCTTTTCCGTAATCCCCTTTCTTGGAAGATCCTGGACTTTCTGGTGGGGTGCACCATGTGGGGCATCGCCCTTGCCCTTCTTTTAGGGAATAGTGGATGTCTGTATGAGTGCGTGATGACCTCATGACGATCTTGTATCTAATAATATGTTAAGTTTTATATGCTATATTAAATTTGTTTTTAACGATATTCTTTCCTGAAGGGGGAGATCTCTCTATTAAAAGGATTTATATCATGACCCAGAACACTCTGTTTTCCACAGTTTCAGCTCTTGCCTTAACTGTGCTCATGAGCTCCGCTTCTCCCCTTTGGGCCAGTAGTGATCTCGAGGATGAACTGGAGCCAGGATCGGCAGCGTCCTCTGCTTCTGCGGCAGCAGCAGCTCCTGCAGACACAGCGGCAGCCTCTGCTTCTGCGGCATCAGCGACTCCCGCCAACACAGAGCCGGCCCTTCGTCCTACACCACCCCCTGTACCCCCAAGACCATTTAGAGCGGCAGCGGCGCCCTCTTCTTCTGCGGCAGCAGCAGCTCCTGCAGACGCAGTAAGAGAGAGAAGAGAAGGAGAGGAAACAGCTCCAGCGAGGGCAGCCATAGCACAAGCACCCCTTGAACGTGACGTAGAAGCTATGAAATATGAAGATCAATTGTCAGTAAAAATTGCCGAAGAATGGGATAAATACAACATATTAGATAAAAAAACGACAGAAGCAGTGATAAGTATAGAAGAATATAAAATAGCAAAAATAACAGGCGCAGCTGATGCAATAGAAAAGGAAATATCTGCAAGACAAGCCATCGACGCAGCAGAAGCAGCTAGTACAATATACATAGAAGCAATTGAACGAGTAATAGAGGCTCAATTTAACGCAGCAAGAGCAAAATTTGGGGAGCACCCTACAGCTGAGCAGGTAGCACGTATGCGGCAGCAGCAGCAGAGCACGCGAAAAGCCCGAGAAATAGAATTCTCACGCCTTGAACACTACTTCGCGCAAGCTAAGACCATAGTAAAGGAACTATAGTGGAGCAGCACAAGGAGAAGCACCTGCCCCAAAGAGCAAGGTCTTCTTCAGCGGCCTCTTTAAAAAGAAGGATAAATAACCCCTCAAACGGGCGTGTGTGTCAATCGGACTATTTTTGTTGCGTTATAGAGGTCTTCTGATATAGTCAGCCTGTTCGGAGCGTAGCGTAGTCTGGTAGCGCGCCACGCTGGGGGTGTGGAGGTCGTGGGTTCAAATCCCGCCGCTCCGACCATTTTTCCTTAAAATTTAGATCTCATTCCCTTTATCATCCCCGCTAAAGCTGGATATTTTCTCTCTCCCAAAAAAATTTTTAGGGGGCGCCACATTCTCAATTGACCTTCTTGAATAACAGCATATAGTGGTCCCATTAGACCTTGAGCCCCATATATTGTGGTTTGAGAGAAATCCTAGCCTCTCTTGACCTTTTGGGAAAAAGGGGGCTAGCAAACCCAAATCATATGCATCTTACAGATAAGAAAAGAGAAACTCATGAAAATAGCGCGTTATTTCACTCAAGACGGCAAAACTCCTTACTCCTTTTTCGAATTTTGCAATATAAATAGTGAAATACGCAATCCAGATGGGTCTGTCGTCTTTCAACTCAAAGATATTGAGGTACCCGCTTCCTGGTCTCAGGTTGCTAGCGATGTGTTGGCCCAGAAGTACTTCCGAAAAGCGGGCGTCCCGCGGGCGCTTAAACCCGTGCCAGAGGAAGGGGTTCCTGAATGGCTCTGGCGCCAAGAGGCTGACCTTGAAGCCCTGGAAGCTTTCCCCGAAAAGAAGCGCTACGGTAGCGAGACAGGTGCAAAACAAGTTTTTGATCGCCTTGCCGGATGCTGGACCTACTGGGGCTGGAAGGGGGGTTACTTTGATACGGAAGACGATGCGCGCGCCTATTATGACGAAATGCGCTACATGCTCTGTGGCCAGATGGCAGCCCCTAACTCCCCCCAATGGTTTAACACAGGGCTTTATTGGGCTTATGGGATTAATGGCCCCGCTCAAGGACACCATTACGTCGATTTTAAGACAGGCGTTTTAACGGCTTCCACCTCTTCTTACGAACATCCTCAACCCCATGCCTGCTTTATCTCAAGCATCAAAGATGACCTTGTGAATGAGGGGGGCATTATGGACCTCTGGGTGCGGGAAGCCCGTCTCTTCAAGTATGGTTCAGGGACCGGCTCCAACTTCTCTCATATCCGGGGATCCGGCGAGAATCTCTCAGGTGGAGGCCATTCCTCAGGACTGATGAGCTTCCTCAAGATCGGGGATCGCGCGGCAGGTGCGATTAAGTCGGGGGGCACGACGCGCCGGGCGGCCAAGATGGTCGTTGTGGACGTGGATCACCCGGATATTGAGGAGTACGTCAACTGGAAGGTTGTTGAGGAGCAAAAAGTCCTCGATCTGGTTGTGGGATCTAAAATTGCGAAGAAATATCTCACGGCTGTTCTTGCGGCTTGTCAACAAGGGGAGGGGGAAGCACGCTTTGACCCTAAGCAAAACCCTGCGCTGTACCAGGCGATTAGGGAGGCCAAAAGTGTCATGATTCCTGAGAATTATTGCCACCGCATCCTCCAGTTTGCCCGCCAAGGCTACGTCCACATGGATTTTCCTGAGTATGACACGGATTGGGATTCGGAGGCTTACCGCACAGTTTCGGGCCAAAATTCAAACAACTCTGTCCGCGTGACAAATGCGTTTCTTGAGGCTGTTGAGGAAGGCAAAGACTGGGACCTTATCCGGCGCACGGATGGGAAGCTGCACAGGACCATTTCCGCCCGTAATCTTTGGGATCAAATTGGCTATGCAGCTTGGGCCTCTGCCGATCCTGGGGTGCAGTATGACACGACCATTAACGAATGGCACACGTGCCCCAAAAGTGGCCCCATTAACGCTTCCAACCCGTGTTCTGAATACATGTTCTTGGATGATACGGCCTGCAACTTAGCCTCTCTTAATCTTGTCACCTTTATGACGGATCAAAAAACGGCAAAAGCCGGGGCCCTTCATTTTGATATCCCTGGATATGAGCATGCTGTGCGCCTATGGACGCTTGCTCTTGAAATTTCCGTGATGATGGCCCAGTTCCCCTCCAAGGAAATTGCGACTTTGTCCTATGAATTCCGCACCTTAGGATTGGGGTATGCCAACATTGGTGGGCTTCTGATGTCCTCAGGTATTCCCTATGATAGTCCTGAAGGACGGGCGATTGCAGGAGCCTTGGGCGCTATTATGACGGGTGTATCTTATGCGACTTCCGCAGAAATTGCAGGGCAATTGGGGGCGTTTACCCACTATAAAATGAATGAGAAAGAAATGCTCCGCGTGATGCGCAATCACCGGCGGGCGGCTTATGGGAAGCATGGTGGGTATGAAGAGCTCCAAATTTCTCCCGTTCCTTTAGAAGCAAAAGACTGCCCTTCTCCTGCTTTAGTGAAAGCCGCCCAAACGGCTTGGGATCGGGCTCTGGAGCTCGGTGAGAAATACGGCTACCGAAATGCGCAAGCAACGTGCATCGCGCCCACGGGCACGATTGGTCTTGTGATGGACTGTGACACCACAGGCATTGAGCCGGACTTTGCCATGGTGAAATTCAAAAAGCTCGCAGGAGGTGGCTATTTCAAGATTATCAACCGTCTTGTGCCCCAGGCCCTGAAAGTCCTTGGATATACCGAACAAGAAATTGAAGACATTATTTTGTACTCTGTCGGTCATGGCACCTTAGAAAACGCACCGGAGATTCATTTTGCTGCGCTGCGCGACAAAGGGTTTCGAGACCGAGAGATTGATATTCTGAAGGACAATTTGAAATCCGCCTTTGATATCAAGTTCGTCTTCAATCGGTGGACGCTGGGGGATGAATTCTGCCAGCAAGTCCTGCACATCACTGAGGCTGAATTGAACGATCCTCGCTTTGACCTCCTCACCCATTTGGGCTTTACGCGGGAGGCCATTGACGCAGCGAATGCCTATTGTTGTGGCACAATGACCGTTGAAGGGGCACCCCATCTTGAGTCCGCGCATCTGGCTGTCTTTGATTGCGCCAATCCTTGCGGTCGGACCGGGACACGTTACCTTTCGGCGGAAAGCCACATTCGGATGATGGCGGCGGTCCAGCCCTTTACCTCAGGGGCGATCTCGAAAACCATCAATATGCCCAACTCGGCAACCATTGAGGAGTGCAAGGCGGCTTATCTTCTTTCCTGGCGACTTGCCCTCAAAGCCAATGCACTTTATCGCGATGGGTCTAAGCTTTCACAAGCCCTTTATGCCTCTCTCTTAGGAGAAGAAGATGCGGAAGCGCTCGAGGATAAATCCGCCTTTGACAAAACAGCCGTTTTGGCTGAAAAAATGGCTGAGCAAGTTGTGGCAAAAGTTATTCAAGCTGTCTCTCGTAAAAAACTTCCTAATCGACGTAAAGGGTATACCCAAAAGGCTTCCGTGGGGGGCCACAAAGTTTACTTACGCACGGGTGAATACGATGATGGGTCAATTGGAGAAATTTTCATCGATATGCACAAGGAAGGGGCTTCCTTCCGCAGCTTGATGCACAATTTCGCCATGGCGATTTCAATTGGTCTTCAGTACGGCGTTCCTTTGGAAGAGTTTGTGGACGCGTTTGTGTTCACGCGTTTTGAGCCCTCAGGCCCTGTTGCGGGGAATGATGTGATCAAAATGGCCACCTCCATCCTTGATTATATCTTCCGTGAACTTGCCATTTCCTATCTTGGGCGGACCGATCTTTCTCATGCGGAGCCCCGTGATCTTCAACCCGATACGATCGGACGGGTGGAGGAAGAACAAAAGTTTTCGGTGCGCGAGAAGAAGATCGAAGGAGATAGTCTCACCAGTAACGGCTATGTGCGCAATCGCCTCTTTAGGGCAGCACCTGCCAATCAGGATACAAGCTATAAAGTGCATGAGGCCACGGGGACAGAATCAAGTCTCTCCGTCGGAACCGTTCATACGGTTACTGTGGAAGATCAACGGACACAGGCGCGTCTCAAGGGCTACACAGGGGATGCCTGCGGAGAGTGTGCAAACTTTACACTCGTCCGCAATGGCACCTGCTTTAAGTGCGACACCTGTGGCGCCACGAGTGGGTGCTCTTAGAGCGCCCCGTACTGGTGGTCGGCTGTAGCGTACCCTGTCTTGTCAGCCAGGAAGTCTGAGTTAGACCGTGCAGGATCAAGGAGGCTTGTTGTCTCGTTTTCTCCCGTATTTTCCTCTACGACAACTTCGACAGGGGCCGTATTATTACTGACGTTGACTGAAATATTTTCATTGGGGACAGATTCGATCACTTCCTCAGCAGGAGCGTATTCAACGATCCGCCCTCCTGGTGCCATGATCATTGGGACATTTCGGATCATCTTTGTCTTCTGTCGCTTAATCCTTTGCTGCGTTGGTGCACCTTTGACTGCACGGATGGGCCTTTTCTGCGATACACTTGAAGTCGCTGCCTTTTGCGATACCGGTGCCTTTTGAATGACCGTGATAGGCCTTTTCCATGCGACACTTGAAAGGTGCCTGTTATGGGCATGCCGATGGACTTTATGAGCCTCAAGCTTGCAGCTAGCGCAATCCATGCCCGTATCGCATCTATTCTCTTCGCAGTTCTCAAGGGAAGCGCACAATTCGATGTCGTGGGGAAGTCGTGCATTTTCAAGACATTGAGCGCTGCTCGGAGGATAGGGCCCCCATGCCTGAGCGCTGCTGCCCGTGAGTCCAATCGCGAGTGTTAGAAGGAGTGTTTGAGCTTTCATTTTATTCGTCCTCTCTCAAAATTTAATTTATGGTCATATCCTAGCGAAAAAACGTTAAGCCTTGATTAACAAGGAAATTTTTAAATCATGTTCCCATCATTATCTCCCCGCATTTTCCTTGCATTTTGCTGATTATTTAGTCTTATATCTAAAAAAGTAGAAAATCTGACGTGTTAAGGAACGACAATGGCCCTTTTACCTATGTTACATACCTTTGATCCGCGTCTCCGCAAAAAAGCGCTCCCCGTTGAAGCGGTTGATCGTGACGTGCGCGTTCTCATCGATGATTTATTGGAGACCAACTACGATCTTGATGCGTTGGGGCTTGCTGCTCCTCAAGCCGGCATTAGCAAGCGGGTCATGGTTGTTGATGTGGGAGAGAAAAAGGCAGGCACAAGTTGTCCTTTTGTCATGGTCAACCCTGAAATACATTGGCATTCTCCTGAGACCCAAGTCACGCAAGAGGGGTGCTTTTCTGTCCCTGGCTTTTATGAACACGTGACTCGCTCTCTCGAGATCAAGGTTTCTTACCTGGATGAGCAGAATAAGCACCAAGAGCTCTCTGCCAGTGGGCTCCTTGCTGATTGCATTCAACATGAACTTGATCATCTCAATGGAGTTTTGTTTATTGACCATCTGTCAGCCCTCCGGCGGGGTATTATTTTACAAAAACTCAAAAAGAACAAAAGATTGCGCTGATGACCTCATCCTCTCTCCGGGTGGCCTTTATGGGCACCCCTCCTTTTGCCGCTCATATTCTTCAAGCCTTGATGGAGGCTTCTTATGCGATTGTCGCCGTCTATTCTCAACCTCCGCGAGCCCAAGGGCGCGGCTATAAGCTCACTCCCAGTGCGGTTCAGACTTTAGCTGAGACTCATGGTCTTCCTGTCTTCACGCCTTCCTCTTTAAGGACGGAAGAAGCGCAAGACGCGTGGCGCGCTTTGGATTTAGATGTGGCGATTGTTGCCGCCTATGGCCTCATTTTACCCAAAGAAATTTTAGATGCTCCGCGCAAGGGGTGCCTCAATGTTCATGGGTCGCTTCTGCCACGCTGGCGCGGGGCCTCGCCCATCCAGCGAGCGATTCTCGCAGGGGATACGGAAACAGGGGTGACGATCATGAAGATGGATACGGGCATGGATACAGGGGACATGCTGTCCACAGCCACTGTCCCTCTTGAGCGGACGACCACAACGCCTCATCTTTTAGAAACGCTCACGCGGATAGGGGCTGAAACCCTTTTATCGACCCTCCCCCCTTATTTAGCGGGAACGCTGCAACCGACGCCTCAACCGCTTGAGGGAGTTACCTATGCCCCTAAATTGACGAAAGAAGAAGGGCATCTGGACTGGTCCCTTCCCGCTGCCGTCTTGGAGCGCAAAGTGCGCGCTCTTCAGCCTTGGCCTGGGACATGGTTTAGAATTGGCGAGGATGTGATTAAGGTTCTTGAAGCGGTTGCACTCCCCGATACCTCCTCCCATCCCCCTGGGACCCTTCTTGATCGCCACCTCACCATCGCCTGTGGCGAGGGGGCTTTCCGTCCACTGATTGTTCAGAAAGTCGGAAAATCTCCTCTCCCTACCGCTGACTTTTTGCGCGGGTATGAGGTTCCGGATGGCGCGCTTTAAACTTACCCTGGAGTACGATGGAACCTCCTATGCGGGGTGGCAGCGCCAGCAAGGATTGCCCACGGTGCAGGGCACCCTCGAGGAGGTGTTTTCCGATTTTCTCAATGAGCCGACACTCGTGTGGGGGAGTGGACGGACGGATGCGGGTGTCCATGCGCGGGGCCAAGTCGCCCATGTGGATATTGAGAAAGACTATACCCCTCACGAAATTCTGGGGGCTGTGAACCAGCGCTTACGCTATATCCCCATTAGTTTGCTCGCTGTTCATGAAGTGCCTTCCGATTTTCATGCGCGTTTTTCGACAACCTCCCGGGCTTATGAATATCGCATTCTCAATCGGCGCGTGGCCCCTTCTCTTGAAGCAAACCGTGTCTGGTGGGTGATTGCTCCCCTTTCTGTAGAGCGCATGGCCCTGGCTTCCCGCTGTCTTCTTGGTCATCATGACTTTAGCGCCTTTCGGGATAGTCGCTGCCAGGCCTCATCTCCTTTTAAAACCCTTGATGAATTCACCATTGAGCAAGAGGACGATCTCATTTTATTTAAAATCCGCGCGCGCTCCTTTCTCCATCACCAAGTACGCAACATGGTGGGGACCCTCAAGCGGGTCGGGGACGGCTCCTGGGTCCCTGAGCGCGTCAAAGAAATCCTCGCGTCCTGCGATCGACGCCAGGCCGGCCCCACAGCTCCTGCGTGTGGCCTGTATTTGACGGAGATCAGCTACGAGGCGCCGTCGATTGTGTGATGCTGACGGCTTACTTCTCTGCTGCTGCTGGTGAGCTGGCTGCTGCCCGCTGCTGTCCTTCAACTTGCCAGCGAGCTCTCGCTTCAGCTTCAGCTTTATCGAGGCGAGCGCTGAGGTGAGCGTTCTTAAAATCTACACCTTCAGAAAGAGCTGCAGCTTCAGCTTGTTTAGCTACGCTTGCAGCTGTGTTACTGGCCTCACGTGCAGCACGCACTTCATCTTGTGCTTGTTCAACTCTGCGTTTAAGTTGCTCAATTCCTTTTCTTCTCTCTTTTAGTAGGTCAAGTCTAAAGCTAGCTCGTATGTAAGCTTGCACGTCCTCGTGTGTAGATTCAGCTGTTTCTCGTGCGCGTCTGAGTCCAGATTCATCAGATGTTTCTCTAATTTTAGCTATAGCGCGATCTT
>JABDEE010000021.1 GCA_013287205.1 Alphaproteobacteria bacterium
AGGGGCCAGTTGAGTGGCATGCCAAAAAGAGCCACTCTCATGTACATGGTCATGAAGGAGCGAGCCCTCATCGCGTGCATGCAGCAGGAGCCATCCCTGGATCAATTGCTGCAAGGGCTGATCGGGCGATTGCTGAGGAGGTGCGTCTTAAAGATGATGGTTGTGGTACAGGCGGATGTAGTGGTTGTAATGGTACTGGCTGTCATACTTAGATGTTCTAGAAAATTGATGGGATCACTCGCCTTTCATTTTAGAAAATCAGTGCCTTAAGCTTTCCTTAAGATAAGGGTGATATAAGACGATAAATGCTCACCAAACAAGGAACATGTCACATGAAAAAAGAAAATCTCAATTTGATACTTATGGTGGCTTTTAACTTCTTTCTCTGTGAGCTTGCTCAGGCAAAGGAGGAGCCCGAAAGGCCTCTGGAGAATTCTTCAGATGACGGCGGGATCGCCCCTGGGTCAATCGCTGAAAATGCAAATCTTGCAATAGATACGGTTACGGATTAAGAGGGCTTTCCCCAATGGACTCTCTCGAAGCATTAAATCCTGAAGCCTTAGTGGGGGTTGGGCTTCGTCGCCCCCACCATTCTTTTATCTTAGAAAACAAGCCGCCCATGGGATGGTTTGAAATCATTAGTGAAAATTATTTTAAAAAAGACGGACCGTCCCTCAGCTTTCTCGATAAAATTTGCGTTGATTATCCTCTCAGTTTTCATGGAATTGGTCTTTCTTTGGGATCAGCAGAGGGGCTCGATAAGGGGTATTTATCTTCCCTTAAGGAGTTTATGAACCGGTTCTTTCCCTTTCTTATTTCTGACCACCTTTCTTGGTCTAATGTTCAGGGAGGGGCTTTCCCAACCCTTCTGCCGATTCCTTATACAGATGAGTCCTTTGCGCTTTTTGCGGACCATATTGCGCAAGCCCAAGACTTTTTAGGACGGGAAATGCTCCTTGAAAATCCCTCCAGTTATTTGGAATATAAGGAATCAACATTTTCCGAAGCAGACTTTTTAACGACCCTGTGCCAAAAAACAGGGGCTAAAATCTTGCTGGATATTAACAACGTTTTTGTCTCCGCTTCAAACCATGAGTGGGATGCGAAAGCCTATCTCGATGCGATTCCTCCAGAGCTTGTCAAAGAGATTCACCTGGCAGGTCATAGTCTTCGGACCTTTGACGATGGCACTGCACTCCTCGTGGATACCCACTCTTCGCGCGTCTGTGATGAGGTCTGGGAGCTTTATGCGTACGCGATCGCAAGAGGCATGGTTGTTCCGACCCTGATTGAATGGGACGATGAGATTCCTGAGTTTGAAGGGCTCGCCCATGAGGCGAAAATTGCTCAGAGTTACCTTGATACCCGGCAGGTGGCCTATGGCTAGTCTTCTGGCGCTTCAACAGGCCTTTCTGGAAAGCTTCTGTGGCGAAAGTGAGTATGTGAACGCCATTGAAGTCAAAGGGGCCTCTCCTCAGAATCGCCTCCAGATTTACCAAAAAAGTATTAGGGGATCCTTTGTCAAAAAATTAGCCTCCCTCTATCCTCTCACCTGGAAACTCGTGGGGGAAGAGTGTGCGGATCAGGCAGCTCACGCTTTTCTTCAAGACGAAATATTACTTCCAGCACCTTCTTTCGATTTTGATGAATGGGGCTATTCATTTCCGGACTTTCTTCAGCATTATCCTGCAACGCAAACACTTCCCTATCTTGCTGATTTCGCCCATCTTGAGTGGCTTAAACAGAGGGCTTACCATGCGGATGCTCGCGTTCCTTTAACAGCCCAGGACTTCAAAGAGATCCCTCCCGAAAACTATGGTAAGCTGATTTTAAAACTGCACCCCTCCGCGTCCCTTTTCGCCTCTGTCTATCCCCTCAATAAGGTTTTGGCTGTGGCGAAAGGAGAGGAGGAGACTGTTGATTTGACGGAAGACAAGGTGAATACGCTTGTGATTCGTCCCTTTGAGACGATTGTGACCCACTATCTTGTGGACGCTTATTTTTCCTTTTTCACCTCTCTTCACAAAGGAGACTCTCTTATTGAGGCTCTTGGAAAGGTTGACGATTCGGATTTCGATATCCAGGAAGCGCTGGCTTTTGCTTTTCAGGAAGGCTTATTTTGTGGGTATGAATTTGCTTCTTAGTCACAGTAAGCGTTTTATTCCCTATTTCCCCTGACAGTCCTTAATGATACCATTCCCCTCATAACAGGGATGAGGAAGGGTTAAAGCTTTTGGATTGGGATAAATTACGGGTTTTTCATGCGGTCACACTGGCAGGGAATTTTACGAAGGCGAGTGAAATTCTCAATATTAGCCAGTCGGCCATCGGGCGTCAGATCAGCATTCTTGAGCGGGACTTAGGAGCGCCTCTTTTTAAACGCGTGGCACGGGGGGTGGTGCTGACGGAGGCGGGCCAAACCTTGCAGAATACTGTTTTGCGTGTTGCGGCAAAGCTTGATGGGGTGCAAGGGACCCTGATGGATCTGAAGACCCAGCCCTGGGGGCCGTTGCATATCGTGACAACCCTTTCCTTTGGATCTTTATGGGTAGCGCCTCGGTTGCAAGAATTTTTGGATCAGTATCCTGACGTTCAAGTGACCCTCACCCTTCGGGAAGAGGAAGGGGCTTTTCCTCTTCAGGACGCGGATATTGCCATTACGTCTTTTCCCCTCATGACGTCGGATCTTCTGCAAGCACCGCCCCTTGCAACGCGCTTTCGGATATACGCCAGTCGGGCCTATCTGCAGCAGTATGGCACCCCAGAAACCTTTGAGGATTTGGATCATCACCGCCTGATCGGGTTTGGGGAGTCACTTCCTCCTCGGGAGAATGTGTTTAATTGGCTGTTGAAGGGGCAAAGACGGGTGCCGTATCTTGTGGCAAATTCAGGACAGGCTCTATTTGGGGCTGTTAAGGCCGGGATTGGCATTGCAGCGCTCCATCGGTATTTCGTGCAGGATGATCCAGACATTGTTGAGATTTTGCCTCACCATCCGCCCGTTGCCCTGATGCGCCATGTGGTCTATCCTGCTCATCTTTCAGGGCAGCAACGGATTGAAGCCTTTGTCACGTTTATTACAAATAAAATGAAAGAGGAAAAATGGTAAAAAAATTGATGTTGCGTGGTCCCTGGTCCCTGCTGCCCATTGGGGCATTTCTTCTCCTCTTCATTGGGAGCGGAACTTATCTTACCCTTCAAGGGGTTGAGTTTGCTTTTTACAAAGTCTCCGCCAGTGTTGCGATTTTGCCTGCGATTATGATGGCTGTTCTTTTAGGGAAGCAGTCGCTTCAGGGGAATATCGGCGTCTTTTTAGAAGGGGTGCGGGAGAAAAATATCGTCACTATGTGTATGATTTATCTTCTGGCGGGGGCCTATATTGAGGTTCTTAAGGGAATTGGAGGGGTGGAAGCAACGACCTACCTGGCTCTTCATTTTATTCCGGAGGAAGCCACCCTGCCGGGTGTGTTTCTGATTGGCGCCTTTCTCTCCACTGCCATTGGGACTTCCATGGGAACCATTGCGGCTCTTTCCCCCATTGCGTTGGGCATTGGGAAGACTTTAGGCATTGATCCTGCGTTGATGGCAGGGGCTATCATCAGCGGTGCGATGTTTGGGGATAACCTTTCGATGATTTCCGATACAACCATTGCTGCGACCCAAGTCCATCCCTGTTCCTTGAAGGATAAGTTCAAGTTGAACGCTTTGATTGCAATGGGTCCTATGATCCTCACGCTTGTGCTTTTTGCCATGGCAGGGCAGGGAGAAGGACACATTCCCCCTGAAGCTGCCCCTCCTGCGCTGATCTTCACGTTGCCTTATTTCGTTGTTCTTGTGTTGGCTCTTCTCGGTATTAATATTTTTGTTGTCTTGTCCCTCGGTCTCATGATGGGTGGCATCGTCGGCCTTGTCTGGGCGCCGGATTATTCCTTTCTCCATTTTACAAAAGATATTTTGGGGGGATATAAGGAAATGAGCGAAATCCTGATCTTGTCCCTTTTGATTGGGGGCCTCAGTGAACTGGCAAAAGAAGGGGGCGGCATTCGCTATCTTATCGAAAAAACAGATGGGTTTATTCGGAAATGGGCCACCAAAGCGCATGGGTCGCGTGTTGTGGAAGGAGCGATCAGTTTTATTGTGAGCTTCTGTGATATCTGTACCGCCAACAATGTGGTGGCGATTATCCTCGGGGGAGAGGCAACCCTGGAACTCTCCCAGCGCTACAAGATTGCCTTTGCGCGCACGGCCTCGTTGGTCACGATCTTTTCCTGTGTGTTCCAAGGCCTTCTGCCTTATGGGGCTCAGGTGTTGCTTGCTGGCTCCCTCGCAGGGGTTTCCCCTTTAAGCATCATTCCCCATGTTTATTATTGTTATTTGCTTGGGATTGGAGCGGTTTTGGCGATTATCTTCAAGTGGCCGACGTATGTTTCTCGTGATGAACGGGGATAAGGCGGATCATCACTTGGCTTGCGGGGCAGGCCTGGACAATCTCCTTCTCAACAGCTTCAGCAATTTCGTGGGCGGTGGAAAGGGAATGGGTCGGTTCCACCAAGAGGCGCAGTTGCACAAATTGTTGCAGACCTGAACTCCGCGTCCGCAAGTCGCGCACCCCGATAACATCAGGATGGGCTTTGATGATTTTTAAGATTTTTTCCCGTTCTCCATCTTCGAGCTCCCGGTCCATCAGGACGTTAAAGGCATGGAGGGTAATTTTCCAGGCCGTCCAGAGGATGTAAATGCCGATCAGGCATCCACAAATCGGGTCAATCATATCAAAGTTGAAAAATTCCGCACTTAACAAGGAAATGATAACGGCAAGGTTAATGAGAAGATCAGATTGGTAGTGCACGCGATCGGCCGCGATCGCCACGGAGTTTGTTTTTTTGACAACAGCTCCTTGATAGGCGATCAGAATAAGCGCCATCACCATGGCAATGCTCATGACCGCAAGTCCTGTGCCAGAGGCCTCAATCGGATGAGGCATCAAAAAATGCTCCCGCGCTTCAAAGAGAAGCCATAGAGACGTGCCGGCAATAAAAAAGGCTTGTCCCAGAGCTGCTAAAGATTCTGCTTTACCGTGGCCAAACCGGTGTTCTTTGTCGGCGGGTTTAAGGGCATGATGGACTGCCACCATATTGATGACGGACGCAAGAGCATCCAGAAGGGAGTCAATCAGGGAGGCTTGAAGACTCACGGAGTGGGTCACCCACCAGCCAAAGAATTTAATGCCCAGGAGAATCGTCGCAACACAAACAGACGCATAGGTCGCGCGTTGGATCATCTTTGCGTCGGCAGGATTGATCGTGGGCATAAAGAAATCCTTTTTTTTGACAGAGTATCATGAATTTTTCCATTGATGAAGAGATTTGATAAGTCTAAAAATAGGGTATGATAATGTTCAGCATAGGAGATTGTATCATGCAAACGAAAATTATCGCTTTCTCGTTAGTTGGCATGGTTTGTATAAGTGGCTGCGCAACCTCTCCTCCAAAAGTGGATAAAGCCAATGATCCTCTTTTTAAGGAAAATATTATGAATTCGCGTACGGAGGAACGGGCAGGGAGTATTCTGGACTTTCACTTTGATTAACCGCTTGATGGGCCTCAAAATATGCTGTAATAGAATGGGTAATATTAATTGAAAGGAACCCTCTCATGAAAACGAAAGTCATTGCCTCTTTGCTCATTGCCACCTCTTTGATGAGCGGGTGCGAAAATCCGAAGCAAACGATCGGCACCATCGGCGGCGGCGCCTTAGGTGCTTGGGCAGGCTCCACGATTGGCGGTGGAACGGGTCGCATTGTTGCGGCCTCTGTTGGCGGTGTCTTAGGAGCGCTTGCAGGGAGTTACATTGGGGGCCAATTGGATAAGGCAGACAAAGCTGCTGCCGCAAAAACGGCACAGACCTGCCTTGAGTCGACACCTTCAGGTAAGACCTCCGAATGGGTGAACCCGGATAACGGCCACCGAGGCAACTTCACCCCTTTGCGGACGTATGAGACCGCTCAAGGTTATTGCCGTGAATTCCAACAGACCATTACGATTGGTGGCAAGACAGAAAAAGCTTTTGGCACAGCCTGTCGCCAGCCTGATGGGACGTGGAAGATTATCGAGGCGAAGTAGGTAACAGGGGGCAGGATACGGGAGTCAGGGGTCAGGGATCAGGAGTCAGGAAAGCTGATTTCTGTTCTCTTGGTTTCTGTTAAGTCATTAGAACCCTCTGCAAAACTCCCTATGCTGTCATCCCCGCGAAGGCGGGGACCCAGACTTTAAGTCTTTTTATTTTATAATATACAATTAATATTTACTCTTTATGAAAGAAAAACGATCAAGTCTGGGTCCCCGCCTTCGCGGGGATGACAATCGGGAGGAGAACACCACTTTTGCAGAGGTTTCTCATTAGATTGAACGGTTGATAGGTGATGTCCTTCTAAGAATTTTTATTGTCATTGTTGGTGTTTTGTGTTTCAATTATTTGTCTATATTTTTTTGCAAAGGACTTGGATCATGATTCAGCCACCACTTTTTTCTTCTGTTTCTGTTCTTGCGCTCAGTTTGTTCCTTTGTATTTCAGATTCTCTCTGGGCTTCTCAGCTGATTACAAAGGAGGACCTCGTTACTTCTGCAGCCGCCGCCGCCACTCCTTCACATGTACACGTGCACACAGGTTCAGATGAAGACGCACGCTTAGATGGCAAAGCGAGAGAAGAAGTATTGGCAAATGCAGCAGGAGAAAGACTGGCACGAGTTCTGACAGCGCTTGCAGGCGCGGAAGCTTCTGGCAAAGCAAGAGAAGAAGTATTGGCAAAAAAAGAGTTGCAGCAGGAGAAAGACTGGCACGAGCTCGGACAGCGCTTGCAGGCGCGGAAGCTGTTGAAGAAGAATCATGGAAACTTGCTGAGTACAAAAGAAGTGAAACAATAAGAATAAACCGATTAGGAGATGCAGATGCAGATGCAGATGCATCTGCAAAAGCACAGCAAGAAGAACAAGATGCTGAGGCCGCATTGAGAATGGCAAGAGATGCAGTTGACAAAGCGAGCAAAGAAGAAAGAGCTGCGTATTCCAAAGCCCTCAGGGTGGGAGAGCCAACGGTAGTGGCAGAAGAGCGTATAAAATGGGCCAGAGGTATAGCTGTTAGTAGAGAAATAGAAGCCGAAGCAGCTGCTGCAGCTTCAAGGCCTTCCATCGACAATGTACACGCATCTATCATGCAGAGATGAATTGACGCAGGAACGGTCCTGCTTACCATAACATGGGAACAGTTTGAGAAATTCATCGGTGTAAAAAGATAAGAAGCATAAAGGGTTGCAATATAAGAGCTTTCTGGAAAAGTACTGCACTACCCTCGATTTGTCATTACCCCGACCTCAGTGTATGCAACACGCGGTCCTGCCCAAACAAATGGAGCAGGATACGAGCTGCTTGGCCTTGAGGGGAGGTGAGAAGGGGGTCGGCGCTCAATAAAGTGCGGGCGGCTTGGTGGGCCTCCTCCAGAAGGCCAGGGGTGATGAGAGGATCGGCAAGGCGATAGGAGGGGAGGCCACTTTGCTTTGTCCCTAGCACATCGCCTCCACCGCGCAAACTTAGGTCTTGTTCGGCGATGTAAAAGCCGTCTTGAGATTCCTTCATCACACTTAAGCGCTGTTTGGCGATGGCGGATAGAGGGTAACCGTAAAGCAGGAGGCAATGGCCGTCCTCACTGCCGCGTCCCACCCGTCCGCGAAGCTGGTGGAGTTGGGACAAACCGAGACGTTCCGCATGTTCGATGATGATATAGTTAGCATCGCGCACATCAATGCCGACCTCAATCACCGTTGTGGCCACGAGGATTCTGCACGGCCCGTCTTTGAAGGCGGCCATGACCGCTTCTTTTTCTTCTCCTTTTTGGCGACCATGCACAAGTCCTACAGTCTCTTCTCCAAACAAGGCTTTGAGGTGAGTGTAGCGGTCGGTGGCGGCGGAAAGATCTAAGGTTTCTGATTCTTCAATCAGGGGGCAGACCCAGTAGATTTTTTGGTTTTGGGCCAGCAATGTGGTTAATCGTTCACAGATTTCGCCTAGCCGGGTGAGGGGCATGACGTGGGTTTGGACAGGTTTGCGCCCCTGTGGTTTATCCAAAATGCGTGACACCTCCACATCCCCGTAAGAGGTGAGGCACAGGGTGCGGGGGATGGGGGTTGCGGTCATGACGAGGACATCCACATCCTGACCTTTGCCTGTGAGCTGGAGGCGTTGTTCGACGCCAAAGCGGTGCTGCTCATCAATCACTACAAATCCAAGATTTTTGAACTGAACCGCCTCTTGAATCAAGGCATGGGTCCCAATCACCAAGGAGATTGTACCCTGCTTTAAGCCTTCATAAATCTCTGGTTTATTCTTTTGGCGGCTGGTGAGGAGGGCCACCTCAAGGCCCAGGGCCTTTGCGAGAGGGATGAGGGTAAGGGCATGTTGGTTGGCGAGGATTTCTGTGGGGGCGAGGAGCGCCACTTGGGTTCCAGCTTCAATGGCATGGAGTAGGCTCAAAAAGGCCACAAGGGTTTTCCCCGATCCCACATCCCCTTGGAGGAGGCGGACCATTCGCGTCGGGGCGGTCAAATCCGCTTCAATCTCTTCCAAGGCTTGGGTTTGGCCGGGGGTGAGGGGATGTCCGAAGGCCTTAAGACCCTGTTCTTTGAGAATTCCGGAAGCTTTCAAGGATCGCCCTGGAGGCCTGAGAGAGCGCATGACGCCAAGGGCTAACTGACTGGCAAAGAGCTCGTCAAAGGCCAAGCGCTGGCGATAGGGATGGGTGGGATCGAGATCTTTCTCTTGTTGAGGGTCATGCACGTGTTTCAGGGCGATGTGCCAGGGTTCCCAGTTGTTTCTGTATCCTTCAGGGATCCATTCTGGAAGGGCGGGAAGGCGCTGGAGCGCTTCTTTGGTAAACCGCTGGATTTGAGATTGGAAGAGGCCGGCTGTGAGGGGGTAGGTGGGCGTTTTTTCCTTCCAATAGGCTGCCACTTCTGCAGGCGCAATCTGCTCTGGATGGGTAATCTGCCAGGTGCCGTTGTACTTGTCTAATGTGCCGCACACGAGACGCTTTTGACCGCGGGGGAGGCGGGTCTCAAGACTTTGGGGAGACGCTTTGAAGAAGGTGAGGAGGAGGGGGGCATCATCCACATCACAAATGACCCGGAAAGGGCCAGAAGATCTTTTGAAACTTGCGGACTCATAGTCCATGATGGTGGCCACCGCGGCGATGGGTTGTCCCACCCGGCATTCTTTTAAAGAGGTTTTGAGGGGGAAGTGGGATATGCCCGTGGGTAAATGCCATAGGAGATCAATGACCCGCTCTAGCTTCAACCGTTTGAGGGTTTTTTGCAAGGCGGGACCGACCCCTTTCAGGGTTTCAAGGGGGGCATAGAGCGGAAAGAGAATGGTTGGGCGCATGGGGATAGTTTAGGGGAAGGGGAGCGTCTCGTCACGCTTAAAAAAAGTTGCAGCTCAGGAAAAAATCCCGAGCTGCAGAGGGGAGGAGAAATCTTATTATGAATTTATCATACGAGAAGCCACATCTCTCGCCTTAGATATACTCCTAGTGAATGATTGCCACACGCTAGGGCTCATCATCCCGCCTGTGCCATTTCTTACCACTGTGGAGGGGGAACGGGGGAGGGAAGTCACTGACTCAGTAACGACTTGACCGCCTCTCGGATGTCGGAGTAATTGCGCAGATGCTAAAATGTCCGGAACGCTCTTTTTATGGATGGAGTCTTTAAGTTTCTGAAGCGGACTGCATGAGTCACAGTTCACGAAATGTTTGTTCCTGTGTGTGACACATTCAAGAAAATCCATATTAGCCCCTTGACCTTGCAAAGAAGCGAGGAGCCTTTCTACGTCTGTCTCGTTTGGTTCCTTTGTTGCTGGCGAGAGCAGGGTGAGGAGACTTGATTTAAAGTCAGGTGCTCTCCTGGTTGATGCGGCAGGGCTTGCAGACGCACTTGTACTCGCACTTGTACTCGCGCTAGCGCTAGCGCTAGCGCTAGCGGTGACTGCGGGGGCATGATGTGTCTTAAGTGCAGTTTCGGGTAAGGAAGATGTCAGACGATCCCTAAGGTCTTGATTGGCAAGGGAGCGCTGCTCAGCGTTTGGCTCCCAGAGCACCTTTCTGGTGCGTATCTCTTCTCGCAATTTCCATATTGTCATTGCGAATATGGCCTTGTCGTCGGGACTATTATTCTTTAAGCGTCTTTTAAATTCACTAATTGCTATACAATTTGTACACTTCGATTCAAAACTGCTGGCTTTGTGTGCGGCGCACTGAGGCAACCTCAGATCAGAAGAGTTCGACAAGGGTTCTAAGTCCAAAGAAACTTCGAGGCCCGCAGAATCTCTAAGATCATCTATAAAATGCACCATATCGTTAATTTGTATTTCGTTTTGAGAGGTGAAAAGACGACTGAGAAGGTCCGTAAAATTGATGAAAGAGTCTTCCTCCTCTAAAGACGGGAGTGGGGCAGAGGCGGCAGGAGGGATTCCTTTCCCTACCGTCGCTGGTGAAGGGGACTCTTCTGGTGCTGCAGCAGCGCTGATTGAGGAGGGTATGAGAGGGGTAGCCCTGAGCAAATAGTCTTCCTCCTCTAAAGACGGGAGGGGGGCAGAGGCGGCAGGAGGGATTCCTTTCCCTACCGTCGCTGGTGAAGGGGACTCTTCTGGTGCTGCAGCAGCGCTGATTGAGGAGGACATGAGAGGGGGAGTATCAGCCTTGTGATTCTCCCTGTACATGGCTGATATATACATCCTCAAATATGTTAAAGCCATTGGTCTTATTTCTTTATTGCGTTTAAAATGTTCTACGTACATTTTAAATTTATTTATTTGATCATGAGCCGATTCAGGGTTATTGACCGGTCCTCTCTGCGGGAATCTCAGATCGGAAACTTGAAAACCCCTTTCTAAGGCACTTTCTAAAAAAGTAAAAAGCGCTTCGGTTTCTTCATCTGTTGCGTGGGATTCCTGGGTGAGAAGACGCCCTAGATTGGCCTCAAATTCAGTGGCCAAGCTCTCTTGTGCGGATGCAGAAAGCGACGGGGCGGCTGCTGCTGATGCTGATGGGACTGCTGCTGCAGATTCATTGACCGCTGGAAAATTTGCAATACTTTCTCCAGAATCAATAGGACGCGGAGAGTCCGTTGGGGTAAAATCATCATCGTCCGTGTCAGAGAGAGAAGACAACACCGTTTGCGGGTTTCCGCCAGCTCCTTGTAAGCCACTTCCTGATACAGGGGTAACGACAGGACTCGTTGCGACAGGGCTTCTTCCTCCATTTCCCATCTCATCATCTGAGAGATCTACGACGAGTGCGTCGAGTGCGGCATCCTCTTCGCTTGAAAGGATCTCATCTTCCGGTAAAGGGGGTGTGCTCCTGACACTTGGCTGCTCTAGGGGGACACTTTCCGAAGAGGGAACGTTTTCTAAGGGTGGGGGAATATCATCAGAAGGCGCAGAAGCTGATGAAGAGACGGCCTCACCGACACTTGAGAGGAGCGGTGCGACAGTATGCGGCTTACCATCTGCGCTAGTATGAGGTCTGCCATCTGAAGACTGTGGCGAAGGAATGAGTTCCCACTCCTCATGTGCCTCTTCGTGCACGTCAAGGGCGCTATTTACAGCATGAGGGCCGCTTGAAGAAGCGAATGGTACTGGAGCTCCTGAAGAAGTGGTTTGGACAGGAGAAGAAGGGGGTTGTGGGACAGGACTGGTTTCCTGTGTTTCTTGTGCATCTTCGTTCGTTTCAAGGGCACTATTTCCAGCAAGAGAGCTGCTTGAAGAAGCGAATGGTACTGGAGCTCCTGAAGAAGTGGTTTGGACAGGAGAAGAAGTGGGGTGTGGGACAGGAGTGGTTTCCTGTGTTTCTTGTGCATCTTCGTTCGTTTCAAGGGCACTATTTCCAGCAAGAGAGCTGCTTGCAGAAGCTGCTGGTCCGCCTTTGCTCAGGGCTCCTGCAGGAGGGGATTGGAGAAGTAAAGAACCATCCACCCACCCTTCTTGCTCCTCTTCGTTCGTCTCAAGGGCGCTCTTTCCAGAATGAGGGTTGCTTGTAGAACCCTCCTGGCTCGAGGCGCTTGAGGGAACGATGGGGAGTGGCAGGTGTACGCCCACCCATCCTTCTTGTTCCTCTTCGTGCGTGTCAAGGTCGCTACTTCCAGGCTGAGGGCTGCTTGCAGAAGCTGAAGTTTGGCGCGATCTGCCTAAAGGCGTTCTTTCTCCTGGCAAAACAGAAGGGTAGGCGCCAGGTTGAAGAATTGACTGAGCAAGGTTATGAGGAGAAGGTGTTGCCGTCCTTTCACCTGTAAGGTTTGTTTGTAAGAAAGTGAGGGGATTTGCAAAAGAAAATACTGAGAAGGGAACACCAATATTCAAAGGTGAAAATCGGAGGGGTGTAGGAAAGACGACTGGGGTGGGTGTAGGAGAGGCTGCTGGGGTCTCTCTTAATCTGCTTGGTTCTGCGTGAGAATCTACGCTTGCCTTCGCAGCCACTGTCGGAATAGAAGGCGGCGTAAAAGGTATTTCTGTCTGTCCCATGACCTCTACAGAAGGAGCTGGGGGTTTGGGAGGGGTATTTTCTCTCAGTGCGTGGCCGTCTTCAAGGGTTGGTTTCGGAAAAGCCGGCGTAGGAATTTCCTCTTTTTCTTTTCTTTCTTGTTTAGCGGCAGAGACGAGAGCAACTTTTTTTCTGGCTTCTGTCTTCCAAGCGGGAGAGGGTGTTTTCATGGAGAGGGGAAGACTATTGTTACGATGCTCTCTCTCTTCTTGGCGTCTTTCTTGAGTACGCAGGATGAATGCTTGACGTTTTGGGGCACGGTTCTCTTTTTCTTCTTGTTGTTTTTCTTGGTTGCGAAGGAGGAGAGCTTGGCGTTTTGCGGCATGGATGTCCTTTTCTTCCTGACGTCTTGCGGCACGGTGTTCCTTCTCTTCTTGTTCTTTTTCTTGATTACGAAGGAGGAGAGCTTGGCGTCTTGCGGCACGGATGTCCTTTTCTTCCTGACGTCTTGCGGCACGGTGCAGACCATTTTCGACGTCCTCAAGGGTTTTTCTTAATGTCGTCGTGATGGTTTGGAAAGGTTGGCCGCCCGTTAATAGGGAGTCGATGTCGTTTTTTAAGCGACCCAATAGGGAGTTGGTTTTTGCTGCGTCTTCTCTTTTCTCCCATTGGTTTATAACGGCCCGCGCGGGGATGTAACGTCTTCCCACCTCATCTTCTGGAAAAGTAGCATAGGCAATGTGTGTGCTGACCAAACAACTTGTAAGCATAAGTGCGCGTGTAAGAACCTTCATGATTGCCTCAATTTAATGTAGTAATATGGACTTATAATACTACTGTAATTATTAATATTTTATTAATTAAAGTAATTAATAGCTGTTTTTACTGTGTAAGTATTTTTTGGGTTGCTTTTTGGAGGTCTGTCTCGATAGGGCCATGCGGGGTGTTTGACTTCTCAGAAAAACTGTTTTAGGGTGAAGCGTAGAGTAAATTACTGGAGAAATAGACGATGAGCGTTCTTGTCGGAAAAGAAGCACCTCATTTTAAAGCGAAGTGCGTTTTTAAAAATGAAGTAAAAGATATTGATCTTTCTGAATATCGTGGAAAATATGTTGTCTTCTTTTTTTATCCTCTCGATTTTACGTTTGTGTGCCCCACCGAACTGCATGCTTTTCAGGAACGGCTAGCAGATTTCACGCAAAACAACTGTGTTGTTCTTGGGTGTAGCGTTGACAGTCATTTCTCTCATTTAGCGTGGCTTGCAACCCCTAAGGAAAAGGGCGGCATTCAAGGGGTGCAGTATGGTCTGGTTTCCGACTTAGGCGGGCATATCGCCACCCGTTATGATGTGTTGAACCCAGATGGGATTGCTTATCGGGGGCTTTTCCTCATTGATCAAAAAGGGATTGTTCGCCATCAGGTGGTCAATGATCTGCCCCTCGGGCGGAGTGTGGATGAGGCGTTGCGTATGCTGCAAGCGCTTCAACATACAGAACAATATGGTGAAGTTTGTCCTGCCAATTGGCAGAAGGGCGGAAAGGCTATTGAGACAACTTCAGAAAGTGTGGCTGACTATTTGGTTGCTCGCTCATGATTCCAGAATCACGCCATCCCTTATCGGTAATCCCTGAGCTTTATCCGAAGAGCCTCCCAAAGGCTGTTCTTGTTGATTGGGATAATACACTGGTTGATACATGGCGGGTGACCTATGAGGCTCTCAATGCGGCTCTTGAAGGAATTGGTCGTCGGGCATTGACGATTGAAGAGTTCTGGAAAAATCCCCATCTGTCGATTCGGGATGCAGCGCCAACGCTTTTTGGAGAGGTCCACGCTGAGGGCGGGGAGAAGTTGTTTTATGAGGCTGTACGGCGGTTGCACCTGGAAGAAATGATTGCTTTTGAAGGGGTTGAGCCTCTTTTGAAAGAGCTGCGCCGGCGAAATGTTTATGTCGGCGTTGTCAGTAATAAGGACGGGGATGTTTTGCGCCGGGAAATTGAACATCTTGGCTGGGGTCCGCATTTTCATCGTGTGATTGGATCGCGGGACGCAGCAGCCGATAAACCGTCTCATCATCCTGTGGCGGCTGCTTTGCATGAGAGCCTGATTGTTCCTGGCCATGATGTCTGGTTCGTGGGGGATTCCCTTGTGGATGTGCAATGTGCGCGTGCCAGCGGGTGTATTCCTGTTGTGGTGGGGCATGGGGTGGCTTCTCAAGAGCCGAATGTAATCCATGTGGCAGACTGTTTCGAGCTTGCGGAGCTTATTTCTTACTTATAGAAGAGTCGTGCCTTTTATCTTATCGCCCTTAATTTTCCTCTGTTTGTCATCCTCGGCCTTAGAAACTCTTTGTTTTCCTTGGAAAACATTAGAATTTCTTAGAACCGAGGATGACAAGGTGGAGGAAAGGAAAAGCGTATTTATCCTGGGGGCGCTAACGAAATTTTAACCCCCTCTCTGTTATAAATGAAAAATGACGCATGGGAGTTATAGGGCCCAAGATATTTTTTGTGTCCCTTGTCGCCTCTGCAATAATATATAAAAAGAAAGGGGAAAACCCATGTCTACACTGGAAAAACAAAATAATTTACAAGATATTTTTTTAAACCAGCTTCGTAAGAACAAATCTCCCGTCACTCTTTTTTTGGTGAATGGTGTGAAGCTTCAAGGGACCGTGACCTGGTTTGATAATTTCTCTATGCTTTTGTGCCGTGATGCGCACTCTCAGCTTGTGTATAAGCACGCGATTTCAACGGTGATGCCTCTGAGTCCCATTCATCTTTTTGAAGATGAGGATGAGGTGGAACTGTAAGGGGCAGTGTAGCAGTGTAGCAGTGTAGCAGTGTAGCAGTGTAGCAGTGTAGCAGTGTAGCAGTGTAGCAGTGTAGCAGTGTAGCAGGAGGGGGTAGACTGTAAAAATAGATGTCAATACTAAATTTGTTTTGACGCGTTGATTTTCTTTTGCTTTTTGCTATACCGCTATACCGCTATACCGCTATACCGAATTCCCGTGACTTCTCCTCTGAACCCTGATAGAAAATAATCCACTGGGCGCCCGTAGCTCAGCTGGATAGAGCGTTGCCCTCCGGAGGCAAAGGCCAGGGGTTCGAATCCCTTCGGGCGCACCAATTGCAGGAAACAGAAATCAGGATACAGGATTTCTTTCCTGATTCCTGTTATGTTTTCCAGAAACTCGGCGTGAAAAGAATCAGAATTGTGAGCAATTCCAAGCGTCCCACAAGCATCCCCACCATGATAATCCATTTTGCAGGATCTGGAAGCTCTCCATAGCCACAATGGGGGCCGATTTGATTGCCCAGGCCTGGGCCCACATTCCCGAGAATGGTGGCACTTCCTGAAAGGCTTGAGACAATATCAATGCCGCAGAGGGCAAGGCTTAAGGCGAGGGCGGCGTAGCAAAAGATATACATGGCAAAGAAGGCGAGAACAGACATAAATTCTGATTCTTTTAGGCGCTGGGTGTTGTAAAGGGGAATGAAGATGCCGTGGGGGCGACGCAGCTGGCGGAGCTGCATTTGGGCGGCTTTAAAGAGAATTTGGAAGCGAAATATTTTGATCCCTCCCGCGGTTGACCCTGTGCATCCTCCAATAAACATGAGGAGAAAAAGGAACACGAGGGAAAACCCGCCCCATGCTCTGAAATCAACAGTTGTGAATCCGGTTGTGGAGGCAATGGAAACGGCGGCAAAAGTTCCCTGGCGGAGGGCTGTGAGGGAATCGTAATTTTGGGTGATCCAGAGCCACCCTGTGAGGCAGGCTGACGCACCTATCAGTAAGCCAAGATAGACGCGCACCTGGGGGTCCTTCCATAGGACGTTTGTGTCGCCTTGGAGGAAGCGTGTGCAGAGGAGGAGAGTAATGCTCCCTAAGGTCATGAAAAGAATGGCGATGGCTTCGATCCAGGGGCTATTAAACGCGGCCATGGAGAGGTCTGAGGTGGCGAACCCTGCTGTGGAGACGGTTGACATCATCATGCAGATGGCATCAAAAGGGGCCATTCCCGCTAGCCAGTAGGCGATCCCACACAGGGTCGAGATGAGAAAATAGGTGAATAAAATTGCCGATGCAATTTGGGAGACGCGTGGGAGGTACTTCTCAGAGCGATCGGAAAATTCACTTCTGAAAAGCTGCATTCCTCCGATTTTGAGGGCCGGGAGAATGGTCATGGCCATAAGCACGATGCCAATCCCGCCGAGCCACTGGAGGAGGGCACGCCATAGCAAAATGCCGGGGGGGGCGTAGCCTAGGTCTTTGAAAACCGTGGCCCCTGTTGTTGTCAGCCCTGAGACGGCTTCAAAAAAAGCATCGGTCAGGGTGGGGGCGGCGCTGGAGAGGATAAAGGGAAGGGACGCGAAGGCGGAAATGGTGATCCAGCTTGAGACCGTGAGGATGAATGTTTCGCGCACTTCAAGGGTGGGCGTGGTCTCAGGCTTGAAGGAGAGGATGAGTAAAACTCCCACAAACCCCGTGATGCCCGTTGCTTCCCCAAAATAAATCCAGGTGGGATCGCCGTAGAGAAGGTCCATGAGGGCCGGAATCATCATCGCGACCGCTAAAATGACGAGGAAGATGCCCAAAA
>JABDEE010000022.1 GCA_013287205.1 Alphaproteobacteria bacterium
CAAAAGACTAAAAGCCGTAATAAGCGTCAGATTTAAATTTTCCTTTTTCATGTGAGTCTTCCTTAATTTTTGTTTCACAATTGTTATATCACACCTTTATTAAGGAAAGATGAAGGGTATACTACCTTCCCACACCTCAGTTTTGTGTGTTTCCTCTTTTATTTTTTGTGGGAAAGGCTTATGCTCTCGCCCATACATGCAGCCAATGAGGAAAACACCCATGACACCCCACGATCATAAAAACAACAAGTCCCACTGGGAAGACGTCAAAGCGCTTTTGTATGCTTTGATTTTGGCTCTAACGATTCGCACCCTCTGGCTTCAACCCTTTCATATTCCTTCAGGCTCCATGATTCCCTCCCTTCTCATCGGGGATAATCTTTTCGTGTATAAACCTGCCTATGGATTTAGCCGCTATTCCATTCCTTTTGGCGGAACGATCCCTTATTTTTCCGGAAGGATCTTGGGGGCAGAGCCTAAACTGGGTGAGGTTGTGGTCTTCCGGCCTGTCATGGATCCGGATACAGATTTCATCAAGCGTGCTGTAGGCCTCCCCGGCGATCGCGTCCAAATGAAGGACGGGTTGCTTTATATCAACGATGTCCAATGTCCTGTCAAACCTGATGGCGAATGTGTCGTGGTGAATGACGATAAAACGGAATTGCGGGCCGCTCAGTACATCGAGACTCTCCCCAATGGACTCGAGCATCTGATCATTAAGCAGGACCCTTTTGGGGAAGGAAAATACGACAACACGCCCGTTTATACCGTTCCTGAAGGTCACTATTTCATGGTGGGGGATAACCGGGATGGCTCCAACGACAGCCGCGCCCAAGGGATCGTTGCTTTTGTGCCTTACGAAAATTTGGTCGGCCGAGCCAGCTTTATTTTCTTCTCAACCGGCGGTCACATTGCCTTATGGGAGCTCTGGAAGTGGCCTTTCAGCGCCAATTATAACCGCATCGGGAAAGCGATTCATTAATGAACCCTCTGATGAAGAGATTGGGGTATGTCTTTAAAACACCCCATCTCCTCACCCAAGCCCTCACCCACCCCAGCGCCTTACCTTCAGGGAAAGGCATCCCCTTTGAACGGCTCGAATTCTTAGGAGATCGTGTCTTAGGACTGGTCATTGCCCACTGGCTTTTTGAAGAATTTCCCCAGGAAAAAGAGGGGGATATGGCCAAACGCCTCGCGGCTCTTGTGTGCAAAGAAACCCTCATTGAGATTGCGACAGCCCTCACCCTTGACCAAGCCATGACCCTCAAACGGGAGCGCAGTTCCGCACAACAAAAGCGCTTGGACACCCTGCTTGCCGATGGATGTGAGGCCTTGATCGGGGCCCTCTATCTCGATGGAGGACTCGAGGTGGCCCGTGCCTTTGTGCATACCCAGTGGGAACACCTTATCCATAAGTCTCAAACCCCACCGCGCGATCCAAAGTCTATTCTGCAAGAATGGATCCAAGCCAAAGGACACCCCCATCCCACCTATACGGTCCTCAATGCGCAAGGCCCCGCCCATGCCCCTCACTTTGTTGTAACCGTCGAGGTAGCGGGGTATGCCACAACCCAAGGCGAAGGATCCTCCAAACAGCTTGCGGAAAAAGATGCAGCCCAGCACATGTTGGATCAACTCACATGAGTCGCTGTGGTTTTATCGCTGTCTTAGGCGCCCCTAATGCGGGCAAGTCGACCCTCGTCAATGCCCTTGTGGGAAGCAAGGTCACCATCGTCTCCCCCAAAGTCCAAACCACCCGCCACCGGATCTTAGGCGTTGTGTTAGAGGGTGAAACCCAGCTTGTCCTCATCGACACTCCCGGCATCTTTACCACCCCTAAGGGGCGCTTAGAAAAATCCATGGTACGCAATGCATGGGGCAGCCTCAGCGATGCGGATGGCTTGATGGTCATGATTGATTGCACCCGTAAAAATTTTGACGAAACCGACGCGATCCTGGAGCGCTTGGTAAAGTATGAAAAACACGCTGTGCTGGCCCTCAATAAGATTGACCTCCTCCCGCGCGAGGAGCTCCTGGCCTTGGCCGCCCGCTTTTCCGGTCCCTTCATCGACCAAATCTTCATGATCTCCGCCCTGAAAGGAGATGGTATTGAGGCAATCAAACACTTTTGGAAAGATAAGCTCCCGGAAGGGCCTTGGCTGTTTCCTGAAGACCAGCTGAGCGACCTCCCCTTACGCTTGCTGGCCGCGGAAATCACTCGAGAAGAAATTTTTCACCGCCTCCACCAGGAACTCCCCTATGCGATTTGGGTCGAGACAGAAGGGTGGGAGAACTTTAAGAATGGAAGCGTGAAAATCACCCAAACCATCTTTGTGCAACGCGATAGCCAACGATCCATTGTGTTGGGCGAAGGGGGGCGGCAAATCAAAGCCATCGGGGCCGCTGCTCGCAAACAATTGACGCAAGTGGTGGAACAACCCGTTCATCTTTTCCTCCATGTGAAAGTCAAGTCCGGGTGGCATGATGACCCTCGCCTTTACGCCAGCGTAGGCCTGGATTTTTAAATGGAGTGGAAAGATGAGGGTATCATCCTTCACACCCACGCCTTAGGAGAAAATAAGTCGATCCTCAGCCTCTTCACACCCACCCAGGGACGGTGGATGGGTGTCGTGCGCACAAGCGCGAAAACAAAGCCCTGGCTCCAGTGTGGCGCGAAGGTCGACGCCCGTTGGCATGCTCGCCTTGAGGCCCAGATGGGATCCTGGACCTTGGAGCCCTTGAGCTCTTACACAACCCCGATTCTCGATGCCCCCGGCCCTCTAATGGCGTTTTTAAGTGCCGCAGCCTTGTGTCACAAGGCCCTTCCGGAGAGACACGCCTATTCCCGGCTTTATGAGCACTTTGAAAATTTCTGCAAAGCCCTCCCCTCACTTCACTGGATGCAGGCCTATCTCTTATTTGAGCTCACCTTGTTAGAAGAACTGGGGTATGGGTTGGATCTGCAGCAGTGTGCCGTCACCGGCGTCACAAAAGATCTCGTCGCCGTCTCCCCCAAAACAGGCCGCGCCGTGTGTGCAGAGGTGGCCAAACCCTATGAGGGGCGTTTGCTTCCCCTCCCCTCTTTTTTGCGCACGGACAACCCCCCTTCTCCGCAAGAGGTGCGTGAGGCCTTGATCCTCACAGGCTTTTTCTTGGAACATCACCTGCTCGGTCGAACCCTTCCCGCACCACGCCTGCGGCTATCTGATACCTTCTAAGGCTAAAAGACGTACTTCAGGGTTCCCTTAAAGCTATTATACTGGGGTTTAAAGGATCCCGTTGCGGTCCCTGTCTCCGGTCCAACTCCCGAATTAAAGGGGGCCGAAAATGTCATTTTTCCAGACTGAACACCTGTGTATTCAAGTCCAAAGACAACATTTTGCGCAACAAGAAAGTCAACGCCCGCCCCCCACAAGAATCCATTGAGGCGTTTTGCGGGTGTCAAAGAAACGAACGGCGAGAGGTTAGGGACCGCCCCTGAGGCCTGTTCAATAGACTGGAAGTTTAAGGAATATTGAGAATTATCCCATCCCAACATAATCTTCGGCATAACGAGATTGGAAATGACATAAGACAAAACACCGCGCACCTGCAAGCTACTGTTGAGATTGACTTTTCTAGACACATTCTGTGCTCCCGTTCCTGCTCCCCCTATCACCTGAGCATTGGAGGAGGTCACAGTTGAACCACAGGACATCCAGTTTGCCAAGAAATCGACACCTGCCCCCCAATTGTCCATACGCTGCAAATACCCCGTAATGATTCCCCCATCCAAGCCTGAGAATCCTCTAAATCCGGGGTCATTCGCGGAGCCGGAAGACCCTGCACTGGTAATTGTATGGCTGACGCTGCTTTGTGCTGATCCCCCCCCATAGCCGATCGTGCCTCCCAAAGTAAACCCTGCAAACGCTTGAGGACAAGGACAAGGCGTGATGTCAGCTGGAGGGGGGGCAACTGAAGGGACAGTAACTGAAGGGACAGTAACTGAAGGGACAGTAACTGAAGGGACAGTAACTGAAGGGACAGTAACTGAAGGGACAGTAACTGAAGAGACAGTAACTGAAGGGACAGCAACTGAAGGGACAGTAACTGAAGGGACAGTAACTGAAGGGACAGCAACTGAAAGATCCACTTTTCCTGCTGCGAGCATTTCGACAGCTGCGCGTGCTTCTGCGAGTGCTTCTTCTGCTGCTCTTACGCGTGCTTGTGCTGCTGCCATCGATGTTTCTGTTGCTGCCAAGACAGGCGCTGCAAGGGTCATTGAGAGAGCAAGGGTGAGGAGAGAAATTTTCTTCATGATGCGCTTAATTCGTCTTAAGGATTGAGATTCCTATTTTTATTAACAAGTGAGAGAGCGAAGGATGAAAAAAAATAGGAATACGATAAATTTTTATGAAATGTGTCACAAATAAGCAACGTATTTTTCTGTTCCGAGAGAGGGCTTCAAGTGAAACGAGTATATATCTTTCATAAGAAAAAATAAGGAAGAGAACGAAGAGAAAAACCCATCTTTCTGTTCAAAAAAAGGCCCCCTTCTTTCACATAAAATTAAAAGAAGAGAGCCTTGAAGGCGTGCTTAGATTTATTCAGCTTTTTCTTCTACAGAAGCCGCTGCCGCGGGGGCAGGAATCGAATGAATAAATGTGTGAACCGCAGTCATCACGGCAAGATTGTCCTGTAACTTGGGATAGGGATAATTTAAGACCCACCTAACCTGTACCTATGATCGTAATAGAGAGCCTCCCGATCTTTGTCTAGCTCTGGCTTCAGTTCAATAAGACGAGCATTTGCTTTTTCTGCTGGAAGCAGGGCAGCCTCATCAATAAACGTGCTATACTTAAGTATCATTTTTTCCGCCAATAGATGGCCTCTCAAGAGAGTATCGTAATTTGTAGGCTCAAGGGCGGGGGTTATATGTTCTAATCGCTTTGCAATAACAGCCTTTACAGGCCCATAGTCTATGACTTCATGAGCGGACGCACAAAAAGCAGGTGTCGTAAGGATGCTTGTCAGAGCAAGCCCCAAAAACTTTATTCATAAAAAAACCTCCGACCGAAAAAATAGTACGTACAATTAGGTATTAACGACACATCATATAGTACTCAACAAATAAAAAGTCAAGTTTTATCCCTTTTCAGGACTAAAATGCGCTGGATACTTGTTGGGTACTGTCTCCCAGGCAGCCGCGTCCGCGGGAGCGTCTTTCCGATAGTTGAGGTTAGGCCAGACTTTGGCATACTGCGCGTTCATCTCCACCCACTTTTCCATCCCCGGAAGTGTGTCCGGGCTAATGGCATCAATGGGGCATTCCGGCTGGCAGACACCGCAATCAATGCATTCTTCCGGATTGATCACCAACATGTTCTCGCCCTCATAGAAGCAATCGACAGGACATACCTCCACACAATCCGTGTATTTGCACTTGATGCAAGCTTCCGTGACCACGTAAGTCATATCAATTCAACAACAAACTGTCATCATCCACATCCATCCCACTGGCTTGATGGAAGAGATCCAGGAGATCACTCACTTTAAGACCCTTTTTCTGGTCCCCGGCAATATCCGCAACCACCCGTCCTTCTTGCAACATGAGGATACGCGATCCCAGATCCAGCGCTTGCTGCATACTGTGGGTCACCATCAGGACGGTGAGGTGATGGTCTTCAACGATTTCACGCGTCAAGTTAACGATAAAAGCCGCTGTTTTCGGATCAAGGGCTGCCGTGTGCTCATCCAAGGCCAAAATCTTCATGGGACTTAAGGCGGCCATGAGGAGACTCACCGCCTGACGTTGTCCCCCAGAAAGCAGCCCAATGGGGGACTTAAGCCGGGTTTCAAGCCCCAAATTCAAGCGCTTGAGTTGCTCGCGGAAGATCTCTCGGCATTCATTGGTAATGGCAGGTGAAAGCGTTCGTGTCTTACCCCGTTGCCGGGCCAAAGCCATATTTTCTTCAATGGTGAGATTTGCGCAGGTTCCTGCCATTGGATCCTGGAAAACACGTGCCACTTGCGCTGCGCGCTGCCACGACGCAAGAGGTGTCATGTCTTTGTCATCAATAAAGATCCGCCCTTTTTCGAGCGGTACATCCCCACACAGGGCATTGAGGAGGGTTGATTTCCCCGCCCCATTGCCCCCAATGACACAGACAAACTCCCCCTCTGTGATATTCACCGTTACCCCTTGAAGAGCTTTCCGCTCCATGGCAGACCCCCGGTTAAAGGTCACATGCAAATTATCCAGGCGAATCATGAGCAGCTCCTCGCGGCTTTAAAATCAAGGACTTTTGTTCTCAAAGCAGGGACCATCATCGCAATACCCACCAGGACCGCAGAGATCAACTTAAGGTCGGACGCTTGCAGGCCTAAGCACCCTGCATTCATCGCCATCGCCATCACAAGATGGTAAAAGATGGATCCAATAACGCAAGAGATCAACGCCGTACAAATGATTCTGGGATTAAAAATAGCCTCTCCCACGATCACAGACGCAAGCCCCACAATAATTGTCCCGGTCCCCATCGTCACATCAGCAAATCCTTGACTTTGCGCAAAAAGGGCGCCTGCGAGAGCCACCAGTCCATTGCTGATGGAGAGTCCCAAGAGCGTTTGGGTCTTTACAGAAATTCCTTGAGCTTCCGCCATACGCAGGTTCGCCCCAGTTGCCCGCATAGCAAGCCCCTGCTGGGATCCAAGAAATCCTTTCAGCACAAACAGCACAATTCCCACAAGCACAAGAATTGCAGGTGTCATGACATACAGGTGAGAATAAGGCAGAGCCTCAATGGGCGAAAATACGGTGCTTTCCCCTAAAAGGGCAATGTTAGGCTTACCCATAATGCGTAAGTTAATGGAGTAGAGGGCTGTGAGCGTGAGAATACTCGCGAGAAGGTGAAGAACGTTCCACCGGACACTCATCCAAGCTGTGATAAAACCAGCGATCATGCCCGCACCAACCGCTACAAGGGTCGCCACCCAAGGATTATAACCAGAAACAATGAGGACAGCACACACCCCTGCGCCCAACGGATAGCTCCCATCAACTGTAAGATCCGGAAAATCCAGGATGCGAAAGGACAACAGCACGCCCATCGCCACAAGGCCAAACAGGAGTCCCATCTCCACAGCACCTAAGAATTGGATCATATTCATGGGAATCTACCTTATTAACCTTCATCTATTTTAAAGACTAATAGGGTATAGCGATTATCCCTTCTGATGCAATAATTATTTCCTTGCCACCCGACACAATAAGTCGATCTTGTCATCCCAGATGAAGAAAACCTAACGTTTTCTTAGGGAAAACGAAGGGTTTCTAACTCTGAGATGACATACGTGCTAAAGCCCCCGTAATCGAGGGAAAGCCCTTCTAATGCCGAGGACAAAGAGAGCTGTTACCCTGGAAAGGGCTCATAAACGTTTTCTTCGGCATCAATCAGCGCTTCATCCTTTAGGTCCATCGGCAGGGGATCATGAGATTCTTTGACCGATTGAGTTTGGGCTGCGGGGCTCTCCGAAGGGGTCGTTTCTTCCTTCTTTTTTCCACAGCTTATCAGGACTAAGGCACTAAGAGCCAAAAGAATGTAGGTAGGATGTTTATGTGTCATGGCTTTTCCTCTTCTTTTTGTCTGAACATACAGATGAAGATAGCAGGAAAAGGTTAAGAAACAGTAATGTCAGGAGACAGAAATCAGGAACCAGGGAACAGAACGGGTGTTCCCGACTCCTGTTTCCTAGTTTCTGACGCCTGAAACTGGTAGCGGAGGAGGGATTTGAACCCCCGACAAACGGATTATGATTCCGCTGCTCTGACCAACTGAGCTACTCCGCCTCTTAAAAGAATGGTGCCCGGAGACGGACTTGAACCGCCGACACAAGGATTTTCAGTCCTTTGCTCTACCAACTGAGCTATCCGGGCCCCTGAGCCAAGTCTATAGATAAAATGTCGCGGTTTGTCTAGCCCCTCTGGTGGAAATCTGCTGGAAATCTGATAGAAAAAGATGGCATTGGCTCTCCTCTTCTCCATCCAAGGGATCATCAAGCAACCTGCGGTATACGTTTTATTAATATTTTTGAGATACTCTGTTCGCTAACTCACTCAACAAAGGGACACACCCCATGAAAACGAAATATATCGTTGCCACACTCATTCTCTCAACGGCTGCATGGGCGGGAGACTCCGACGAAGAAAGACGATCTGAGTATTTCGAAGACGAGATCCCCATAGCGTACCACCACAGAAACCAAGAACAAGAAGTCTCTCAATCAGATGAAGACGAGCGTTGGATACGCCGCAGAGGACTGGAAGAAGAAGAAAAAGACGAGCACTTTAATCAACACGTCTCCCAGGGTCACTCAGATGAGGGTTCAGACGACCCCTCTTCCTCCTAGATACGTCACAAATCCTGCGCTGAGCACAAATAATCAACGGCTGACAAGTTCTGTATCCACCTCAACAGAAAATGGTCTAAGGAAGGTATTGGATCAATGATCCAAGCGGGCTACACGATCGAAACGAACATCCGCCCACCCGCACCGCGGGAAAAGGAAACCTGACCTTCCACAAGAGCGAAGAGCGTGTGGTCTCGGCCCATGCCAACAGCATTTCCGGGGTGATACTTTGTCCCGCGTTGACGAATGATAATGTTCCCTGGAACGACAACCTCGCCCCCAAACTTCTTCACACCAAGACGACGTCCTGCTGAGTCACGTCCGTTTCTGGAACTACCACCGGCTTTTTTTGTTGCCATCTCTTATTTCTCCTTACCTTGAGGAGCTGCCTTTGTTTTAGGAGCTACGTTTTCTTTTGCGGGAGCGGCTGCTTCTGCCTTCTTAGGTGATGCCGCCTTCGCTCCTTCGCCCCCCACATCCGTAATGCGCACAACCGTCAGATACTGACGATGACCATTTTTACGGCGATAGTTATGGCGTCTATTTTTCTTGAAAATAATGACCTTATCGTCCCGAATTTGCTCCAAGACCGTGCCGGCAACTTTTGCATTTGCAACCAGCGGAGCCCCAATTTTGACAGAACTTCCCTGTCCCATCATGAGAACATCCGCAAATTCAACCGTATCCCCCGCAGAGGCTTCCAGTTTTTCAACTCTAATAATATCGTTGGCAGCAACCTTATATTGCTTTCCGCCCGTCTTAATAATTGCAAACATGTGCTTTTCCTATCATTCGCCCCCCTGATCAATAATGGGCTTCTAGGTAGCAGCAAGGCTCTTTTCTGTCAAGAGATTTTTTGGCACAGAAAATCCAACTTGCCTCCGCACAGAGAGGGGTTAGTCTGGCTTACACATCCCCAAGGGCTTATCAAAGTAACTTTGGTTACCATTCTCGACACAGTAGTTGGGGTCACTCTTAACGAGTGCATCACCCTTCTTACAGGGGGTAGCATTTCTTAAGGGGGCAGAAACTGTGCATTTTGTATGCACTTTCCCCGTTTTTTTATCCGTTATTTTTTGGCCTGGGGGGACCGCGCAATAACATGTCTCTGCGAAGAGAGGGGAAGCAGAGAACGCCATAAAGGCGCCGAGCAATAGCAGGATATGTGTGTGATTCTTATTCCATGTCATAGGGACGATCTCCAGTTTGATATATGGTGGGTCTTAAGTCCCACGAATATCATAAAAGTCCTAAGAAACCGTAAATATGGGGCGAGTGATGGGGATTGAACCCACGGCCTCCAGTGCCACAAACTGGCGCTCTAACCAACTGAGCTACACCCGCCATATCTTAATTGTTCGCCACTCTATTGACGCTCGCCCCTTTCGTCAAGACAGAGAGGTACAAATTTTCTGGCAAATTTTTCTGGTACTCCTGCACATTTCCCTCTAAGATCCCCTCATTCATGTTGCGCAAGAGAGGACAATTGCATGCAAACTATCATACTCGTTATCCATTTGCTCGTGACCACCGCCATGATCGGGGTCATTCTCATTCAACGCAGCGAAGGGGGAATGGGCCTTGGGGGAGGCAACATGGGAGGGATGATGACCGCCCGTGGCTCTGCGAACTTTTTGACCCATACAACGGCTGTGCTCGCCGCTTGCTTTTTGACAACAAGTATCACGCTTGCAATTTTAGCCAGCCACCACAACAAGCCATCCGCTATCTTGAGCCTTCTCTGGGAGAGCCCGCAAACACTGTGTTAATAAAACAAGAGCCAAGGTGAGGCGCACGTGACACGATTTATTTTTGTAACAGGAGGCGTGGTTTCCTCTTTAGGAAAAGGAATAGCTGCTGCCTCACTGGCAGCTTTATTGCAAGCCCGTGGCTACAAGATCCTCCTCCGCAAGCTTGAACCTTACATTAATGTCGACCCCGGCACCATGAGCCCTCTCCAACACGGGGAGGTCTTCGTCACCGAAGATGGGACAGAAACCGATCTCGATCTCGGCCATTATGAGCGTTTCACAGGCGTTAACGCCACCCGTTTTGATGCGGTGTCAACAGGACGTATTTATTCAGACGTCATTGCAAAAGAGCGCCGGGGCGATTATTTGGGAGCAACGGTCCAGGTCATCCCCCACATTACGGATGCCATTAAGGCCGCAATTCTTACCAATACGGAAGACGTTGACTTCGTCATTTGCGAAATCGGAGGAACAGTCGGCGACATTGAGGGCCTGCCCTTTCTCGAAGCAATTCGCCAATTGCGCAATGAACTCGGCGCCCGCAGCACGCTTTTCATTCACTTAACACTCGTCCCCTATATCACCACAGCGGGAGAACTCAAAACAAAGCCAACCCAGCATTCCGTAAATGCCCTGCAAAGCAAAGGCATCCAACCAGACATCCTGCTGTGTCGTAGCACCCAAGAACTCGGAGCCGATGAGCGGCGGAAACTGGCCCTTTTCTGCAACATTAACCCCTCCTGCGTCATTGAAGCATTAGATGCCCCGACGACCTATCAGGTTCCCCTCATCTATCATCAACAAAATTTAGATGAAGAAGTATGCAACCACTTCGGATTACACTCTAAATCGGCCCCGGACCTTTCGATCTGGGAGCGGATTGTGCATGTTCTCACCCGTCCGGAAGGCGCGATAACCATTGGTGTTGTCGGCAAATACACGGGCCTTTCCGATGCCTATAAGTCAGTCCATGAATCCCTCATTCACGGCGGTATTGCCCATGATGTCCAGGTAAAGATTGAATGGATTGATGCGAAACAACTCGAGGACCTCTCGGAAGCCAATCTAACGGCACGCCTATCCCATCTGGACGGCATCCTTGTGCCGGGAGGCTTTGGCGAACGGGGCACCCAAGGCATGATAGCCGCCATCCAATTTGCGAGAGAACGCAAGATCCCTTTCTTTGGCATTTGTTTTGGGATGCAACTTGCGGTTCTGGAAGCCTTACGCAATATTGGGGGCCATAGTGAGGCCAGCTCAACCGAATTTGGATCAACGCCCCTCCCCGCCATTGCCCTCATGACCGAATGGCTCAAGGGCGATATTGTGCAAAAATACTTCCCCGGTGCGGATTTAGGCGGCACCATGCGTCTCGGGGCCTATGAATGTCAACTGACCCCCGACGCATTAGTCAGTAAGATTTATAAAAGCACCATGATTTCAGAGCGCCACCGCCATCGCTATGAGGTCAATTCAACCTATAATAATCTTTTGCAAGAATGTGGGGTCCATATCACAGGGACAACCCTTGATGGTCTGCTGCCTGAAATTATTGAGAGACAGGACCACCCTTGGTTCATTGCGGTCCAATTCCACCCTGAATTTAAATCGCGCCCTTTTAAACCCCATCCCCTTTTCGCCTCCTTCATTGGGGCAGCCCTTGCCCACCACCAGAGAGACGTACCATGACCCATCTCGTGACGGTAAATTCACTGACCATCGCAAATAACCTCCCCTTTACCCTCATTGCAGGTCCGTGTGTGTTAGAAAGCCGGGAACATGCTTTTGAAATGGTGCACGCCCTCGTGGAATTGACGGAAAAGTTAGGAATCCCCTTCATTTTCAAGACTTCTTTTGACAAAGCCAACCGCATGAGCATCCGAGGAGAGCGCGGCCTGGGTTTGAAAGAAGCGCTGACCATCTTTGCCGATATCAAGGAAAAATGGGGATGCCCTGTACTCACCGACATCCACGAACCTGACCAATGTGCACCCATGGCCGAAGTTGTGGATGTGCTCCAAATTCCAGCCCTCCTCTGCAGGCAAACGGACCTCCTCCTCGCTGCAGGAAACACAGGCAAACCCATTAATATCAAAAAGGGGCAATTTTTAGCGCCTTGGGATATGAAAAATGTCATTAAGAAGGTGGAATCCACCGGAAATCGCAACATTATGGTCTGCGAACGCGGGGTATGTTTTGGGTACAATACCCTTGTTTCCGATATGCGCGCCATCCCCACGTTGGTCCAAATGGGCTACCCCGTTGTCTTTGATGCGACCCATTCCGTTCAACAACCAGGGGGCTTAGGGGACGCTACAGGGGGACAACGCGAATTCGTGCCCTTCCTAAGCCGTGCAGCGGTTTCCCTTGGGGTCGCCGCTGTTTTCCTAGAGACCCATCAAGATCCCGACAATGCCCCCAGCGATGGACCGAATATGGTCAAACTCAAAAACATGCCAACGCTTTTAGAAGATCTCTTGGCGTTTGATAAACTTGCCAAACAACGCCCCATCACACTGGATTAGGACGAAACATGGGAAAATTCGCACTTATTTTTTGCGCTTTTTTATCTCTTATGTCAGAAAGTCCACAATGTAAGTCAGAGAGCACAAAACAAGAGCCGCCCCAGATTGGAAACTTTTCCGTACCTGGGAAACATCCCCATCCCCTCTGGGGCTTTGGGCAAAATATCCTTACAGAAGGCAAAGTCGAAACGGGTGATTTTACAGACACACGCCAAGGACGCGGGACGCAACTCACCGAAACGCTTCCTTTCGTTATCTTTGGGTTGAGAGATGACCTCTCACTGCTCGTCGCAACACCTACCTTCCTCAGTAGCGCCCATGGGGTAGGCATACCAGCGACCATCGTGCAATTCGAATATGCATATTATACAAACAAAACATTCACGTTTACCGAACAAGCAACGATTGTTGCCAACGCTGGTATTCCAATAAGTAATAATGGCGCCCCACAGCACGTCTCCATCAGCAGCTCAGACTACTTTATCGGAGCAACCTATAACCGTACCTATACAGATTGGCTTTTCTTCACCTCTTATGGAGGGGGCTTTTCAACGACCCGAGACCAGATCAACTTCGGAAATACCTTCGTCTATCAGGCAGGCATCGGGCGAAATATTGTGAGCATCAAGGATGAATATTCTTGGACAGGCATGGTTGAAATTGATGGAGAATATACAGGGCAAGCAATGATAGGAGGTGTGCTTGATCCAAACTCAGGAGGCAATACCACATTGGTAACCCCATCCATCGCTTTTACAACACAGCAATTTAGTTTTCATGCGGGAGTTGGGGGAGTCGTTTCGCAAAGATTAATGGGTTCTCAAGGGGTAAGAGAATATGTGGTCATGGCAGCTGTATGCTGGAGCTTTGACCCGCAGTAATGCAACATATAGATCAATCACCTCTACCATCAAAACAAAAGATGGGAAGAAACGCAAACTTCATTTTTATCTTCTTTTTCATTCTATGCATCGCGCCGCAAAAAATACAATGCAAAGTGCATGACGCAAAAGAACACCCTCCCCACAGTGGCAACTTTGCCATACCAGGGAAAGGCCCTCATCCCCTCCTCAGCTTTGGGGAAAACATCCTGCCAGAAGGGAAAGTCGGCTCTGCTGTATTTGCAGACACGCGCCAAGCGCAGTCGGCTAACGTGACTGAAATTCTACCTGTCGTTGCCTGTGGGTTGAGGAAAGATGTATCCGTCCTCGTCGCAGCCTCCACCGTCCTCGACAGCCCCCTTGGCGTAGGCGTCACAGATATTGTGATACAATTTGAACACGCACTTTATGCAAAAAAAACATCGACGTTTACGGAACAAGCCACAATTGTTGTCAATGCTGGCCTCCCCATAAATGGGGCTGCAGCCCCCCAGCGTCTCTACATCAGCACGTCAGGCTTCTTTATGGGGGCGACCTATAACCGTACATATACAGACTGGGTTTTCTTCACATCTTATGGCGGTTCACTTTCAACAACAAAGGATGAGATCAAATTTGGAAATGCCTTTTTATATCAGGCAGGCATCGGGCGAAACATTCTGGGCATCCGGGATGAATATCTTTTGACGGGGTTGGTTGAGCTGACAGGGACATATAAAGGCCAAACACTCATAGCCAACATTGTTTACCCTAATTCAGGAGGAAACACGGTATTTGTAACACCATCTCTCATTTTTGCAACGAAAAGAGCCACTTTTCATGTGGGGATGGGATTTCCCGTTCAGCAAAACTTATTAGGAGAGCAAAGCAGAAGACAGTATATATTGGCTGGAGCGATAAGCTGGGCCTACGATCAGTGAGCAGTTATCGAGAGACGGTTTCTGATCCCTGCCCCTCCCCTTAACCTCCTCTTAATCTTTTTCCCTTACTTTCGGAGAAAACACGAAGAGGAACCTATCCATGACCCATCTTTCCCATACCCTGAAATCCTGCGCCACAGCGCTTATGATGGTGGCCAGTGTGACATCCCCTGTCAATGGATGCAGCAACGCCTTCATCAATGCAGGCGGCTACCATGTCGAGGCCCGGACATTGGACTTTCCCATCAACATTGCATTCAAGGAAGGCGTTGGTTTTATTAATGATACCAATACAACGGACGTCATTCTTGATCACAAAAAAATTCCCGCAAAACAATTAGCCTCTTGGAAAAACAAATATGGGTACGTGGGACGAGAAGCTTTCTCAAAAATTATTGATGGAATGAATACGGAAGGACTGACTGTCTCAATCCTTTATCTTCCTGGCACCAAATTTCCAGTCTACACGTCCAACGATAAAAAGCCGGTTTTGGGCATTTATGATATTGGTGTGTTTCTTCTCTCCCAAGCAAAGACAGTCGCTGAAGCCGTAACGCTGTTGCGTGCCCATCAGCTTGTGCAATCAGCCGTTGCTATCCCCGATACAGAAGGGGTTTTTGCCAAAGATATCCCCATCCACTACGTGGTGAGGGACGTCACAGGAGAGAGCGCTGTCATTGAATTTATCGACGGTGAGGTGAAAATCCATGAAAACGCCGGAAATGTCATGACGAATGCGCCCGTGTTTGAGTGGCAGCTAGAAAATGCAGCCTTCTATGACTCCTTAAAGGCCGACAACAAGGGTCCTAACGATGAATTCAGAAAGACATTTCATAAGTATGATGAGATCTATAAGAGCAGCAGCCATAAAGGCGAAGCCAATCTCATTGGCATGCCAGGGGATTACACTCCCCCTTCCCGCTTCGCGCGTGCCCAAGTCCTGTTGAACAATTTCCCAAGCCCCACCTCACGGGAAGTTGCCCTTTATCAAGCAGAGACACTCAATAATTCCCTGAGTGTCCCCGCCCTTAAGGGATCGCCTCCTACCATCTGGAGCTCCATTAAGGATATGGATAACAAAGTGTACTACACAAAAAATGTGGTCATGTACCAGGGGGATAAGAGTTTATACGCCATGGATATCACCA
>JABDEE010000023.1 GCA_013287205.1 Alphaproteobacteria bacterium
GGCGGAAGATAAACAAACGCTGCTCGCCGACTTTACAGAGACAGGGCAACGGCTTGTCTTTTTAAAGGGCGGCGATGGTGGCTTTGGCAATGCTTATTTCAAAACCTCCACCAACCGCGCCCCCCGCAAATCCACGCCCGGATGGCCTGGGGAAGAGCTTTGGGTGTGGTTGCGGTTGAAGTTGATTGCGGATGTGGGACTTGTCGGATTACCGAACGCTGGAAAATCGACGTTTCTGTCCATTGTTTCGCGTGCCAAGCCTAAGATCGCAGATTATCCTTTTACGACCCTCGCCCCCAACCTCGGGGTCGTTTATATCCATGACAAAGAGTTTGTGGTGGCGGATGTGCCCGGGCTCATTGCTGGGGCGCACCAAGGGGTGGGGCTCGGCACCCGCTTCTTAGGCCATGTGGAACGCTGTAAAGCGATTCTCCACCTTGTGGATGGGACGCTCGAGGATGTGGTGGAGGGGTACAAAACCATTCGTCAAGAATTGGAGCTTTATGGTCAAGATCTGGCTTCTAAAACGGAAGTCATTGCTTTGACAAAATGCGATGCGTTAACAAAGGATGTTGTCCTTAAAAAGCAGAAGGCCCTAAAGGCGTACGCGAAAAAACCTGTGGCTGTGATGTCATCTCTCAGTCGCCAAGGTGTGCCGGAGGTTCTGGAGACTTTGTTGAAAGAGGTGGATGTTTCCGCTGTGTCATCCCCGACTTAGAGCCCCTTAATTTGCATCGCAAATTTTTAGGGGCTCTTGATCGGGGACCCAGAAAGCCAAGGTCAGAAAGAGCATTTATGAGGCCCCTGGGTCCCCGGTCAACAAGTCCTAACATCCCCGACTCGCCACGGCGTAGCCTTTGGCGTAGCCCGGGCAAGTTGGGAATGAAGGACTTGTAAGCCGGGGATGACACCATAATGGTGGTGAGATCACACATACACCCGCTTTAACCCCTTAAACCCTGTGGAGAACTCCCGGGAGATGGTGCCGGCCATGTGGGCGAGCGTATCGAGGGTTATGGTGTCGTTGACACATTCGGCCCACTCGCCTATGGGTTCTGGAATGTCTGTTACATCCACAACCGTATAATCCATAGAAATGCGTCCCACAACAGGGGCATGATGCCCCCCAATCATGACAGAGGCCACATTACTCAGGCGCCGGTCATATCCATCCGCAAACCCAATCCCAAGGGTCGCAAGCTTGCTGTCTCGGGTGAGGATGTGGCTCGCGCCATAGCCCACACTCTCGCCCTTTGCAGCGGTCCGCACCTGGAGAATGCGTCCCAAAAGCTTGAGGCAGGGACGGAGAGGGGACGCGCCTTCAGGAGGACTATAAAGCCCAAACAAGCCCTTCCCTGTTCGCACAATGTCATAGTGGAAAGCGGGGGGTAGGTAGACGCCCCCTGTGTCTGCAAGACTTGCCTTTGTGCCTGGAAAAGCGCTGCGGAATTGATCAAAGAGTGCTTTTTGCTGCGCATTCATTGGATCCCCAGAATCGGCGGAGGAGGCAAGATGGCTCATGACAACCTCAAGGGAGAGGGGCTCGAGGACATTAAGGTTGTTGAACAGTTTTGCTGTATCCTGCGCATCGAAGCCGCTGCGGTTCATGCCCGTATCCATATGTAGGCCACAGGGGAGTTTACACTCCCGCGCACGCGCTTCCGCTGCCCACCGCTCCACCATCCCAAAATCAGTGAGGATAGGGGTCAGGTGGTACTTCACACATAAAGCTTCCGTGCCCGGTAAGATGCCAGAGAGCACATAAATCGTTGGTTCTGGCAGCAGACTTCTCAAGAAGAGCCCTTCTTCAATATGGGCCACAAAAAAGTGACGGCATCCTTGTGCAAACAGAAGCGGCGCGATGTGCTCTGTTCCAAAGCCATAGGCATCCGCTTTCAACACCGCCGCACACGTGCTGTGGGGCACATGGGCGCACAGGGTGTGGTAATTCTGAACAATCGCGTTTGTGTTAATTTCGATGAGGCCCGTGCGGGGGGGAGAGGTGGTCATGATTTGCCAAGGGCTTAAGAGGGATCAAGCGTTCCTATATCTATCTCCTCTTGAGGGGTGTCGCAAGAAGAAAGGGGGACAGGTGTCTTAACACCCGACAAAAAAGTCTGAAGCCCTCCCCGCAGCCAACACCCCCTCAAATGATCATTGACCATGCCGATGGCCTGCATATAGGCATAGATGATGGTCTTACCCACAAAGGTCATTTTTGAGATCTTTTGAGAGGGGCGCAAGAGCTGAACTCATTCACGTATAATGAAAAAGGAAAGGATGTGAGGGTGACGGAAAAAAGCATAGGGGTTGTGGTTAATTAAGGGCGATTGAATCGTCTTGTATTCAGGAAGATAGGAGATTTAAGCCGTCTTGAGATTAATGGAGTCAAAAAGACCCCGCGAAAAGCGGGGTCTTTTTGAGTCTTCTTCTGCACTTCATTTTAGGTGAAGGTAGGTTTTCATTTTACGGCTGCTGTTCTAGCTTTTGTTGTAAATTGCCTGTTGTTGATTATATAATTCTTGTCTTTTTTCGTCGTATTTTTTTATTTCATCATTTGCTTCTTTTGCTTTTTCTTTTGCTTCGTCTATTTTTATCTGTAGAGCGTCTTCTTGTGCATCGTCCATATTAATTGCCGCAGCCGTGAGTGCTGCACTAACTGCTTTTTTCGCTTCTTCTCTTGCTTCATATAGTTTTGCTTCTGTTGCTTCATGTTGTGCAATTTTTTGCATTATGTTAGACAGGCTGAGTGGTTCAGCGGCCAAGAGAGGGGAAGAGGAGAAAACGAGCACACTTAAGGCAAGGGCTGAAAAAAGAGTTTTCTGGGTCATCGTATAAATCCTTTTTAAAATGGCGCCCCTTTCATTTAGAGGTCGCATGTTTAACAATAGCTTGTTGTAATAGCTTGTTCTTGTTTGTGATAGTATCATTAAAAACTTAACATAAGATTAATATTTTTGGAAAATTGGCTCAGTCCTCCTGCAGCCAACAGTCCCTCAAATGATCATTCACCATGCCGATGGCTTGCATATAGGCATAGATGATTGTCTCACCCACAAAGGTCATGCCGCGTTTTTTGAGATCCTTTGAGAGTGCGGCACTTGCAAGGGTTGTGGACGGAATCTCTCTAAACGTGGTCCAATGGTTGATGATCGGTTTTCCGTCAACAAAGGCCCAGAGGTAGGCGTCAAAGGATCCAAATTCTTCTTGGATTTTCAGGAAAGCGCGCGCATTTTTACGGGTACTCTCGATTTTGAGGCGATTGCGAATGATGGTGGGATTATTCCGTAAAGCCGTTAACTCATCGTCATTCATGGCTGCCACTTTCACGGGATCAAAGTGATGAAAGGCTTGTCGGTAGCCTTCCCGTTTCTTCAGCACCGTTTCCCAAGACAGGCCGGCCTGGGCGCCCTCGAGGATCAGCATCTCAAAGAGATGGCGATCATCGTGGGAGGGAACACCCCACTCATGATCATGGTAGTGGGCATAAAATTCTTTGCCGGGCTCACCGCCAAAGCAGCGATTCTTGGCCTTATTTCTGGTGTCGGTCATTATGTGTTCCTCTTGCACGCACTGTCATACCCGCTCTCTCCGTGTCATCCCCGCGTAGGCGGGGATGACAATGAGGGCGGATGGCCACTCTGTCAATTTGTTCTTTCCAAGAATGTCTGTAGACTACAGGGGAGGGAGAGGGAGGCTTTTTCTTTGTACAGTAACGTGTCATCCCAGACTTACAAGTCCTTCATTTGCTTGCAGAGCAAATGTTTAGGACTTGTTGACCCGGCTACGCCAGAGGCTACGCCGCGGCGAGTCTGGGATCCAGGGTTGCTGAAAAACTCTTTCATACCTTGGCTCCTGGGTCCCCGGTCAAGAAACTCTATGCCCCCGATTTAATCGGGGGATGAGAGTTTCTAAGCCGGGGATGACACGTGTTTTTTTCAGTGTGTTTTTTAATCAACATCCTCCCCCCATTTAAATATGAGATTTCCAATGATACACAAGACTGCGCTTACCCAATTCCGCGCCGCTTTACACCGTGAAAAAGAGCGCCGCAAAAAAGTTGAGGATTTTTATGCTTGGGAACGCCATGCGCGGGATAATCAACTTCCCCCTCCCGGTACTTGGCATGCGTGGCTTATCCTCGCAGGGCGTGGATTTGGCAAAACGCGCACGGGGGCTGAAACGGTGCGGATGTGGGTGCATGACAAAGGCTATCGCCATCTGGCTCTCATTGGGGAAACGGAACTTGAAACCCGCCATGTGATGGTGGAGGGCTCCTCTGGTCTTCTGTCCGTCCACCCTCCGCGAGAGCGGCCCCTTTATGAATCCTCAAAGCGGCAGATTCTATGGCCTAATGGGGCGGTAGCAACCTGCTTTAGTGCGACCGCCTATGAGCAATTGCGCGGCCCTCAGTTCGATGGGGCGTGGATTGATGAGCTCGCTAAATTTCGAGAGAGTGACAAAGTGTGGGACCAGCTCATGTTTGGATTGCGTTTAGGAGCTGCCCCGCGGGTGATTATCACAACCACCCCGCGGCCGACGCCTTTTTTGAAGCAACTCCTCAAGGATCCGAATGTGGCGGTGACACGGGGCAGCACCTTTGATAATGCTCAAAATTTGGCCCCGCCTTTTCTCACCCATATGGAGCGCCAGTATGGGGATACCTGCTTAGGCCGTCAGGAACTCTATGCGGAAATCGTTGAGGAGACGAAGGGGAGCCTTTGGAATCGTGTCCTCATTGAACGCGCCAAGGCTGACTTTAAGAAGGGCGCTCTGCAGCGCATTGTGATCGCTGTTGATCCTGCGGTTACAAATGGTCCGAAGAGTGATGAGACCGGGATCATTGTGGCGGGGCTTACCCAGGAAGGCATTGGGGTGATCCTGGAGGATCTTTCCGGTCGTTTTGCCACTCATTCGTGGGTTCAATCGGTTGTTGCGAATTACCATCATTGGAAGGCAGATCGGGTCGTTGCGGAAGTCAATATGGGGGGCGATTTAGTTGAGCAGCTGCTGCGGGTTCACGATCCCTCTTTGAGTTATAAAGGGGTGCGGGCCACTCGCGGGAAAGTAGTTCGGGCGGAGCCGATTGCGGCCTTGTATGAGCAGGGAAAAGTGTGGCATGCGAGCACGTTTCCTCACCTTGAAGAGCAACTCTGTTCTTATGTTCCAGGACAAAGTTACGGGTCACCTGATCGTTTGGATGCCCTCGTCTGGGCATTGACCGACCTTATGTTGACACCTTCCTTTTCGGGACAGATCTGGGGGTCTTAGAGGATGTCGCGGGTGTTCGCGCCTGCTGTGAGTCCATCGCAAGCCATGCGGTCGATTTCACAGTCTGTTGCACAGTATACAGCAGAAAAAGAGTACCCGGGCTTGCACTTTTTAATGCAGGACTCATAGGTTTTGAGACACCCTCCCGCTTGGCAAGTGTTGCTGAGTAGGCCTCCGATAAAGAAGCTTAAGGAAAGTATTTTTGTCAATGAGCGCATGGTCTTTTCGGTCCTCAGATTTTAGGGTAACCCCAGTCTACAGGCATTTTCTTAAAAAAACGTTGCCGGTAGCAGGAAACAGAAAACAGGAGCCAGGAAAAAAGAATTTTGTGTCCTGACTCCTGATTTCTGGTTTCTGACCCCTGATTCGTGCTTGCGGGACGACAATCCATGGCCTATAAGCATAAGATATTCTGGATAATGAGGAGAGAAAATCATGAGTGATGTTGGAGGCGTTTCATCTGGCCATCTGCGGTCTTTTATTGAGCGTATTGAACGGTTAGAAGAAGAAAAAGCGGCTGTGGCTGAGCAAATGCGGGACGTGTTTGCGGAAGCCAAAGGAACAGGGTTTGATGTGAAAACCATTCGTCAGGTTCTCAAAATTCGCAAAATGGAAACCCAAGAGCGTGTGGAACAAGAAGAACTCTTGGATCTGTATCTCGCGGCCTTGGGAATGGCGTCGGGCGAAGCAGAAGCGGCGTAGGGAAGAAGTATAGCGGTGTAGCGGTGTAGCGGTGTAGCGGTGTAGCGGTGTAGCGGTGTAGCGGTGTAGCGGAAGGGGACAGAAGGCAAAAAAGCCTGTCAATTCTTTTCTCTTCTTGCACCTTACTTTTCTGACTAACTGCTCCACCGCTAAACTGCTACACTGAAGCGCGCATATAACAATTATTGAAAGGGAGACTAACACATGGACAAGCAGAAAGCACTCGAGGCCGCACTCGGCCAAATTGAAAAGGCCTTTGGAAAGGGCTCCATCATGCGCCTCGGGGAGGGGGGCACGATTACGGACATCTCCGTGATTTCCTCCGGATCGTTGGGGCTTGATGTCGCCCTTGGTATTGGAGGCTTCCCCCAAGGGAGGATCATCGAAATTTATGGCCCGGAAAGTTCGGGCAAAACGACCCTTGCGCTCCATGTCATTGCGGAAGCTCATAAAGCAGGTCTCAACTGTGCGTTTGTGGATGCGGAGCATGCGCTTGATCCCATTTATGCCCGGAAATTGGGCGTGAATGTGGAAGATCTCATCATCTCTCAGCCGGATTCGGGCGAGCAAGCCCTTGAAATTACGGACACGCTCGTGCGTTCCGGTGCCGTGGATGTGTTGGTTGTGGATAGCGTGGCCGCGCTTGTGCCCCGGGCTGAGCTTGAGGGGGAGATGGGAGATTCCCACATGGGACTTCAAGCCCGTCTCATGAGCCAAGCCTTGCGCAAACTCACAGGGTCCATTTCAAAGACAAATTGTATGGTGATCTTCATCAACCAGATTCGTCAAAAAATTGGGGTGATGTTTGGCAATCCGGAAACCACAACAGGCGGAAATGCGCTTAAGTTTTACGCGTCGGTGCGACTTGATATTCGCCGCATCGGGGCGCTCAAGGACAGGGATGAAGTGGTGGGGAACCAGACCCGTGTGAAGGTCGTTAAAAATAAATTGGCTCCACCCTTTAAAGTTGTTGAATTTGACATCATGTATGGCGAAGGGATCTCCAAGACAGGAGAACTCATCGACCTCGGTGTCAAAGCAAACCTGATCGAGAAGTCCGGCTCCTGGTATTCCTATAACGGTCAACGCATTGGCCAGGGCAAGGAAAACACTCGGACGTTCTTGAAAGAAAATCCCGCTTGTGCTGTTGATATCGAAACGGCCATTCGCGGGAACATGGCCGTTGTCGGGCAAAAACTGCTCGAGACAGAGATGGGTGGGGAAGAGGCGGCCTGAGTCGGGGAGCGTTACAAAACTTTGTCATCCTTGGCACCGGTCTTATTCCAGGATCGCCATTTTAAAAGGATCGTATTATTATGATACAGAAAGCGCTCTTTTCGGCCTTTTTTTTAAGTTTTTTCTTTTGCACTTCTTCTTCTCTTTTGGCCATGGATGATGAGCAGGAAGAAAGAGAGGAACAACATGGAACATTTAGTCTCGTGGCGACCAATACTTATATAGGGGAAACGCCTATCAATGGCGGAGCGCTCCGTGTTGGTGCTCCTTCTTCTTCTTCTGGGGTCTCTATGGTTGTCGATGATCGATCTGCCGCTGAAGGGCTCCCTTCCGGCGTGCCCGTCAGGAATGAATTTGTCTTTGAATACGGCGGACATTCGGTCGACCTTCCTGCTGACGACCCTCGTCGCATCGATAACGGCTCTGGGGTCATGGCAACGACCTTCAGTGTTGGAGTAATGCCTCCCTTCTTTGGCTTTGCTGCACAGATGGGTGAACCGGCCTCGGCTGCAGCATCTTCTAGCGCTGTGGCAGCAGCTCCTATAGGATTAGAAAGAGCCACACGGGCTCCTTCTTCTGCACAAACGTCTACCCCTGGTGCATGGATCAGCGCTTCAGACTCCTCCTGGCAACCGTATAGGGGTGGTCAGGGCTTGTTGCGCTCATTTGTAAAACCACGTCCGCAGTAGGGCGAGGGGGATTTTCTTCCTGATTCCTGACTTCTGGTATTCTCCTAAATAACTTGAATCGTTTGACGTGAAAATACCAGTATTGCATACACCTCAGTGTCATCCCCGCCTTCGCGGGGATGACACTATTATTCTATGAGATGGTCCTTCGTCCAGCGGAGTTTGGGGTGCTGTTTCCTGACACGTGACCTTTTCCCAAAAATGTGTTATACTACCTGCACTTATAGTGATAGGAAGAGCATAAACCCATGATGACGACAGCCGACATTCGGTCTTTTTTTCTGGAATACTTCCGCAATCGGGGGCACACGGTGGTGCCGTCGAGCTCCCTTGTGCCTCATAATGATCCCACCCTTTTGTTTACAAGTGCGGGCATGGTGCCCTTTAAGGATGTGTTTACAGGCCAAGAAACCCGGGATTATACGCGGGCTGTGAGCGTTCAGAAGTGCATCCGGGCTGGGGGCAAACATAATGACCTGGAAAACGTAGGCCATACAGCGCGCCATCATACGTTCTTTGAAATGCTAGGGAATTTCTCCTTTGGGGATTATTTCAAGGAGCAGGCCATTGAATATGCTTGGACTTTGATTACAAAGGAATGGGGCCTCTCGCCTGAGAAGCTCTGCGTCACTTATTACCATGAAGATAAAGAGGCGGCACGGCTGTGGCGCGCGATCTCAGGACTTCCTGAGCATAAGATTATCTCGATTACGGAAAAGGCTGAGAACTTCTGGACCATGGGGGAATTGGGCCCGTGTGGTCCGTGCTCTGAGATTTTCTATGACCACGGGGATCACCTCCCAGGTGGCCCTCCCGGATCGGTGGATGCGGATGGGGATCGGTTTGTGGAAATCTGGAACCTGGTTTTCATGCAGTACGAGCAGATTGGGGGAGGTAAAATGGTGGACCTTCCCAAACCTTCTGTGGATACGGGCATGGGGATGGAGCGGTTGGCCGCGGTTATGCAAGGTGTCCATAATAACTTTGACACAGATATTTTTAAGGCCATTATTGAGGCGTCTGTTGATCTCACCCACGTCAAAGCAAGTGGCGAAGCGCAAGCGTCCCACCGGGTGATTGCGGATCACTTGCGAGCCAGTTGTTTCCTGGTGGCCGAAGGGGTTCTGCCCAGTAATGAAGGCCGCGGGTATGTGCTGCGCCGCATTATGCGCCGGGCCATGCGTCATGTGCAGATGCTGGGATATAAGGGTGCGCTCATGGCTAAACTCGTGCCAACGCTTGTGGAGAAGATGGGGCAGGCTTATCCGGAACTCGTGCGCGCAACACCCTTGATGATCGAGACCCTTAATTTGGAAGAAGATCGTTTTCGTCAAACCCTCGAGCATGGGTTGAAGCTGCTTCAAGACGAATCCCATAAAATTAAGCAGGTGCTTCCGGGGGAGATTGCTTTCAAGCTTTATGACACCTATGGATTTCCCCTCGATTTGACGGAGGACGTTTTGCGAGTGGAAGGAAAATCCGTGGATACGGAAGGCTTCCACAAAGCCATGGAAAAGCAAAAGGCGGATTGTCGGGCGGCCTGGAGTGGGTCTGGGGAAAGTAAGACAGACCGTATTTGGTTCACGCTTAAGGAAAAACATCCCTCCACTGAATTTGTGGGCGATACGTTGAGCGTTTCCGATGGACTCGTGATGGCGTTGGTTAAAGACGGCCAAGAAGTGCCGCATGCGAAAGCAGGGGAGACGGTGAGTCTGCTTGCCAATCAAACGCCCTTTTATGGGGAATCCGGTGGCCAGATGGGGGATCATGGGATGATCACAACGCCTCACGGGCGTATGGTGGTGACTGATACCCAGCGCATGCTGAACAGTCTCATCCTTCATGTGGGAGAAGTGATTGAAGGAGAAATTAAGGTTGGGGATATTGCGCGGCTTGGCATTGATGAGGAGCGGCGCCTCAACCTTCGGGCTAATCACTCGGCAACCCACCTCCTTCACAAGGTGCTCCGAGACCGTCTCGGGGACCACGTGGTGCAGAAGGGATCCTTGGTGGCGGCCGATCGGTTTCGGTTTGACTTTAGCCATCCGAAAGCCATTTCACCGGAAGACCTCTTGCGCATTGAGCGGGAAGTGAATCGCCACATCCGCCACAATACGCCTGTTGATATTCGCCTGATGACGCCGGAAGCGGCCAATCAAGAAGGAGCTATGGCGCTCTTTGGTGAGAAGTATGGGGATGAGGTGCGGGTTGTTTCCATGGGAAGCCACGCGGATGAACCGTTCTCCATTGAGCTCTGCGGAGGGACGCACGTGACCCGGACAGGCGATATTGGATATTTTAAGATTCTTTCGGAATCCGGCATTGCGGCAGGTATCAGGCGCCTGGAAGCAGTGACGGGTGCGGCTGCCGAAGCCATTGCAACGGCCGATAAGGATCAGCTGCAGGGGCTTTCTGAAGCCCTGAAAGTGACCCCGGCTGGGATTTCTGACAAAATGCGCATCCTTGTGGAAGAGCGTAAATCTCTTGAAAAAGAGGTGCAATCTTTGCGTCAACGTTTGGCCACAGCCGGGGAGGGGAGTGCGCCTTTGACGCCCGATAGGGTGAATGGGGTGGCTCTCTATAAACGTCACGTCACAGGCCTTTCGGCACAAGACCTCAAGCCTTTGGTAGATGAGCTCAAGGCCACTTTTAAATCCGGCATCTTTGTGGTGGCGAATGAAGACGACGGGAAGGTTTCTGTGGTCATTGGGGTGAGCGAAGACCTCTTGCCCCGCTTCAATGCGGTGGACCTGATCCGAGCTGCCGTTCCTTCGATTGGCGGCAAGGGTGGCGGTGGCCGCCCTGACATGGCCCAAGCAGGGGGCTCAGATGCCAGCGGCATTGAGGCGTTGTTTGAGGCGGTGGCACGCAGTGTAGCAGTGTAGCATCCGCCGTCGCGACGACCCGGCTACGCCAAAGGCTTCGCCGTGGCGAGAGTCGCTATGGCGTGATCACACGCTACCTTCCTTCGTAAACTCCCCCACCTCTCCCTGAGTCACCTTCACCAAATCACTCCCCTTAATCTTAAGCGTATACTTTTCGACGCCACAGCCGCCATAGCAAGAGGGCAAGTGAGGGACCCCTTCATCGATCAGGGTCCGCAATTCCGGATTAATAAGCGAAACACTGCCGAGTGGCGCCCCCGTGACCTCAAAAATGGTCTCCCGTGAGGCCATGATGGCTTTTTTGACGCCAAGGTATTTTTCTACCTTCTTAAAGTCGATTTTGCGGCTTCCTTGAATAATGAGGGCGATGAATATCTCGTCGGCTTTGAGAATAAACGTCGGGGCGCATTGACTCATCTCAATCCCATAGTGCTGGGATCCGATCTTGGCATTTGCCATGAGAACGTCATCCTTCATGATTTCATAATTAAGGCCTGTACACCGTTTTTTGAGGTCTTGGATTCTATCCATGCGTCTCATTCTCCTCTTTGTTTTTAAGAGCAGTGGCATAGAGGTCCAATCCTCGTGCGACCGCTTCTTGTTCTGCTTCTGTTAATTGGGAGAGGGCCGTTTGAACTTGCTGGGTGGCTGTGGTGTGAATCTCTCTCAGTTTCTTTTTGCCGAGATCGGTGAGTTTTAAAAAATGGCTTCGGCCATCCTGCCCATTGGGTTGATAAAAGCAGTAGCCTTTTTTGTCGACTAATTCTTTTGCCAAGCGACTCACGGTTGATTGCTCGAGCCCAAGTTCCTTGGTGAGCTCCTGGAGGGTGAGGGGAGTCTTCTCAAGTTTCTGGAGAGCGTAACATTGGGAAAGAGACCCAATGCTGGCAAACAAATTGTTGAGATATCCTAAGTGTTGCACAATATCGCGCGTGCTCGTTCGGATGTTATTAACCCTTTGATTTTTATTCATTTTTCTCTCATATATATGTATGTAGCATACATATAGTTTGGGAAAATTTCAAGTGAATGAGAGCCGTTGGTAGGCGTTCAGGGTATGTGCGTCTCAAGAAATCTTGAGGGAGAAGTTTTGTCTAGGGGCGACTTTTCTGGTCCGAGGACAAAAGCGGATAAGGCAAAAAAACTGTCAGGTGGTCAGTCGGTGCGTCAAAAAAGTTGACAAATAGGAAGTGAATGCTTATAAAATATTTTAATTCTACTAAGTGTGCTTTCAATAAAAATAAATCTGTGTGCTTTTTGTCTTAAAAAAGGAGTTTGTCATGCGATCCCTCTCTCTTAAAGCCTTCGTTTTTACCCTCGCTGTTACGCTTTCGCCTCATATGGAAGGAATGGCGAAACCGCCTGTAAAAGTACAGTGTACGGGCACAATCAGTAAAAAGAAACTGGATGAGCTCAAACATAGCGTTGTTAGCATCCATATTCATGAAACAGAAGCGGCCTTCAAAAAGCCCACGAATTCCTGTGGAACAGGATTTGTTGTTGATCTCAAAAAAGGCATTCTTGTCACGAATCGGCATATTGCCTCTGTCGATACGCCAGCGTCTTATGAGATCGAATTCTATGATGGTACCATTTTGGAAGCCAATTTCATCTGGAACCATCCGACACAAGACTTTGCTTTCTTAAAAGTTGATCCTCAGAAAATTCCCAACACCGTCAGACAAGTCCAATTTGCGGATGCGCAATCGGGGGAAGCGATTACCATCATTGGGAACAATGAAGCGAATGGTCACTCTGTCCAAACTGGGCAGTTTATTGACTTGTTCAATATCACAGATCCTGTTTTTCCTGGTCATTCCTTGAGTATGAGCCTTAATACGAAAGGGGGATCGAGTGGATCGCCCATCTTTAATGACAACGGACAGGTTGTGGCCTTGAATAAATCAGGCAATGATACAACTGGTTTTTCTATTCCGATTCGTTATATCCGAGATGCCCTACAGGTTGTCTCACGTAAAGAAATACCTCATTATATTGCCACAGGGGCTATTTTCCGTCACACGGCTTTAGATAAGCTTGCACTCTACTATAAGTACCCTCATCAAAAAGAAATGCGAGAATTTCTTAAGAGCATTCCTGATTCACGGAATCGTCTCTTATGTGTTGAGTCGGTTTTGCCAGGAACCCCGGCTGCCACTTTGCTTGAGCCCGGTGATATTATTGAAGCGGTCAATGGAAAACGGGTGGGGCCCGATCTCTATCGCCTCGAAAGCCTCATGCCCAAAAAACCAGGGGAGGCTGTAAAGTTTACCCTTATCCGTAATGGCAAGATCCTGGAGCTTGAGGTGCCCACGATTGATTTAAACAAGAACCAGTGTGCAACTTTTGCCAAAGTGGGCAACACGATCTTTGCAACGATTACGCCTATTGAGAGCTATATCACGGGTATGCCCATGGGAAGCGTCTGTGTGATGACACAGACAGGAGGTGCCCTTTTTGAGCAACTCCCTCGTCCTTTTGCGGAAGGAAACCCCCAGGTCAAACTGACAAAGATCAATGGGCATCCGATTAAGACCTTGGATGATTTCATCCGTGTCATTCCGGCGGCGCTTGCAGAAAAACACTTTCATTATCACATTCAGGACTATGGTCTCGAATTTAGAAATGTGAACACCTGTAAGACACATCAGAATGAGCTTTCCCAATACGCAAAACATGATGCGGCTTATTATGATCCGCCTGTTATCGTGTCCTTTAATCCTAAGACTTTCACATGGGAACGTAAGCCTTTGAGCGTGCCTCCGGTAGCTCAGAAGGGCTCAAAGAAAAACTAATCTTAGGTCCTCTTGGTCATGGCTTCTCATTGAGGGAATCTTGGCCAAGAGGATTGATGTCTGTAGCCCTTGACCAAATAGTGCATTTGTTTTTATTATTCCCATATGTCGCAAAATAGTTTTGCACACTCTGTTTTTTAAAGATTAAAGGGATTAATATGCAAAAACAAATGCTTACATTAGCGCTCATTACAACGCTCTTCTCGTTTGCTGCAAAGGCACGCGACTGTGACGAAGAGCCTGACGTACCAAATCATTATGTCCCCGTCGCTCGTCTTCCGGCTGATGAGGTTACCCTCATGCGTATAGGCTTTGTAACAGATCCCTATAAAGGTCCAAACTTACGTAATGATATGCTCAATGAAAGAATAAGAGAGCTGCAACGACAGGAAGACCGTTTGCGGCGCGCAGAAGCGGTCGCAAAAGCCCCTCGAAGGAAATAAGAAAATTTCCCCACTCCTTCCTTCAAGAGGCGGGGGATTTTTCCGCTGGTACTGAGGAAGCTTTCTCCCGTACAGCAGGCAAGGGGAGGGGGCTCTCACTCTGCGCTCTCAGGTAAGCAATGAGATGGGCGCGATCTTGATCATTTTTAATCCCTGCAAAAGACATCTTGGTGCCAGGCACAAAGTCTCGGGGACTATAGAGGTAAATGTTGAGGTCATCGTAACTCCATACACCCTCCTTTTTGGACATAGCCGCTGAGTAGGCATAGCCAGGATGCCCATCCTTCTTGCGGCCCACAACGCCATATAGATTAGGCCCCACCCGATTGGGACCGCCCTTATCAATGGTGTGGCAACTGGCACATTTTTTAAAAATCTCAGCTCCTTTCTCCACATTCGCATTGGCAAGGAGGGGTTCAATGGCGCCTGGTCCGGTTTGTGTTGGGGTCGTGGAGGTAGGTGTCCCAGCCCCTGTGATTTTGTAGGCGTTCTCTTTGAGAGGAGTGGGATGGATCAAGGATTTTGCCAGCAAATCCACCCCCTTTGCCGTCAGAAGCGCAATGAGGAAGGCTGCCGCCATTTTATTAAGTTCAAAGCTGTCCATGGGTGTGATTTTAGTGGCGGCTGAAGTGTTGAGCTTCAGTATACAGGAGTGAGAGAAAAAGTGCTACCGTATGTAAAATCCCCGTTTCAAACTTGAATTTTAGATGATTCTTATCTCTCAAGGCATGCATGTGTGGAGCTGGTGCAGGGATCAGGTCTGGTTCTTGATGACGCCTCTGTCATCTCGACGTTATCTGTTTCTGATTGGTGTGTCTGACGGTTTCTTCTGTCAGCCCCTTCAGCCTGTTTATGCAGGTCTTCTCTCCGGTCCGCTTCCCAGGAAGAAAGCCGTTCCTTCATAATCTCTCGCCAGCGGGTATTTGTCTCTACTCTCACGTGACTCCTGGTTGGTGTTGAGGGGGCGGATGAGGACTGGTCCTTTTGATGCTTGTTTATTCGGGTGGGAGAGGCGGAAGAAGATCGTGCACCTTCCTCCGGTGCTGCCGCTTGGGCAGGGAGGGGAACAAGAAAGACAACTCCCAAAAATGCTTTTAAGGTTATCTGCGCCCTCATCATCGCCTCTTTACGACATGTTTTCAGGAAAAGCATAGCACAGAAGGGGAGGGAAGGGCATCCTCCTTTTCTTCAGCATGGTGTGGTTGCAGGGTTTTCCTACTGAGCGACTTTAGGGTGAGAAACTTCAGCTATGAGTGCATTCAGACGGCTTGTTGCATCTCTCACTTTTTTGTCAAATTTTTATTGCATATAAAAACAATTGTAGCATAAAAAATAGAAAATGTGAAGTTTTTCACCTTTTTTTCTTAACACCTGACAATTTTTTTGCCTTTCCTATTTTTCTCATCCTCGGACTAGAAAAGGCTTGTTTTTTCCTTTAAAAAACAACGACTTTTCTTGATCCGAGGATCTGCAA
>JABDEE010000024.1 GCA_013287205.1 Alphaproteobacteria bacterium
GAATCATAAGGCTATTTTGTGTATTTGTAAAGAGGGCGCGGTTCTGGTATAGTGGGGTTAGGATCGTAACCATAGAAGTTTGCCACGTGTCATCCCAGGCTTAGTGCCTCTTTTTCCCGACGTAAGTCGGGCTAGAGGCACTTGACCTGGGATCCAGAAGCTAAGGTATGAAAGAATTTTTCTGCGGCCCTGGGTCCCAGATCAAGACCTTCTAGGCCCCCGCGAGACGGGGGCTGAGAAGGTCTAAGTCTGGGATGACAACGCCGCGCATATGGTGAGACATTACTCGGAGAAAAAATGCCGCCTTTATTGATTGCCATTGATGGAACAGCCGGCGCTGGCAAAGGGACCTTGGCGCGGGCTCTCGCGCGCCGATATCATTTGGCGCATCTTGATACGGGGTGCCTCTATCGGGCTCTGGGTTTGGCTGTTTTAAATCAAAATTTAGATCCGACAGATGAACAGTCTGTTGTTGACCTTGCAAGATCCTTATTGAGTACATTGGATTTGAAAAATCCGGCCTTGCGCGAGGAAGCGGTTGGGGTTGCAGCGTCCCATGTGGCAGCGATCCCTGAGGTGCGAGCGTTGCTTTTTGCATTTCAACGAAACTTCGCCCAACACCCGCCTGAGGGAATGCAGGGATGCGTGATGGATGGTCGTGATATTGGGCGGGTGGTGATGCCAGAGGCTTTGTGTAAGATTTATGTGACGGCGTCTCCTGAGGTGCGTGCGACGCGCCGCTGTAAGGAGTTGCATGAAAAAGGAATTTACAGTATATACGACGATATTCTGAAGGATATCAGGGAACGGGACGAGCGTGATCAAACACGGAAGGTTTCTCCTCTTATCCCTGCAGAAGATGCTTTTGTGTTGGATACCTCGCAGATGACAATTGAAGACGTCATTCATAAAGCCTGCGCGTATATTGATGCAAAATGGGTGGCGCCTGAGAAAACCAGGCGTGCCGAAGGTAAATAAGAGAGATCGGCCTCTCTTATTGACGATATCGTAACATTTAACCCTCTCTCTTTGTGGGCCGAACATAAAGAGGGCAGTACAAGGAATCATTTAATGTCTTCCAAACCAGAAAATTTATCTAAAATTGTACAAAACAGGAGCCCCCCTCTCAGAACGCGCTTTTCGCAAGAGCTCTCGCCGCTCACTCTGCTACTTGCTATTTCTGTTGCGTTTTCTTGTGCTGTGCCGCTGCTGCAACCGCTTCTCTATCGTACTTTCTTGCCTATTTCTTCCGCTTCTCTTCTTGCATCTGCTTGCCCTGCAGGCAAAAGGGCGCCAGAAGAAGCAGCCGCTGCTGCGGAAGATGATGCCGGAGGCGGACTCGTGTGATTAGCAACCGTCAGCGTTTCATCTGCATTCGAAGGAATCATATCAGCAGAAGAGCTCGAGGCAGCAGCAGCAGGAAGACGGCCGTGGCGACGCATCTTGTCCAAAATCTCTCTGGCTCTAGGAGTCCCCACTTTCCCCAAGAGTCTCACCGCCTCAAGCTTCCGTGCGTTGAGAGACAACCCTAAGCCCTCACCATCATAGAAGGCGTACAACATAGCAAGGGCCTCCACTACGGCAGCTCTCATGCCCTTTTCTCTGAGTGCACGCCGGGGCGATCCTGCTCTTACACCTGGAGGTGCCTCCTCCATCATCTCAATTGCAGGCTGTACGTGAGGGCCTGCTGCTGAGGAGGATACAACTGCCGGATCTGGCCTCGCGCGCTTTGCATCCGGCTCCGACACAACACTGCTCGGAGAATCTGGCCTATCTGGAATTATGGACGAGCAGACAGGACCCTGGGGAGCCTGTGCTTTCCGTTTCGTTCCTCGATTTTTCTCTTCTGCAAGCTGTTGCGAAAGTCTTTGACATTCACTTGTCAGCCGCACGTTATGAGCTTCAAGAAGATTAAATCTCTGTTCGTATCCTTGTAAGAGCCGCCACACGTGCATCATAAGAGGGTCCGTTGACACGGATGACACCCGTACGGCCTTACCAAGAGGATCTCTTTCCAGGTACTGTCGCTCAATAGCATCCAGGGTAAGAGGAGCAGCTGCTGCTGAGGACGATTCAGCTGCCGCTGCAGACGTAGACTGCCCAAGATGACCTACAAGCCCTCCAAACGTAGGAGAAAACAGCGCGCTCCCATCATGACGCCCCTCATTTGCCAAGGGAAGAGGAGGAACTGCTGCCGCAGCCGTGGACTGTCCCCCTGAATTTCTCAGGGGCCCTCCCCAGACAAAAGGAGCATAGGGAGCCCCCATATGCTGCCTCTCAGGATTTGCCACGAGAAAAAGAGGAGGCGCAGAGGTCGACTGCCCACGATTCGCTATAAATTCTCCTGGAAGCGTGGGAGAAAACAGCACTTTCCCATCATGACGCCCCCCATCTGCCAAGGGAAGAGGAGGGACTGCTGCTGATGATGAGAACGACTTTCTTAGGATCTCCGCACGCTGTGCCGGGGTGAAAGGAGCATAGCTATCCTGACACACAAGATTGCCTACGGGCGCGGGCCTGACAGGCTCTCCAGACACTCTCCTCTCCTGAGGAAGACCCGTATTTGTCTGCGCAGCTCCCCCTAAGGATGCTGTTGTAAGCGCAGATTGTCTAAAAGGATCGGTAGGCCTTCCTGAAAATGGGGAAGGAACGACGCCCCCATTCATCATCGAATGACTGGGAAAAGGCGCTAAGGGCACCCCAAGCACAGGCCGTCCCAGAAGATCTTCGAGAGGAGGGATAGACGCGCCCCCTTCTTTTTTCACGACTGGCCCAGAAGGGCATTGAGATTCCTGATCCGCCGCCTGAACGGGCATCACCAGAGCTAAAATAACGATCGCCAAAAGGGCGTTCCACGGGAGGGAAAATTTCATCATAACCATACTCCTAAATATAAAATCTGATTATTTTATATAGAACAGGCCCATGCATTTAGCAACCAATATGTATGAACTTCAAAGTAATATTAAAACGCCACGAGCATCGACCAAAAGGTGCCTTGTGATGAGATCACGCCCGCAAGGGGAAGAGTGACGAAAAATCCCCCCAACACCATAATTTTAGATAAATTTTATACGTATGAAGCCTTTGACAAGGAGGTCGTGGGGGCCCCACCAGCTTTCGCTCTTTAAGCTTCAGCTGGCAGGCCAAGTGCTTTCGCTCTTTAAGCTTCAGCTGGCAGGCCAAATGCTTTCGCTCTTTGAGCTTCAGCTGGCAGGCCAAATGCTTTCGCTCTTTGAGCTTCAGCTAGCAGGCCAAATGCTTTCGCTCTTTGAGCTTCAGCTAGCAGGCCAAATGCTTTCGCTCTTTGCGCTTCAGCTAGCAGGCCAAGTCAATATGAGCGCGGCGGATGCTCCCCTAACCAAAGGGTTGCAAAAAAAACACTTCTCACATGCGTATTTTATACTGGATTATGTGACAAAAAATTCATACATAGAAGGCGTCAGTCCAGGAACACCTCCCTGTAATCCTGGGCTGACATTCTGACAGACATCCATGACATCGTAAGCTGGGTTTTCCCGGCTTTTTTTGTGTCTCAGCTTAACACCTGACAATTTTTTTGCCTTTCCTATTTTTGTCCTTGATGAGAAGGCCTTGCATCCCCGTGTCATCCCCGCGAAGGCGCAGTGGTGTCCGGGGATGACAAATTTAGAGTCGAGGATCTTCTCGAAGCATTCAAATTGTTGAAGTAAGATCCCCCGACGACGCCAGCCGCAGCGAGAGCCAGGGATAACAAGGATTTTTAGAAAGTCTCAATGACAACACGCCCTCGAGCAACTACGGGGCAGCTGCTTCCTTTTTCCGCCAGGAATGAGAGAGGTATTGATCTTTGACGAATCCGGCACGTTTCATCATAGTGCGAAGCCTTTTCATGTCTGAAACACCATGGATAGAGATGCTTCGCAATGTTGAAAGTGATCCTGTTATCACCGCCGGACCAAGAACTTTTAGCCCCCTGTCACTTACCTTATCTAAGCCCAAACTGATAAGAGCGGGAACCTTCTTTGTCCTAACAACATTCACGAGAGCAGTCAGGGTTGCTGATCCGATCAAGCCACTTAAATGCAAGCTTTTAAGAGCTCTGAGGGCCTCTCCTTTGACAATCCCCCCCAACAGAGCTTTCCTCCTCTCGTCCCCTATCGACTCCACAGATAAAGCATCAAGGACCGGGAGGTATCCAACACCCAAACCTTTCCCCATAAATTCTGCACTTTTTTCATCTTTTATTGTCTGTTCAGTCAAGATTACGGTACGAAGAGTCGCCAAATGTTGTTGCTCGCGGGAACTTATAGAGGCCTCTAAAAAGGTTTTGAGGCGTTCATCCGACTGACGTTCTTCTCGTTGACGTTCCTCTCGTTCTTTTACATGAACAATTTTTTGTTTTTTTTCCTTTGAATCTTGAGGATCTTGTACTGTCAAAGGGCGCGCAAGGGCAGGAGCAGCTGCAGCAGCAGACGGCTCTTTTTCCAATTCTTTTTTTAAAGATTCAGAAACATCAAAGGCAAGCTTCGCAGAGCGCTTACGCGAAGTATGTTTTTGTTCTCCCAGATCTGATGCCCTCAAAGAGGCAGGAATCAGAACAGCAAGAGCAAGGACAAAAAGGGATTTATTCTGAAAAATCATAAAGCCTCCATGACATGAGAGAATCCTGAAGAAAAGATAGCAGATCCAACCCTAGAAAAAAAGCACTCACAAAAAAAGAGGCGCCTTGAGGCGCCTTTTTGTTTTTTAATCCCTATTTCTTGACCTTTACAACTTAAGACCCTTAAAGCGGCCTTCGAATTTCGCCAGCTGTCCAGCCGTGTCAAGCAAGCGGTGAACACCCGTCCACGCCGGGTGAGATTTGGGATCGATATCAAGCCGCAGGGTATCCCCTGGCTTGCCCCAAGCGGAGCGTGTTTGAAACTCTGTCCCATCCGTCATCACAACCGTAATGGGATGATAGTCTGGGTGAATGTCTTTCTTCATGCTCTGCCTCTTCATCGTAAAAAATAAAAACATCCCTGCGCACAGGGAATTTAAATACCCCAAAAGAGACGGGAGGCCCTCAAAGGACCCCCCGCGCTTTTAGGCCGCCAAATTAATTCTTTGGCTGAGCGGGTGCCGCGTCGTCTGCGTAAACATCTTCAGCACCTGGTCTGCCATCTGGCTCTCTGATTTCAACGAGTGCTTCAGGCATATCTCTGTCAGCGTCATTAGGAAGACCCTTTGGGTTGGAAACATGGTGACGATGGTGCTTAACCTTCTTTTTGGAAGAGCTGCGCTTTTGCTTGTGCTCTGCCTTAGGTGCAGCATCAGTCACTACAGTCTCTTTTTCAGCTGTTACAGTCTCTTCAGTGACAGCTGGTGTTCCTTCCTTAGGCGCTGCTGCGTCTGTTGCAACTGCAGGGCTAGCGGAAAGAAGAAGAGCGAGAGCAAAAGGCGACATACCTTTTAAAAGAGTTTCGATCGTTACGTTTTTCATATTTATTTCTCCATTGATTAAACGTTAACCGGCTTCAGCATATATCACACTGCAAAGCCTAATGCAATTGTTTCATAAAAACATTCTTACCCCCCGACAGTCTCTCCCCGTTTGTCATCCTCGGCATTAGAAACTCTTTGTTTTCCTTGGAAAACATGAGAGCTAAGCCCGAGGATGTCAAAAGTGGGCAAGACAAAAGAACTGTCGGGGAGCAAGAAAAACATTTTTTAGGGCGTTAGATCCATTACAACTGCCTAAAAATCTCTGTTTCCTGGCTCCCTGACTCCTGTCATCCCCCATCACAGCAGCGCAAGACACCTTCTGTCTTCACAGGCACCACCAAGTCGAGCGTCTTCCCCCCCTTAAAAAATAAAGTCACGGAAACATTTTCTTCCCGCAGCAAGGGAGCTTTAAGGGCCATCAACATCAGATGATATCCCCCTGGTTTGAGCTCAACCTTACATCGCCCAGGAACCACAATCTCTTTCACCTCCACCATACGAAAGATTCCATGGGTTTCAATATGATTATGTAGCTCCACATGATCACACCCCCCTATCTGAGCCCCGATAAGGGTTTCACTCGCCTCCATTGGATTCACAAGCGTCATAAAGAGAGCTGAGTTGGGTCCAAAGGAAGCCCGTGCCCACGGGTTTTCAACCGTAACGTCTGCCCATCCTGCCGAAAGCAGGGACATCCATATGAGAAGACCAGTCCCGAAACGGCTGGCCATTAATATTGCTCTTTAATAAAGAGCACTGTCCCACAGGCCATCACGAGAGCCGCAATAATTGAGCTGAGTGCAAAAGCATACTCCACATGCGTAAATGTATGAATTGCCGCCTGACAGCCTCCCTGCCACGTACGGTCTAACACCCATCCAATAAGCGGCTGAGCAACCACGCCGCTCAACATGCAGATCATATTATGAAATCCGCCCGCCGTGCCACTTGCCGAAAGGGGGTTCAAGGCACAGGTCATGGCAAAGGCCAGGAATTGACCGCTCAAGAACGCACCGGAAACAAACAACAAGCCCATCAAAGCCCACAACGGGAAGACGGGAAAATAGAAAACCGCCGAGAGAAGAATCAACGGTACAAAGGCAGAAATGAAAATCACGGGCCGGTAAGCATTAAAGAGTTGACACAAGAAGGGAACAAGGGGGGCTCCCAACCCCAGCCCCACATACAACAATGAATTCACCGTGGCAGCTGTGGTCTTATCAAGATGATACACAGCTGTCAAAAAAGGTGTCCCCCACAAATCCGTAAACCCTGCCAAGGGCACGTACATCGAAAATCCATAGAGGGCAATCAGCCAACTTTGGGGCTTCCGGATCACTTCTCGAATCGTCTCCAGAATAGTTGCTTGTGGCACATGCGCCCCGCGATCCCCATGGCTTTTAATAATTGCCTTTTCAAGAGAAGGAGGGGGCGTATCACGCACAATCAACCAAGCCAAAATCGCAACGCCTAGGCCAACAAAGGCCAAAAGTCGCATCGCCAATCGCCAGTCAAGGGCATGGACAAGCCACGCGAGCGGATAGCCGGCCACAACCGCCCCTGTCGTCCCTAAAAAAAGCGTCATCCCAATGACAAAAGGTAGCTTATGGGAGGGAAACCAGAGGGTCCCGAGCTTCAAACAGCTCAAGAAACCCATCGCCGATCCAACACCAATAAGAGCGCGACCAAAGCACGCCATGGACAAAGAATCCGCATAGGAAAAAACAAGCGCCCCTCCTCCCGCAATGAAAGCGGCAATCGTGAGCATCCGCCGCGGTTTGAAATAATCCATGAGTGTCCCTGCAGGGATCTGCAGAGAGGAGTACATATAGTTATAACATCCGACGAGAATGCCAAGCGAGCACGCTTCAACCTGAAAGGAGGCCATGAGTTCATCCGCCATCACCCCAGGCGAGACACGGAGCATAAATTGATAACAATAAAAAAGAGCCGCACACGCCCAAACAACCCAACTATGGGTTAAATTGAACTTTTCCTCTGAAGCTCCACGAGCTCCCTTTGCGTTAGAACGCATGATATATACCTTCTCTGTACTTGCAAAAAATTCTTGCTCCCGACAAGAACGGGTAGCCTAGCCCTTTTCCGTATAGCCCGTCAAAGTAAAAATAAGGTTAAGGCATGACAGGAAATGATTTTTATCCCCTTAGCGTGATTCACCAAGAAAGATAAGAAGGTGAGAATGTTATCCCTGCCCCTCTCTTGTCCCCGCGGACCGGATTTTTTACCCCCTGCGCAATCATGTTCAAGAAAGGCGCCAGGTCTTATTGTTTACAAAAAATTAATTTTTCATCTTTATAATCTTTATGACCTTAGAAGTAAGGTTTCTGAACCAACAAAAAAGGAACATAGGATGAAATCAACTCAGATCTTAACGCTTTCTGCTTTAAGCCTCGTTTTGTGGCAGAGCAATGGACATGCTTATGCACCACCAAGAGGCAGTTATACACGACTCTGCCATTCAATTTCTGTCTCAAATGACGGGAGGACACTTAACGCTACTTGTACGCTTGAAAATGGAGGAGGCGAGTTTTCAACGAGTCTGACCTTACCATGCCGAGGAGATATTTCTACCTACTCTGGTCAACTGACATGTGATTAAATGCTTACGCTTCGCTGTCAACCTCGCCAATGCGGGGCTAGCAGCGAGTGGCCTCTAAACCTCCCCAAATTTCCCCTCAATAAGCGCCACCAGGGCTGTAACCACCTGCTCCGCATCCGGGCCCTCTGCCTCAATCGTCAGGACAGAGCCTTGGGCGGCCCCCAACATCAACAGCCCCATAATGGATTGAGCTGAAACACACATCTCCTGATAGCGTACCTGCACATTTTGCGTCTTAAAAGATTCCGCAAGCCGCACAACTTGCGCGGAGGCCCGCGCATGAAGCCCGCGGCGATTTTGAATCAGAACCTGTCGGCTAACTTGCAAGGGAATGCGCATGGGGTTCCTTAAGAATGTGGGAGGCCACTTGGATGTACTTCTTTGCCGCTTCCTGCGCCAAAAGGGCCGCCTCACGAAGCGGTTTCGTCCGCCGAACACTGACGAGCTTAATCAACAAGGGAAGATTCATCCCCGCAATAATTTCAATATCATCCCCCTCCAGCCAAGAATGGGCGAGATTCGACGGGGTCCCGCCAAACATATCGGTGACGATCACAACGCCCTTACCACTATCAACAGCTTGGATCGCCTCCCCAATTTCTTCCCGCTTGAGTTCAATATCATCCGTGGGAAAAAGGCTCACAGTTTCCATATCAAGTTGTTTCCCCACAACATGTTCAAGGACAGCCAGAAACTCCTGGGCAAGACGACCGTGGGTAACAAGAATGATGCCGATCATATTCTTTTTATTTTTTTCAGATCTCGATGCTTCAACTTTACATGCTTTTTCATCTTTTGTAACCAATTTGTAAGAGCCTTCACAACACACACAGAGCGATGCTGGCCGCCCGTACAGCCCACAGCAATTGTCACGTATTGTCTCCCCTCCTCTTCAAACCGCGGCAGAGACGCTGCAATGAGGGTTCGAAGGGCCTCCATAAATGTCCCATACACAGGATCTTCTCGCACATAGGCGTCAACAGAGGGGTCCTCACCGGTGAGATGCTGCATCTCCTCAACATAAAACGGGTTCCTCAAAAGCCGTGCATCAAAGACCATGTCCGCTTCTCTTGGTAGACCATGTTGAAAAGAAAAGGACATGATCTGAACGCTCAGCCCAGGAGCCGTTTGCGGCAAAAAATGTTTACGCAAATACCCCTTGGCATCCGCGACCGTCCAATGACTTGTATCAATGACAAGATCCGCATACTCCCGCAAAGGCGACATAACGTGACGTTCAAGGCGAATTCCTTCAAGGACAGGACGGTCATGGGCTAAAGGATGCAACCGACGGGACGCATTATACCGCCTTGCAAGCACCTCATCATCACACTCAAAGAAAATAAGTTTTGCCTCAATGGTGGGATCTTGGGTCAGCTTCTCAAGCTCCTGCACAAAATGGGTGAGGGAAAAGTCACGCGTCCGCACATCCACAGACACAGCCAAAGGTTGGGATACATTATGATGGGCCAAGGCCACCGGCTCAAGGAAAGCGAGGGGAAGATTATCAATCGTCTCATACCCCATATCTTCCAAGGTCTTGAGCGCAATTGTCCTGCCGGACCCTGACATCCCTGTCATGAGAAACACGGTTTTTTTTAAAGGATTCTGGAGCACACGCCCTCCATGTGTAATTCAAGCTTAATGGCGTTTAGAGGATCTCCGATGCCAAGCTTCAAATGCGGAACCTCCACATCATCATAGGCAACAAAGGAAGGCGTTGGCAATCTCTCAAGAGAGGCCAGATCGCAAAGATCGACACACAAAGCAAGAGGGGCTTTCTCAATAAAGGAAAAAGAACAAATCCCTAAGCCCCGCACCTCCAGAAGCCCTTTGAGAGAGGGAGGCACAGACGCTATGATCTTACCCCCCATAACACAAAGATCCACCTGATCATCGGCAAGGAGGCAAGCGCCGCGATCAATCAGGTGCAAAGCCAAGGATGACTTACCAACGCCTGAGACTCCCCGCAACAGCACGGCGTTTCCTTTAAGGGTAACGCACGTGCCGTGAACCAGCATCACAACACCTTCTGAAATTTAGCGGCAAAAAAGCCATCCGTACCGTTTTTAACGGGGGAAAGAGATAAGTAAAGCGCGTCTTCCAATCCACAAGGAATCGCCTCAAAGGCAGGATTATTGGCCAGGAACGCCGTGGCAACATCTTCATTTTCTTCACAAAACAAGGAACAGGTCGCATAGACGAGGAACCCCTCTCGCTTCACAAAGGCCGCAGCCCCCTCCAAAAGACTCAGCTGAAGGGCAGCGAGCTCCGTCACATCCCGAGTCGTCATATTCCATTTTTGATCCGGATTGCGCCGCCAGGTGCCACTCCCCGAACAAGGCGCATCCACAAGAACACGATCAAACCGCATCGCCTGGCGCTTCAACCATTTGTCTTGAAAACCCACAATGGGCCGCAGTTCCACATTGCACGCCCCTGCCCGCTTCAGCCGTTCCTTGGTACGCTTGAGCCGCCAAGCCGCCGTATCCGTCGCCACAATGCGCCCTTTATTTTCAAGGAGAGCCGCAAGAGCCAACGTTTTCCCCCCCGCTCCCGCACACAGATCCAAAATCGACTGTCCCGGCTTTGCGTCCATAATCGAAGCGATCAGCTGAGACCCTTCATCCTGAACTTCAACGCGGCCCTCTTGAAAGGCACGAGTTTGGGTAATATTTGCGCGTGTATTCAAACGCAACCCCCACGGAGAGAGAGGTGTCATTGCAAGTGATAGGCCCGCATTCGTCAAGTCTTCCAACGCTTTTTCGCGGCTGGTCTTCAAGGTATTCACCCGCAGATCCACAGGCGCAGGACTCAAGAAAGTCTGCGCCTCCTCGGTCAACGTTTCCCCAAATCGCCGCTTTAAAAGCGGAAAGGCCCATTCCGGAAATTCCCCTTGAATCCAAGGAGGGGCCGTTGAAAGATCAGGAAGATCCTCAAAAATGGCTCGCTCTTTCGAGGAGACCCGTTCAGGCGCATAGGTTTCCCCAGAAAACAAAATCCCAATGCGCTCGCGCGGCATTTTTTCAATAATCCACAGGTAGGTCAAAAGACGCACCCGTGCCGCATCATCGGGCGCCATCAAAAGGGGCGACTGCCCCCGCTTCAAGGCCCACCAATCGCAAGACGCCCGCCTACGCATCACGTCATAAACATAAGCCGCAATAGCGTGCCGATCTTTTGATCCAATGTAATGGCGCGCTTTAAAATAGGCATGGCAAATCTGATCAAGCGGTTTCTTCTCTTCCCCATGAAAGGTGAGAATGTCGAGAACACTCTGGAGGCGAGGGGCGTCTTTCATGAATGATATCCTAAAGCAATCACATACATCTCCGCCGAATCAGAGCGACTCGCCGGCGGCTTAAAATGGGCAACCTTGGTAAAATGCTTCTTAAGCAACATCAGCAAGGTTTTTTCAGTGCCGCCCTGCAAAACTTTCGCCACAAAACTCCCCCCCTCCTTGAGGGTATCTTGCGCAAAGGAGAAAGCTTCCTCTGCCAACATCATAATACGAATATGGTCCGTTTGAGGATGCCCCGTACTTGAGGCCGCCATATCACTTAAGACCACATCAACGGGACCCTCCAGGAGGGCTTTGAGCTCCTCCCGCACCTCAAGATCATTAAAGTCCCCACAAATCAAAGTGGCCTCTGCAAGGGGCTCAACGGGTGTCAAATCAATCCCCACCACGGTTCCTTTCGCTCCAACGCGCGCCAAAGCCACTTGCGTCCATCCTCCAGGCGCAGCGCCTAAATCCACGACGCAAAACCCCGGCTTGAAAAGTTTGAATTTATCATCAATTTCAATTAATTTGTAGGCAGCTCGTGAGCGATATCCAAAAAGCTTGGCTTGCTTGACATAAGGATCATTCAGTTGACGGGTCAGCCACAGCTGAGACGAAAGGGTACGCCCGCGCGCAGACTTCAAGCGGACAGAGAGAGCCCGCGAACCAGGGCTTTTTTTCTTCATGCTCTGCCAAGTTCCATGATCAACCCCTCCCGCACCCCGCGATCCGCCACACGGACCGGGTCAATCGGAAAAACATCATAGATCCCCTCAAAAATAGCCACCCCCCCTAAGACAAGATCCGTCCGCATTGGCCCAATACAGGGATGCAGCAGCCGCTCTTCCAAGGTCATGGCATAGAGCGACGCAATCGTCTTGCGGATCGTCTCCGGCCCAAGCCCCATCCCACTCACCCGCCGCCTGTCATAATAATCTAAATTCATATGAAGGGCCGCAAGGGTTGTGATCGTCCCACTTGTCCCAATCAGTTGCACATTTCGTTGCCTCAAATGGGGGTGAATAAAGGAACGATCACACAAGGCTTTCGCCGCTTTTGCAACGGCTGCCCGCATTTCCTGAAGAAACGCCTTAATCACCTCGGGAGATTGGGAGCGCATCGTTTCCGCAGCCGTAATGACACCAAGCGGCAGAGAGGTCCAATCAATAATTTCAGGAAGCTTATCTGCAAAAAGCTCCATCCACATAATTTCCGTGCTCCCCCCACCAATATCAAAAGCAATGGCATAGCGGGTGGAGGTATCAAGTAGATCCGCACATCCCACAATGGCAAGACGGGCTTCTTCAGCTGGGGAAATCACCTCAAGCTCCAAGCCTGAACTAATCCGCACACGCTTTAGAAAGAGGTCCCGATTGGAAGCGTCCCGACAGGCCGCTGTCGCCACACACCGAAGGCGCTTAATCTTATATTTCCTTAATTTTTGCGTACACGCCCGCAGAGCCGATAAGGCTCGCATCGTCGCGTCTTCAGAAATGTGCCCCTTTGTTGCCAGTTCATCCCCGAGGCGAATCACGCGCACAAAGGAATCAACAATCTGAGGCCCCTCAGGCGTCACAGCCGCAATCAGCAAACGACACGTACTCGTCCCCAAATCAAGGGCCGCAACATAGTCGAGAGGGCGCACCTCCTCCTGAACGCTAGAAATAGAACTTGCCATATGTACACTCTAATACGCCCCCTGTCTTCAAGCAAGGAAAATCAGGAGTCTGGAACGAAACGCGCGCCTCTCCCCTCTTGTCCTCTTGAGTGTACAGAAACTTTTGAAAGACTCAAATTTTTCGATTGGCTATCTCAGATAAATGCTTCTAAAGCAGAAAAATAATACAGACCCTTTCTTTTTGCCCTATGAGACAGTAGTGTCTCATGAAATTGAGTCTGTCGCGTATGGTGTTTTGGGAAATGAAACAATAAAAAGAAGGGCAGCAAAATATGTCACTCAAGCGCATCACCCTTATGGTGGCTCTTGTTTTTTTTCTTACCACAGAGAAAGGATGGACGGCTTCCCCCTACGAGGTAAACACTCCTGCTGATTCAGGGGCCGGATCTTTCCGCGAAGCCCTTCAAAATGCCAGTTCGAGTGCAGGAAACACCGTCACTTTCTCAGGCGTAAATGGCCTAACCACAGCCCTCACCGCCCCAAACATACCCTTAAACAACAACATCTTCACCATCGATACCACGCGCCTTCCCTCAGGGTTCATCGTAGATGGCGGGGGACATTACGGTACACAGTTAACTGCAGGAATCGGCGGTGTTAATATTACCGGCGACGGCATCCTCACCTTTACCCATACGGGACAGTCAGCAGCAGCCTTTCAATATACAGGAACAGACTCTTTCTCTTTCACCCTCTCAAGCGGCACAATGGATGTTACGGGCTATATACCTAGCGTCGGAGGCGATTATGGTTACGGCCTCTTGAATAGCTCGATAGGCACTGTCAATGTCATGCTTTCAGGGGGCACGATGAACATTACCGGAAAAACAGGCTCCGGCATTGTCTTCGGATCGAGCCGAGGTTTCATTAACCAGGCAGGGGGGACTATAAACGCCACCTTCTCCGGTGCCACAATGAATATTATCGGCAATAGAAGCAGCGGGGCCGCCGCCGGGGTTGGATGGGGCCTCCGTAATGAGGCAGGAGGCACGATAAACGTCACCTTCTCAAGCGGCACGATGAACGTTATCGGCAACACAGGCCCCACCAACAATGCTGGCACTGCTTACGGCTTCTATAACGCGGCAGGAGGCACCCTAAACACCAACTTCTCCGGTGGGAATATGACCATCACAAACAATACAGGAAGCGGGAGCGGCGATGGTCACGGCTTCTATAACAACGCAGGGGGCACCATGACCACCGCCCTCTCCGGCGGATCCATAAGCGCGACAGGGGGAGCCACGGCATTTAAAAACGCAGGGACAGCAGGCCATATGTCAACAACGATCACAGGAGGTCAGTTATCTCTAAATAATGGTTTATATGTAGGTAACGCGGACTCCTTAGCCGTATCAGGAACAGGAATATTTTCCTCAGGGGTAAATGGTGCCACAATAGAAAAAACGCTTCTCAGCTTTACGTCCACTGCCACCCATCAAGCGGCGATTGGTGTAACAACCATGACCACCGGGGGAGGTCCTCCAGGATCAACCTCTCAGCCTGTAAAGCTCACCACTTCCTCCGCTGCTAATCTTGGGGCAACAATCCTAGATGTAATCACTTCTTCTACGCCAACTGATTTGGTGGGAAACTCTTACACAATTATGAAGACAGATAACGGGAGCACCATTACAGGGACTTACGAAACATTGACCTCCTCTTCTTACCTTGTCTATTCTGTAGACTATAATTACCTCTCTGGTGCTCCTCTTTCAGGAATCTATACAATTACGGTTACAATCAGCTCCGCCCAATCTTGGGCAGCATCCCAATATCTTGGGCCGACTGCAACACCGAACGAAGTTGCATTAGCTAAGTTCTTAGAGAGTTTAGATCTTGCCTCTCTTCAAGGCGATCCGGCCTTTACG
>JABDEE010000025.1:0-7593 GCA_013287205.1 Alphaproteobacteria bacterium
CGTTCTGCATCCCGCACTTTTTGGAAAATGACTTGCTTTGCCGTTTGGGCAGCCACCCGCCCAAAATCAATAGGAGGAAGGATTTCGGTAATGAAGTCCCCCACTTTCAGGGCCGGATCAATGGCTTGTGCTTCTGCCAACGTAAGTTGAACGAAAGGAATCTCAACCTCATCAACCACTTCACGGTAGCGCTGAAGGGTAATTTCTCCCGTCTTACGGTCAATGGAGGCGCGAATGTCGTGCTCAAACCCATATTTAGACCGCCCCGCCTTTTGGATCGCTTGCTCCATGGCTTCGATCACTTGGTCTTTTTCAATGAGCTTTTCACGGGCCACTGTTTCAGCAACGAGCAAAAGCTCGCGATTTTTGAGTCCTGCGCTGCGTAATTCTGTCATCGTTTTCTCACTTCCTTCCTTTTAGTGGCTTGGGCGGTTCCTCGTCAGGAATGATCTTCGCCTTTTGTATGTCAGAAAAGGCAAGTTCCGCAATGTCAAATTTATCCGGCTCCGAGGAGGACGGATATTCAATAAATATCTTGCCTGCCTCAACGCGCAACAGACGTCCCCGGAATCGACGCATTCCCTCCTGGGGCATACTCAAATCAATTTTCACCGTGGATCCCACAAATCTTTCAAAATCACTGAGCTTCACCAACGGTCGATCAAGTCCTGCAGACCCGACCTCCAATGTATAGGATCCCGGAATCGGGTCATGCACATCAAGCAGGGCAGAGACCATATGGCTCGCTGCAACACAGTCATCGATAGCAACAGGCGTCCCGTCCAACCGCTCGATCATCAGCTGCAAGACTTTACTGCTCGATCCTTGCAATTGGAGGCGCACAATCCCAAATCCCTTTTCAAGAAGGGCCGGTTCGATGATATCCTCAATTTGTTTCGCTATGCTCATATTTTTACTAAAAGACAATAAAAAAGCGGGTCTCGGCCCACTTTTTATCGGTGTCTGACAATGTGAGGCTCATCCTAGCATCTTTTTTATAAAATGCAAGCCCTTATGTGCAAATGTGGCCGTTGCCCTGTACAAAACCCCAAGAACTGGATCATCTCCTCGCGCAAAAAGAAAGCGCCTTTCTTCATACGCCTTACCCATGAACACCAGAATATCCTGGAGGGGTTACAGCAAGAAATAAATGATGAAGCCATTGAAATTGTGACACGCCTCCTCTCACAAGATGAGGAAGAAAGCAAAACGCTCACCCAGAAAGCGGTTGAGGAGATTTCTCAAGTCATAGAGTAAGACACCTCGGGCTTAACTCGAGGTGTCTTATTCTTCATTAGATCTCGTTTGTCTCCCCTTACCAGTCCAATTCTCTTGCAATATGAGGACTGATTGGATGACCAGGGGTTTTTACTGCTGCTCCGAGCTCCTTGAGAGACCGCGGAGACTTTTCTCTTAAAATACCTTCAAATGCTTTCTGATCATCAGGATTAAGGAGAAGATGCTTAACAACTGCGGCTCTCCCTGTCTGTTTATCCTTTGTTAAAGAAAAAATGACATGAGACTTTGTCATATCCAAGTCCCCTCCCGCAGCCGTTTTAACAGGCAGCGTATCACCCGATGAAACAAGCAGCCGATCACCAGAAAGCTCACCTTGTATACTTGTTCTCGAATTATGCACACTAATGCCTGACTCATCGATGAGCTGACCTGGCACTTGATTCACAGCGTTAGGTTGATGGGGGGGCTCTGCCACTTTCTGCAATACAGGACCGCCATCTTCTCTAGAAAAGAGACCCGCTGCAACAGGAAAATTCTTACTATAAGATAATATGGAAAACGTTGGTGCTATTGGATCAAGCCACCCTTGAGGACGTAACAACAAGGATGTGTTCTGCCATGGCATATCCTGAACACTGAGAAAAGTGTCGATGTTCTCAAGTGGTAGCGCCGCCACATGGGCGTGAAGAGCAGGAGGAGCAAAGGAAGACTGATACTGGGGAAATTTAACATTTAAGGTAAATGCGGGCGTCCCATAGCCAAAATCATGAAACCCTGCGGGATTATAGGGGTGAAAAACGGGAACTGTTGGAAGCCGCATAGAAGCATATAGCTCTGTTCTAGCGAGAGTTGTAGGATCAAATCCAAGATCATAAAAAGGATACTCAACCATATTTACAATTGACTCACCAGCGTTATCAAGCTCCCCCGCAGTCATGCGGGAGTGCTGACCTACGGTAAATGACTGAAGCTCGAACTGCTTATCTATAGCGTCTCTCATGCCCTTTGCATACTCTTGGTCTTTGGAAGATCCCGACACACTAGAACTGCTCCCCACTGCGTCCATTGCAAAAACAGCAACAGGCATCTGGAGAAAAAGAACGGCCAGAGAGCTCCCGAGAAGAAGACGGTTACAAGGAAATACTTTCATACGCATAGACACACCTATTGTTATATTAAAAAAATGTTATGGCAAACAATACAACATATATTGGAAAGTGTCAAGAAAACAGTACACCAGGACCTTCCCCAAAAATTTCAGAGTAAGAGGGGCTGATAATAGAGAGAGGATTGAGAGGGGGTTTTGTGCTGATGAGGTTTAGGGGCTCGACGAAAGACAGCAGCTAGACCAGAAGAAAGAGTATAGTAATGGAAGTCAGGAACTCCGAAGAGAGTTTTAGTTGATAGAAGAGCTTTTGTGAAACTCCACGGGCCTAAGCCCATGGTATCTTGCGATTCTTCGCCGGGTTTCACCCGCCGAAGCGTATCCTCCTTCAATTCCCATACTCGCTATGCCAGGAATGTTGTCGTCTACTCAGTGCTTACCCCGGACCCGTCAGAGGTTCCGAAGGACCTGTGAGTTGAGATTCCGTCTCTTTCTGCTGCGAAGATATCGCCGCGACTGGAGGAATAGACTGGTGAACATAAGTCGCAGGCGTCGTTTCATCCCGCGCATACTGACATGGTGCTGCAGGCAATGTCACCAAACCCGCAGCTGACGAGACAGGGGCTGCTAGGTCTGCATCTGCAGGAACTACCTCAGCAAAAGAACAAGGTGCTACTGGGTTGGGCCGAGTGAGAGAACGGCTTGAGGGGGTATATCCCCTCCAGCGTGCAGGAGAGGTTGTATTTTGGTTCCATTCAGCACCATCGGAGCGCCTAGAGGCTTGGAGAGGAGCAAGAGTAAAAAGATACAAACCTAAGGCAAGGGCTGAAATTGTGGATTTCTGGATCATCATATAGAATCCTTTTAAAATGGCACGCCCTCATTTAGGAAGGTGAACGGCTACCAACAAGTTTGATATAGCATAAAAATCTTATATATTGCAACAAGTTTGTTGTTTTTCGAAATATACATTAAAAAATGAGATTGTTGACAAAAATTTACGTTGTATATACATTTTTATGATATGATGAACCCTATAACAAACAAAGCAAAAATGACTCTTTACTTATGAGAGAAGATGCTGCTTTGTAGGTAACAATTTTTATCAAAAAGGAGTGAGTAAATGATGATGAGGTTTTTGTATCTTTGTGTAGGACTGATGATTCTTGTCTCTTGCGATAAAGCAGCGGACCATGACGCACAGACTCCCCTTGTGATCATTACATCTCCAGACAATCCACCCTTTGAATTTAAAGATACAGCCAAAGGGGGCGATGAGGTCATTGGGTTTGATATGGATGTCGCTCACAAGCTCAGCGAGCACTTAGGGCGCCCTGTTAAAATTATGGAAGCTGATTTCTCTGCTATCATTCCCTCCCTCCAATCGGGGAGAGCCGACATGGCGATTTCGACGATTGCAGCAACGGATGAACGGCGAAAAAGCGTTGATTTTTCGGATCCCTACTATCAACAAGAATTGGCCCTTCTCGTCCTTGAAGATGCGCTTTTGGAAACAGAAAAGCACCTCGCAGGCAAGGCACTCGGCGTTCAAACAGGAACAACTCATGAAACCTTAGGCTATAAGTGGGTTAAAGAAACGCCGCCCCTCACGATCATCTCTCTGAGCAAAATGGGAGAGCTTGTGCAAGAGCTTAAGAATCATCGCGTGCATGCGGTCTTGACAGAAGGCGAAACGGCACGCAGAATTGCCTCTGCAACGCCCGGGATTAAAGCGGTTCCTCTGGAAGTCAAGGGAGAGGAGCTTGCGATTGTTTTTCCGAAAGGATCGCCTTGGGTGGCCCCTGTGAATGAGAAATTAAAGATAATGAACAAGGATATTCAGAATATCGCGACCAAGTGGCTAAAGACCAAATGATCGTTCTGGATTTTGAACGTATTTGGCCCTCCGTTCCCTATATCCTGGAAGGAGTCCAGGTCACACTGGCCTATACGGGCGTCTCCTTGTGCTTAGGCTTTGTGTTGGGCGCACTTCTGGCTCTGTGCAAAGTCAGTGAAGTCAAGCCACTGAAAGGGTTTGCAGCCTTTTACACCTCGATCTTTCGCGGCACCCCCCTCCTTCTCCAACTTGGCCTTGTTTATCATGCAACCCCACAACTCTTTCATTATACTATTTCTATCTGGGAAGCAGGGATTCTCGCATTTACACTCAACTCAGCCGCCTATCTTTCCGAGCATTTTCGGGCAGGTATTGAGGCTGTCGACAAAGGACAAACGGAAGCAGCCCTTTCCTTAGGCATTCCTTACCCTTTAATCATGAAGGATATCATCCTCCCCCAAGCCATCCGGAACAGCCTCCCCTCCATCGTGAATGAATCCATCGACCTCCTGAAAGAATCGGCTCTTATCTCAACCATTGGGGGCGTCGACATCCTGAGACGTGCAAACCTTGTTGCAAACGAGAAGTACACCTACTTTGAACCCCTCCTCATCGCTGGCGCCTTATACTATGTCCTTGTGATGATCCTTAGCACTTTTGCAAAATTCGTTGAAAGAAGACTAAAAAACGCATGATTCGTCTCGAAAATATTCATAAATCTTTTGGTAATCACCAGGTTCTTCGCGGTATTTCAGGTGAAATACCCCAAGGAGAAGTGCTGGCCATCATTGGCCCCTCAGGGTCTGGAAAGTCGACGCTTTTGCGTTCTATCAATCTCCTCACACCACCTTCTGAAGGTAAAATTTATATCGATGGGAAATGCATCAACGATGGCACCATTGAGCCCCGAAAGGTGCGTGAAAAGCTCGGCATGGTCTTCCAGCAATTTAATCTTTTCAATCACATGACAGCCTTAGAAAATGTGATCTATGCGCCCCTCAAGGTCAAGAAGCTGCCCCGCAAGGAGGCAGAAGTCTTAGGCAAGGTATTGCTGAAAAAGATGGGGCTTGCAGATAAAGCCGATACTTATCCACGCGAGCTCTCAGGGGGACAAAAGCAAAGGGTTGCCATTGCCCGAGCACTCGCCATGAACCCTGAGGTCCTGCTGTTTGATGAACCCACGTCTTCCCTCGACCCAGAGATGGTCAAGGAAGTACTTCTGGTGATGAAAGAATTGGCAGAGACGGGTATGACCATGATTGTCGTCACCCATGAAATGGGCTTTGCCCGTGAAGTGGCTGATCAGATTTGGTTTGTGGATGAAGGACGCCTGATTGAAAACGCCCCCTCCAAAGCCTTTTTTACTTCCCCCAAAACCTCTCGTGCCCAACGGTTTTTAAAGAACGTCCTCTAATATCCTATCAAGTCCTCCACCTTGAGGAATAGCTTAAGTCACCTGACGGGGAGGCGGTATTTTTTTGAGATTCGCCCGTATTTTATCGTCCGTTGGAAAATTCAAGTGTCCCCCTTCCGTCAGGGAGGTCAACCCACTTGCCGCTGAGGCACGCCTGAGGGCAAGGGCAAGATCGCACCCCGCATCCAAGGAAGCAGCGAGAACCCCTACAAAAGCATCTTCCGTACGAAGAGGTTGATCCTCCATCGCCTTAATTTTCCAGGTTCCTGCAGATGAACAAATAAGCGCTCCTTCCGCGCCCAAGGTTACAACACACGTAATCCCATAGGTTGCAACAACGTAACGCGCAGCAGCAGCAGGCGCAACCACCTCTGTCCCTAAATGAAGGGCAAGAAAAGCCGCATCCATTTGATTGACAATGAGAACATCCAAAAGGGGAAAAATGTCGGAGGGGATCAGGGAAGCAGGCGCAAGATTTAAGACAACCCGCGCCCCTCCCCTTTTAGCCCTACGAATCAACGCCCAATTTTCCTCTGGAAGTGTTTCCATCTGCAGTAAAAGGGTGGTGTCTTGGGTAAGAACAGAATCGGGGACATCTCGCGCTTGAAGTTTGCGATTCACCCCGCTGGCAACGGTTGTCATGGTTTTCCCCTGTGGATCCATGCAGACCAAGGCACACCCTGTGGCTGCGCCTTTATGGTGCATAAGATAAGTGAGATCAACAGCAGACGTCTCGAGGCGCGTTAACACGAGCTTTCCAAAAGCATCATCTCCCACACATCCAAAAAGTTTGACGATGCTTCCCGCTTGAGAGGCTGCAATGGCTTGATTGGCTCCCTTCCCCCCTGGCACCAGGTGATAAGCGGGACATAAGGTTGTCTCCCCAGGCAAGGGGAGTTTATCAACCTGCATCACGATATCAGCATGCAATGAGCCAAAAACAACAATCATGGTTCCCTGTCTAATGAAACGATCTACGAATACGTCTTCTTAGCGGTCCCTGAGGCGAGATACAAGGGGCGTTTTCCTCACTCTACGTCCTCAAGAAGAGGAATCTGTCGAATAAATTTTTCGAGGTATCTTACGTTCTTCCCACTTTCGTTCACAGTATAGCTCCACAGGTAGCACTCTTTCAGTTCTAAAATAGCTGCTTGAAAGAGAGACTCTGCTAACATCTGATGCCTTGTCAGTAGTCGCTTGTTCGAATATCCGTCAAACTTTTCATCAGCACCAGCCGTAATTCTTATATACTCTCTCCAGCCAATGTAACGAGAAAGGGAGAATCTTATCTGATCAGTGATCTTTTGCGCGACTCCTAAAAACTTAAGTTCAGAGATAATCGTTAAAAATGGCTGAGGGGTCTTTTCATTTTCATCTAACGCTTGTTGAAGGGAGTCTAAAAACGCCTTTTGCCGTTCCCCTTGTATTTGCCCTTTTGGGAGGCTCTTTTGAGCAAAGTCATATATGTCTGAAGATTTTTCCTCGTTCTGCAACAGCTTGGTCAATCGTTTAAACGGGTAGCCTGCCTGCACCTGTCGAGGTGAATCTTCATCTGACTGGGAGGAAGAGGAACAGGAAGCCGACGACGAGGAAGTCATCTCCACATCATCAGTCATCGCCGCGTAAAGAGGTACAATGGAGAGTTGGGCAGAGAGGGCAAGAGGTATTAAAATTGAGAAACGCATCAAAGCTAACCTTTCAAAAATAACGAAAAATAATTTCAATCCTATCCTGCTTTTTAAAAAAGGAAACCATAAACACCTATAAAAATAGATTTTTTTTAGAGGGAACGAATTTTGTGTGTTCTCCCCGTCACACTCTTCTGTGCACAACCATTTATTTTTTTGTTGCAACACTACTTTGATTTGTTGTACTACATTATAGATACGAAGTGTTTTTAATTGTGTTGTAATTATGAAAAAATATATTCAATTTTTTGTTTGTGGCATCTCTCTCGTTTGGATGCAGCCTAGCCATTCCGCCGATCATGAAGAGCGT
>JABDEE010000025.1:7603-14290 GCA_013287205.1 Alphaproteobacteria bacterium
ATAGTGAACGTATCGCTTTCATGTTCCTCAGAGATGAACGCATTTTGCAAGATATGTTCGAGGAAGCCTGTCACTACTTCGACTCTCATCACATGCGTTGAAAGCAATGGGATAGCTTGCCCAAATCCCCAGCACCCCCCTCTTTATCCGGAAGGAAAGATGCGGAGCACCGAGTCTCTTGAAGAGCTTACCTTATCGTCTAATCGGGGGATTTTTATGCTCAATGCATCTCCCATTCAGGATATTTTGCACGTTCCCGTATTGAGCGATACGGCTGATTATTATGAGGAACTCAAAAAACTGGCAGCCATTGAAGAGAGTGAGGGTGGTGAAAGTAGCCTCAGTATTTCAGACGCTGTAAGTAGCACAAGCGCTGCAGAGAGCGCACAAAACAAAAGAAACAAAAGCCGTTCTAAAGTGGTAAATGGGCGCATACCGATCGGAAGTTTTAGAAATCGCGCGACGGTGGGGATTAATTTCTTAGGGAATAACATGGAAACATACTTTATTCCTTTCCAAGAAAGACATGCCCGTTTGGCCCTCCAGGGCGAACCCCTCAGTGCGGAGCAAACAGAAAGAGTGCTCAATATTCTGAAAGGGTATCGCGATGATACTCCCCCCCGGCCTCTAACAGATGTCTTTACTTTTACAAGTGGTGGTAAGGCGGCCCATGATCGATTTTATCGCTTAAAACCAGACCCAGTCGAAGAAGAGGAAAAAGAGAGAGAAAAGAAGGTAAAAAAAGAAAAAAAACAAGAAAGAAAGGGGATAAAAAAAGAGGAGAAGGAAGAGGAAAAAGAAGGAAAACCCAAAAAAGGAAAAGATAAAGATGAGGGGGCACCCAACTGCTTTCGCTCTGCGAAAGTTGACCAATGGTTCTCGAAGCCCCCTACACTCTTCTATAAAACGCAATCAGAGATGTGCAAAGAATATGCAAAACTCCCCTTGGTGGAATCGATTCACGCTCTCCACGACAACGACATGGATAGTGAACGTATCGCTTTCATGTTCCTCAGAGATGAACGCATTTTGCAAGATATGTTCGAGGAAGCCTGTCACTACTTCGACTCTCATCACTCCCTCGACTCTCAGGCATATTTCACGGGGGCGTTCATACATTGTCATACTTTGCGGCAAATGTGCAAAGGGTGTCTGCGAATCTCTGCCATCGAATCCTTTCAAGCAACAAGCGATCCGAGCGCGACCGAAGGTATTTTAGTAAAGCTAAAACATATGTTTATTAAAAAGTACAAACATGTGAGAGAATTTAAGTTGCATGGATTTAGCACGGTTGTTTCTTCTGACTTATTGTATGATGGCGGCATGCGAAAGGATGGAAGAGCGTCGGCAGCATACAGCAAGCAGATTGCGGAGGGTCATCTCGAAAATTTTCATGTTCATCAGTACAGTTATTCAACTGACCAAATTGAAAAGGTTTTTGCAGCGGAAACTTCGGAAAGAATGGATCCCTTTAAGACATATCTTTTTGGTCCTGAGAGTGGTGCCAAGATAGAAAAGAGAGCCTCTCGTTCTTCACACAAGCTGAAAGCAACAAAAGAAGCCGCTGTTTCTGCGTCTGATGACGTGATGATGAGCGATGAGGCCTCTCGTTCTCCACCAAAAAAGAGTCCCTCAAGAAAAAGACCGCGTTCAGGGGAAAGTTCACCGCTGTCTCTTTCCTCTCTATCTGCTGCGGCGGCATCATCAGCGGCGGCATCAGAAGCATCTGCCCCTCCTGCATCCCCATTTTCTTGGTCACAGTTTATGTCTTCAAGCCCCTCACGACCACCGATGCGCTTGAGAGCTCAGTTTCTATCTTCCCTTGAAGATCTTGCAGAAGGCAGTTCCCATTCCAGCTCCCCTGCTTCACATCTCAGACCTCCTTTGTCTCTTGCGAGTACCTTGAGAGGTCATTCTCTGGGAACACCCCAATCTTTACCCTCAGAACTCTTCCCTCCTTCCTCTTTAGGAAGTCTGCCGTCTCCATGGTCATCGCCTCATCCTTCTCCTTTATGGAGAGCACCAGGGTCAGGATTGAGGAACTTGAGGCCTGCACAGGCATCAAACCTCACACCCGCATTTATGGGCTTTGCAATGGGATCTCCGGAGAGAGGAACGTCTTCCCCAAGTGCAAGCATGAGATTGTCACAGACTGCACGCGCTTTGAACGCTCGTTTTAGGACACCCCTCTTTTCCTCTGCTGCTGCATCATCCTCCGCCTCAACAGCAGTTGATCCTGCACTCGAGCAGGCACTCTTAAGAGCCGCCTCCTCGAGTGGTATAAATTCGCATCAACAGCCGAATTTGATGATACCTCTTATGTCAAGACAAGCATCCTCATCGGGCAGCAAAAGAAAGACGCCTCAACAGGCACCAGAATCTCCTCCCCCCGTTGAGAGAGGAGGAAGATCAAGCCGCCTTACACCTCAGGGCACACCAAAGTCCCATGCCTCATCTGCGGAAAGCTCACCAAAAAGTGGGGCAGGATCCGCAAGCAAAAGACACAAGGGAGAGCTACCCAAAAAGAAATAGGCAAAGGGAACCTCTGTAAGGAGGCCAGTACTGGCCTCCTTTATAGAGTTATGAGTTGAGGGAGAAAAGAAGATAGGTCGCGGATTAAAGCGCGGATTAAAGTGACTGTACCCACTCTAAGAGGGCCGCTTTCGAATGAACGCCAACTTTGGTACCGACCATCGCCCCGCCTTTAAAGGCCATCAGCGTGGGGATTGAACGCACACCGAGGAGAGCTGGTGTTTCTGGATTCTCATCGATATTGAATTTACCAATGACGATGGAGGGCCCGACTTCTGGAGCAAGCTCTTCGAGAATCGGTCCGAGGGTACGACACGGGCCGCACCATTCTGCCCAAAAATCAACGAGGACAACCGTCTTTGCATCCATGACATCCCCTTTAAAAGAGGCATCTGTTATTTTTAAAACGGACATTTTTTGGTTCCTTTCTACGGATTATTTTCGTTCAGCATACACACTTTTCTGCAAAAAGTCAATGTCAGGGGCAGAATAATTCAATCACAGAAAGGCTTAAAGCCCTCCCAAGCACCCCAAAGCCCGTTCCAATTTTTGAATCAAAAGGCGGGCGGCCTCGAGACGTTCGTTCTGCACATCGATAATATCTTGAGGAGCGCGCGCGACGAACTCTTGATTGGACAGCTTTTTTTCAATCCCTGAACGCTCAGCAAACGCTTTGACCAATTCTTTTTCAAGACGCGTTCGTTCGGCATGGATGTCAATCGTCCCTGTGAGGGGCAAGAGAAGCGTTGTGCCCCCTACACTCGTTTGGACAGCGCCTTTCGCTTCTTCAGGGCTCAAGGGTTCAGAGAAAACCTTGATGTGAGAAAGGCGGGCGAGTTTGAGGAGAAGATCCTCATTGACTCTCATTTGTCTGTGAACCTCAGGGGACGCTTCATAAAGACTCAGCGGAACAAAGGCCCCGGCCGGCACATTCATCTCTGCGCGCACACTGCGGATTTCCGTAATCATGTGAATGACCCAGTCAATATCATGGCTTTCCGGACCAAAGGTGAGCTGAAGATCTGCAAAGCCCTCAGTCCCCATCAACAACCCTTTGTCCGGATGAAGATGAGCCCACAGGGTTTCTGTGATAAAGGGCATAAAGGGATGCAGCAGACGGAGAATCTGATCCAACACAAACGCAACGGTGGTTTGGGTTTCCGCTTTCTCTGGCCCCTCCTCCACAAATTTGGGTTTACAGAACTCCAGGTACCAATCGCAAAAGGTACCCCAGATAAAGTGATAGAGAAGATGAGCCCCTTCATTAAAACGATACCCATCCATCACGTTAATGAGGTCAGCCCCAAGGGTTGTCACATGACCCAAGATCCATTGGTTGAGGGGAAGCTGCACGGTTTTGGGATCAAAAGTGGGATCAAAGCGACACCCATTCATTTCCGCAAAACGGGCTGCATTCCACAGTTTTGTGCCAAAGTTTCGAGCACTTTCAACTTGCGTCTTTGAAAACTTGATATCTCGCCCAGGAGACGCCAACGAGGCCAGGGTAAAGCGCACCGCGTCCGCCCCATAGTCATCGATAAGGCCTAAGGGATCAATCACATTGCCCTTCGTTTTGGACATCTTCTGGCCCTTCTCATCGCGCACCAAGGCATTGATGTAGACGGTTCGAAAGGGGACCTCTCCTGTAAAATGGAGACCCATCATCATCATGCGGGCGACCCAGAAGAAGATAATATCGTGGCCTGTAATCAAAACATCCGTAGGGTAATACCGTTCCAATTCAGGAGTTTGATCGGGCCACCCGAGCGTTGAAAAAGGCCATAAAGCTGAGGAAAACCAAGTATCAAGAACGTCCTCATCCTGAACCAATTCAACAGGTTTCCCATAGTATAGGGTCGCTTCCTGCTGCGCCTCTTCCTCATTCATTCCCACAAAAATCTTCCCCTCAGGGCCATACCAAGCAGGGATCCGATGCCCCCACCACAATTGGCGAGAGATACACCAGGGCTGAATATTACGCAGCCACTCAAAGTAGGTATTCTCCCAAAACTTCGGAAAAAACACAGTCTTGCCCTCTTCGACCGCCTTCAAGGCAGGCTTGGCCAAGGTGGCCGCATCCACATACCACTGATCCATCAGCCAAGGCTCAACGATCACACCGGATCGCTCTGAATGAGGCGTGGGAATGAGGGCCGTTTCTTCCCTGTCAAAAAATCCCTTCGTCTGCAGCTCTTCAATCACCTTTTTGCGCGCCACAAAGCGATCCAGACCTTGATAGGCGACCGGGACATTCTCATTCAAACACGCATGCCCGTCCAATACATTGATGAGCGGCAGGTTATGACGGCGACCAATCTCAAAGTCATTAAAATCGTGGCCAGGGGTAACTTTCACAGCCCCTGTAAATTTTTCAGGATCCGCATGCATATCCCCAACAATAAGGATCCGTGCTTCGGTCAAGGGGTGGCGAGCGTATTGTCCGATAAGATGCTTGTAACGTTCATCCTCAGGATGGACAGCAATGGCCACATCGCCAAAGGTCGTCTCAGGGCGGGTCGTCGCAATCGTAATACTTTCCTGTCCTTCGACGGGGAAACGGTAATAATACACACTCCCCTCTTTCTCAAGGGTATCGACTTCCAGATCGGAAACCGCTGTCTGTAATTTGGGATCCCAATTGATGAGGCGTTTATCCCGATAGATAAGCCCCTCCCGATGGAGCTGCACAAAGACCTTCCGCACGGCCGCACTCAAGCCCTCATCCATGGTAAAGCGCTCTCGGCTCCAATCAGGACTTGCGCCCAGGCGCCGAAGCTGGCGTGTGATGGTGGCGCCTGACTCTTCCTTCCATTGCCACACCCGCTCCAGGAATTTTTCCCGACCCATGGTACGGCGACTCACCTGTTCCTGATCAAGCTGGCGTTCCACCACCATTTGCGTCGCAATACCGGCATGGTCTGTGCCAGGCTGCCACAGAACATCGCGGCCCTGGAGCCTGCGCAGACGCACCAGAATATCCTGGAGTGTGTAGATAAAAGCATGACCCATATGAAGGCTGCCCGTCACGTTAGGGGGAGGCATCATAATGGTATAGGGCTGAGCATCTGACCTTTGGCCTGCTGCCATGAGGCCAGAAGCTTCCCACGCTGCATAGAGATTTGGTTCAAGAGCGGTGGGAGAAAACGTTTTATCGAGGGTCATCCATATACCTGTTTTAGTGAAACTCTACGGGGCTTACCCCCGTAATATCTTGTGATACCTCATGGAGTTTCACCCGCTCCACATTAGTTCCCGAGCCAAGGCTCGGGTCTTTGCGAAGGCGGGTAATAAAATCTGCCAAAAGGGGAACGTATTGATCACGAATGCGAAGATACATTCCATCTGCAAAATCGACGTTGTACGTATGAGAGGTCTCTTCAAGCATACTATTCCAAAGCTCCACATCTGTAATAAGATTTTCCCGAGCTGCAATACAAATTGTCTCTTTTGGAAAAAGAATATCGTACCCCCGCGTGTAATTTAGAATGCATTTAAGCATTTTCCAAGCGAGCTCGATGGAAAATTCAAACCGTTGAATGGTCGCATCCATTTGGGCGCGGGTTTCATCAACGGGCAAAGCTGCCATTTCCTGCAATCGCAGAAAAGCTTGTTCGACAGAAATGAGCTTGTCACTAATTCTTGTCTCAGGAGGCGGGGGAAGGATGGGCGTCCATTCTTCCCGCAAGCAATCATCAACGGAAAGCGTATCCCGCTTAAAAAGCACCCTGTGATAGGCCATCACATTGCGTTCAAAGGTCGTACCAGATGCTATCTCATTCAATCGAACACAATCAATACCGAGAGGCGTATCTGCTTCCTCTATCACTTCTGTAACTTTGCACCAGTCTTCCCGTGTTGCCTGAGGACACAGGATCACAAGGTCAATATCAGAGCGGGTCCTCTCTCCCCCATAAGCACGCGATCCATGCAGCCATATTTCATCACAAAAGGAAGCGCTGTCAGTCTGTCGAAAAAAGCGTAGTGTTGAATTCCCATGGTTCCTCCCCTTTCTCCTGGTTATTTTTTCCCCGAGCGTGTTGATTCGTAAGTCGGGATCGCTTGACCAATACCTTGGCGAATAATGCGCTCAACTTGCTCGTTGATCGTCCACCGAACAAGAGCTGGCAAATGAACGTCCACCCACTCTTTTAACAG
>JABDEE010000026.1 GCA_013287205.1 Alphaproteobacteria bacterium
GGCACGCCGTGCTTTTGGATCTTCGAGGGTCGGTGGCTCTTCTTGACGCTTCTCTTCAGCCTTAAAAACATGGTACCCCAGCGCTGTCTTAATGGGTTCCACGTTATGGGTTCCCACGTCCATGGTATAGAGAATATTGGCCACATCCTCACCTACATGCTCCGCGAGCTCTGTTCGGGGATAAAATCCGAGCTCTCCCCCCTTTTGGGCCGTCATACTGTCAGTCGATTTTGCCTTTGCAAGTTTTGCAAAGTCTTGTCCGCCCTGCAAAGCCTTGATCACACTCTTTGCTGTTGTCTCATCAGGGACAAGGATATGACTAAACCGCCGCACCTCTGTGGGAGGAAAATTTTTCACGAGTTCAGCATGCGCCTTCTCAATGGCGGCATCCGTGAGAGCCCCTTTAATGACAGAAGCCATGAAAAATTGGGAGATCACATCCTTTTTAGACTGTTCAATGGCTTTATCCAGAACCTTTTTCTCTTCTCCTGTCAATTTTGCAGCCGCATCAGCCGCCGCCGCATCAATAAGGTTCAAATCGACCAATTCCTTCGTGAGGAGTTCTTGCAACTTCTCCGCGGGTAAATCCTGATATTTTTTAGGCAGGGTTTTCTTAAGTTTCATGACGTCAGACAAGAGGATATTATGTCCATTCACGGTGGCAACAATCGGATCCTTCGTCTGATCAGCCATAAGGGATGAAGACGCCAAGAGAAAAGAAAGGCTGATTGTTTTAAGCAAAGTTGACTTCATGATGAAATGTTCCTTCTGAGGGTGAGTGAATGTAATTTTCCCCCTTATAACAGGTGAGGCAATCCTGGAACAAGGCAAAAGGTGGAGCGGTGGAGCGGTGGAGCGGACAAAAAGATCCTATTAAGTATTCGTGTCAATGTTTTTTCTCTTCTTACTGCTCCGACTCACTGCTCCACCGCTAAACTGCTCCACTGCTAAAAAGCCCTCGGTGCCGGCTCAAGGGCCCGAAACCCTGAAGGGGTGACCTCAAGAATCGCCAAACCGCGCTCATTGAGTCCCTCAGGCGTCAGACGGAAAAGCCCCTCGATGCCTGTAAATCCTTGGGAACCTGTCAGAGCTTGGGAGGAGTATGTCGTGTCAGAGAGCGCACTCGCAACCGCTACCGCATCATACCCAAGACTCGCAATTCGGGGCGGCACCGTGCCATACTGCTTCTGGAAACGGTTCTCAAATTCTTGACGCTCTAGAGGATCGGCGGATGCAAAAAACGCGCCCTTCAGTTCAGGCACGGTCAGTGTTTCTGGGGCATCCCATTGACCGCTCCCGAGGAGAACAGGCAGACCTTCCGCAGAAAGAATACGGGCAAGATTGTGGAGATGCTCCCCTCCCTCTGGGATCAACAGAGCCTGCATTCCTCGATTTTTATAACTCTCAACTTCATCGATAATTCCCTGATTGCCTGGATTTCCTTCCAAAACATCCTCATGGGCATAGTGAGTTATACCCAAAAGCTCCACTTCACCTTGAGCGGCAAGACGGGCAAGGGTTTTATCCACAACCTGCCCATATGGGTCTTCTGGCGTCAGGGCCGCTATTTTTGTGATTCCTCGCCCCTTTGCAAAAGCGATGATGCGCTCAATTTGTTGAGAGGGAAGAAAACCCAATACATAAGTCCCATGTCCCGCAACGCGCTGATCCGTTGAAAAGCAAAGGATACTCACATCCGAGAGTCCTTTGATTGCCGTCACATCTTGTGCAAACACAGGGCCCAAGAGTAACTCCGCCCCCTCTTTTAACGCCCGTTGGGCCGCAACCTTTGCCCCTGGCGCTGTATCTTGAGGCAAGAGTTCAAGAGAAGGATTATTGCTTTCAAAGATGGCTATTTCAGCGGCATTCAGCAACGCTTGCCCCAGTTCCGTATGTTGACCGGATAAGGGCAACAAAAGGCCAATCTTACGGGTTGAGGGGAGGGGGCGCGGCTGGGGAGCCTTTTCAGCAGGCGCAGGGAGAGGGGCGACCTTCTCCACAGTTGGCTGAATTTCTGGTGTCTTGTGACCGCAAGAGGTGAGGCCTAAAAGAAAGACTCCTCCAACCAAACACTTGAACGCTCTTCTCATTTTTCTTTCCCTTTTGTGATGAAGGAAGCATCATACGCTGATTTGAAAGCGTCGTAAATAAACCTTAAGCAACGGCAGTCTTCTCCTGCCTTTTGCGACATAACCGACGCCAGAGAAGAAACCACACCTGATTGATGAGCAACACAAAAAAACCGGAAAAAATCACATCACTGGGGAAATGTCCTCCCTGGAGAACGCGTCCAAACCCCACAAGAGAGCCAAAAAGAACGCCGCCTAAAAAGATAAGGTTGCTGTACACAGGAACGACATAACTCAGCGCTGACAAATTATACCCCATGGCCGCATGACCGGAGGAGAAGGAGCCATTCTGAAGGGTTTGGTTCCCCATCACGAGAGGGCCTGTAAAAGACTTACTCCCCTTAAATTCCACAATTTCCCGAGGGCGCGCCCTCCCAAAATTCTCCTTAAGGCCGTAATTTACGAGAAGGCCTGGCCCCACCAAAACAGCGACCAAAAGATAGAAAGCAGGCGATGTGATAATCCTCTTGCGGCGGTAGGCTTGATACCCAATTAAGAAGAGGCACCCAAAGCCATAGATATAGGTAATTGTCGGCATCACCTGATAAGGAAATTGGGTGAGGGAGTGCGACCCATGCACAAACCCGTCTTGAGGGTGATAGAAAAGAGTCACGATCCAGAGATCCAGCTCAGGGAATACCATAAAGATGAGGCAGAGGATAAAAAAAACGAGAAGCGTGTATGTTTTCAGCATGTGCCCTAAAATCCTCCCTCTCCTGCTCCTATGCCATAACGTTGCGGAGCGCCCCTCGTCATAGGTATATGTGTTTCCGCCACAGGTGCCCCTTGCCGAATTACCTTAGATCCTCTAACCATCCCCTGTTCATAAACCATTCTCGCAGGTGGATGTTGTGGCCCAACGATAGGCGTTTGCTTCACGGGATCACAGGCCGTGAGTCCCAAAAGAAGCCCTCCCATCATTAGACATTTCATTCTCATACCTGTTCTCCTATAATAAGGCACGCGTTATTTCTAGTCCCTTTTTAGGAAACACATCAAGGTGCTTTATCTTATAGCCACCCCCATTGGGAACTTGAAGGACATCACCCTACGCGCCCTTGAGGTGCTCAAAGAGGTCGATACAATTGCGTGTGAAGATACGCGCGTTTCGTTGAAACTCCTGAGCCATTACGGGATTTCCAAGCCTCTTCTTTCCTACCACGAGCACGGGATGTCGTCGCGCCTTCTGCCTCTTTTAAGAGAAGGCAAAAAGGTGGCCTACATCACGGACGGGGGCATGCCGCTTATTTCCGACCCTGGATTTAAGCTGATCGCGGCTTGCCAAGCGGAAAATATTCCGCACACGGTCATTCCGGGTGCCTCTGCCCCTTTGATGGCCTTATGTCTTTCCGGTCTTTCTTCCGCCCGCTTTACCTTTTGTGGATTCTTACCGCCCAAGAAAGGCGCGCGCCAAACAGCGCTTGAAGGGTTGCGGGGCCTCCCCACCACCCTGATTTTTTTTGAATCTCCCAAACGTCTTACGGCTTTTTTGAAGGATGCGCGCGAGGTTCTGGGGGATCGCCAAGGGGCTGTCTGCCGGGAAATGACGAAGCTTTTTGAGTCTGTGGAACGAGGACCGCTCTCCTCTCTGGAAGAACACTACACGGCGACCCCTGCGCGAGGAGAAGTCGTGGTGGTTATTGAGGGCGTCACCGAAACCCTCGCCCCTTCTGAAGATGACATCGCAAAGCACTTGCAAAAAGCGCTTGAAACCTATTCAGTGAAAGAGGCTGCAAGCCTTGTGGCCCAGGCTTTAGGTGTACCAAAAAGGGAGGTTTATCACCATGCGCTCAACCTTAAAGCAAAAACAACAAGCCTACCTGAGGGGTCAGAAAGCTGAGGATTTCGCTGCTCTTTATCTCCGGGTAAAAGGCTACCACATCCTGAAACGGCGCCTCAAAACCCCCTTGGGGGAAATCGATATTCTCGCCCAAAAAGGCAATACCTTTGTGGCCATCGAAGTCAAAGCGCGTGATACCTTTGCAGAAGCTGCTTTTTCGCTTACGCTCACTCAAGAACGCCGCATTGAACGGGCTCTCACCTATTATCTTTCAGGGCGCCCTGATCAACCCAGCATCCGCTTTGACGTCATCCTTATCGCTCCTTGGCGGTGGCCCCAGCATATTGTGAGCGCCTGGCGGGCGCGGTAGGGGAGGAAGAATTGACATGACATTTTTATCTCTTTTGGGGTACGTTAAGGGTCCAACAGATAAGAAAGGATTTGTTTTATGATGATTCTTGAGCCCCGATCATGAGTCGTCTCAGCCAAGTTATTCATGCCTTCTCAGGTGCTGCCAAATCCTATGATGATCATGCCCGGGTACAAGCCTTTGGGGCCCGACGGCTTGCGGGGCGGATCTTGTCTCAGCATCCTTCTGGGTCTTTGGGGTGTGTCCTGGAGGTCGGATGCGGGACCGGGCTCCTCAGTACCCAGCTTGTTGATCGGTCAGATTTTTATGTGCTGACAGATGTTTCGCCGACGCTTCTCGATGTTGCGTTGCACAAAGTGGATCACTCTCATGTTGTGCCGCTTGTTGTGGATGGGGAGCAACTTTGTTTTTCCGCCTCCTTTGATCTGATTGTTGGGAATTTTGTCCTGCCTTGGTTTCAGGATCCGAAGCGAGCGATTTCGCGTTTGGTGGGATCTTTAAAACCAGGGGGGGAGTTGTACCTGACGACTTTAGGGAATAATTCTTGTCATGAATGGCGCACAGCTCACCATCTAGCGGAGGCCCCCTGTGGGCTTTTGGATTTCCCTTCTTTTGGACAGTTCAAGGATTGGTTTCCCCTCACAGGGGATCGGTCTGTTGAGGAAGAGTGGGTCACGCTAACTCCCCTTAATGCGCTTGCTTTTTTGCGCACTTGGAAGGGGACGGGGTGTCATCTTGGCCATCCAGGCTATAAACCGTTGCCCCCCACGACCTTACGGGCAGTGATGCAGGCTTATGACCAAGACCCGCAACTCTCCTACCAAGTTCTCTATGGATATTACAAGAAATCAGAGAGGAGACGGGAGGAGTGAGAGGGGCTTTTTACCCGCCTCCGCAGCCTTGGCTCGGGGTTCGCGGGTATCCGCCAGCGACCCGGCTACGCCAAAGGCTACGCCGTGGCGAGAGGAGGATACGCTTCGGCGGGTGAAACCCGGCGAAGAAGCACAAGATACTACGGACCTAGGCCCGTAGAGTTTCACTATATGTTAATCTTTAAATGTTAATCTTTAAATGCTACGCTGCTCTTGTTAGTAATGATCCCCTCTCAATGAGAGAGGTGCTTTTTTAAAAGGATGTATAGAATGACACAGAAATCTCTTTTTTCAGCCCTTACCTTAAGTGTGCTTGTTGGCTCCGCGTTTCCTCTCTTGGCCAGTAACTCCGTGAGTGAGACAGACCAGCCCTCGACAGTAGGTTGGAAACCAGGTGAATGGAAAGTAGCTGAAGAAAAGACTAAGAGAGCTCTGGCAAAAATGGCTGAGAAAAAAGCAGAGAAAGAGGCAGAAGAAGCTCAGAAAGAGCGAGAAGCTCAGAAAGAAGAAAAAGAGAAGCAACAAGCCGCTATGAAGAGCGCAGCTATGGAGGCTGCTCGCGCTGCTAGTTACACAATAGACCAACTTCTGATTGCACAAGGCAAGTCAGAAGAGGAGAGAGTAGTAGAGGCAGACAAAGCTTATAAAAAAGCTTGGAACGATTTTATGAGAGAACAGAGAGAACGTCATTGGGAATAATATCTCAGCAAGCATGTGAGATAGAGGCAGAAGCCGAGAAGAGCACAGGTGGAGGTGTGGATTCAGGCTCAGACTCAAATAACTATCGACTCTGAAACTGTTTTTTAAAGAAGGGGCTCCCGCATTTTGGGGGCCCTTTTTTTTGTGTCTTCCTTTAGGTATTAAGAATAATTTTAGATAAATTGTGTGTGCATCAAGTTTTGACTTTTTTGTACGACTCTCCGTGTCGCCCTCAACTTACAAATCCTTCATACGCAAATGTCTTTAGGACTTGTTGACCCGGCTACGCCAGCCGAGGCCGGGGATGACACAGTGTTGCGAGTGATAAACACGATTCTACTTGACTTTGAGATCTAAAAACGCTCCAATAATGAGACAATCTCAAGAAAACTCACTGGGTCAATGCGGCAATATTCTGTTAAATTTATTATAACGATTGTTTGCTTTTTTCTGTCCTGTGGATTTCTATTTTATGTGTTGTATAAGACCCCTTCTTACTTTCGGAAATCTCCTGTTCCCAAGCCGACGCCTCATGCCGTACCTCCCAAAAAAACAGCCTCGGAAAGAAACGATTGTTGTTAAAGGGGGGGATACGTTTGGGACAGTGTTGAATACCCTTCCTATTTCTGCGGCGCAGGCGCAAGAGGCAACGGACGCACTGTCAAAGGTTTTTAATCCGAAGGATTTAAAAGTTGATCAAGCCCTTCACGTTGTCTGCCATCCTCAAGGAGAGGGGGAGGCGCATTCTTTGACCTCACTCCTTTTGCGTCCCGATATCGACTATGAGATCAAGCTGATGTGTACGCCTGAGGGAGAGCTTGTCGCTGAGCGACACGATATTCCGCTGAAGCATGAATATGTGGACATTGGGGGCACGATCCATATGAGCCTCTACGCGGATGCCTTGCAGAAGGGGGCATCGCCGAAGATGGTATATGAGATGATCAAGGCGTTTAGCTATGATGTGGATTTTCAACGGGATATTCAGCCTGGGACGGTCTATGAGCTTTTCTATGATACCCATCGGGATGAAAAGTCCGGTTTGGAGAGGGCGGGGCATCTTCTCTATGCGAAACTTGTGATTGGGGAAAAGGCTCATGAGATTTACTATTTTCAACCTCCAGGGGGCGTGGGTGGATACTATACGGCCAAGGGAAGCAGCATCAAAACAGCGCTTATGCGTACCCCAATTGATGGGGCGCGGCTCTCGTCAGGATTCGGAAACAGGCGACATCCCGTTCTTGGGTATACCAAAATGCATAAAGGTGTTGATTTCGCGGCTCCCACAGGAACGCCTATTATGGCGGCAGGAGATGGGGTCGTGGAGCGCTGTGGGCCTTTTAGTTCTTATGGCAACTATATCTGCATCCGCCATAGTGGGAATATGAAGACAGCCTACGCTCACCTCAGCCGCTTTGCCAAAAACGTTAAGGCAAAGTGTAAGGTGCGCCAAGGTCAAGTGATTGGTTATGTGGGGCGGACGGGACGTGCCACAGGGGCTCATCTTCATTTTGAACTGCTGCAAAACGGTAAGCATATTAATCCTCAAAAGATCACTCAGTTGCCCAAGACAGCGCTTGGAGGAAAGAGTTTGGCAGCCTTCAAAGCCTTTAAAGCGAAGATTGATAAAATGCGGCGGGATCAAGAGCGCAAGAAACGACAGCCTTCAGCATAATCTTAAACGTGTCTTCTTAATAAAATCGAAAGATGTCGTCGTCTATGGTGTGAGATTCATAGACACGTTGAGAGATGAAAAGATGAACCGTTTTATGCTTGCCTTAGGAATTTTCTGTGCCACGGGTATGGGAGCTCATGCCATGAACCCGACGATGAAATTCACGAATATTGAATGTATTAATCAAAACAACTCACCGGATGGGTCCCCTCAGGCTTTTGATTGTGACTATGGAGCACAACAAACAATTGATGATCATGATGTCTCAGCGTTTGTATGGCGTTTTAACCAATTTGGGTCATCTTGGCTTTGATGCGACGCGCCATGTCTTCAGGCGCAAACCCAAAGTGGCGGTAGAGATCCTCAGCCGGGGCTGAAGCGCCAAAGTGATCCATACCGATGATGAGGCCCATTTCCCCCACATACCGTTCCCATCCAAAGGGAGACGCCGCCTCAATCGCAACCCGAAAGGTGGTGCGATCAAGGACGCTATCCTGGTAAGACTTTGGCTGCTTGTCAAACAATTCCCAACAGGGAAAAGAGACGACGGCTGTGGCCAGTCCTTCGGCCTCCAGAATCTCCCGTGTTTTGAGGGCCAGGTGGACTTCTGAGCCGGTGGCCAGAAGGGTGATTTGTCTTATCCCTGTGGCATCCTTCAGGATATATCCCCCCTTTGCACACAGGTTTTCGCTGGCGTTCTCTCTGAGAAGGGGGAGGTTTTGCCGTGTGAGGGCGAGGAGGGAAGGCGCTTTTTCGGACTTTAGGGCGAGGGCCCAGCATTCTCCCACCTCAACTGCATCTGCGGGTCGGAACACAAGAAGGTTCGGCATAGCGCGGAGGGAGGCAAGGTGCTCAATAGGTTGATGGGTAGGACCGTCCTCCCCGAGACCAATGGAATCGTGTGTCATGACGTAAATGACGCGCAGGCCCATGAGAGCCGAGAGGCGGATCGCGGGGCGACAATAGTCGGAAAACACAAGAAAGGTGCCCCCATAGGGGATGATTCCGCCGTGCAAGGCGAGTCCATTCATGGCAGCCCCCATGGCGTGTTCCCGCACGCCATAGTGGATATAATTGCCCTCATAATTTGTGGGGGTGATCGCGGTCATATTTTTGGCTTTGGTATTGTTTGATCCGGTGAGGTCGGCGGATCCGCCAATGAGCTCAGGTACGCTGGGGGACAGCACATCCAGGACCCACTGGGAAGACACACGGGTGGCGGCCAAAGGCTTTTCGATGATAAATTTCTCAAGGAGTTGTTTGAGGGGAACCTCCCAGCCCGCAGGGAGATTGCCGTCGAGGCGTCTTTCAAATTCGGCTTTTTCAGGATGTTGGGCGAGACGGGTTTCCCAAGCGAGGCGTTCGGTGTTTCCTTGTTTTCCGACTGCCCGCCAAGTCTTTAGAATGTCGTCTGGAATCACAAAGGGGTCATGGGACCAGCTAAGGGTCTCTCGGGTGGCTTGAATTTCCGCAGCCCCTAAGGGAGCCCCGTGAATGCCTGCCGTTCCTGCCTTATGGGGAGCGCCCTTTCCAATTTGGGTGCGGCAGGCGATGAGGGTGGGTTTGGTCGCTGTTTGGGCTTGTGTGAGGGCCCTCTCAATCTCTTCAAAATTGTGGCCATCAATGCGTACGGTGTTCCAGTTTGAGGCTTGAAAGCGAGCCAATTGATCATCGGAGACAGTCAGATCGGTGGGACCATCAATGGAGATTTGGTTGTCATCAAAAAGGACGATGAGATTGTTGAGTTGGAGGTGGCCTGCAAGGGAAATCGCTTCCTCTGAGATCCCCTCCATGAGGCATCCATCGCCCACCATGACATAAATCTTGTGATTGACGAGATCATTGCCAAAGGTTGCTTTCAGAATTCTCTCGCCTAAGGCCATGCCAACGCTGTTTGCCAATCCCTGGCCTAAGGGGCCTGTGGTGACCTCAATGCCTGCAGCTTCCCCGTGTTCGGGGTGGCCGGCGGCTTTTGATCCCCATTGGCGGAAGGTTTTGATTTGGTCCAGGGTCATATCCTCATATCCTGTGAGGTAGAGAAGGGCATAGAGGAGCATAGACCCATGGCCGTTGGACAGAATCAAGCGATCCCGATCGGGCCAATTCGGGTGAGCCGCATCAAATTTGAGGAATTTTGAGACGAGGACGGTTGCGATATCCGCCATCCCCATGGGCATGCCCGGATGGCCGGAATTGGCAGCTTCAACCGCGTCCATGGCGAGAGCTCGGATGGCGTTGGCCAGTGTAGCGGTAGAGCAGTGGAGCGGTGGAGCGGATATCAAACTATTTTTCTCAATCATCTTATTCTCCTCATTTTTTATATTTTTAGTGACAGTCATTTCTAAAATGGCCCTTTTTTTCTGCTACACTGTCCGCCTTCGCTGGCGTGATCACGCCATAGCGACTCTCGCCACGGCGAAGCCTTTGGCGTAGCCGGGTCGTCGCGACGGCGGACTACACTTACTTCGCCCGTTCCAACGCATACCGCACCGCTTCCTTAAGAAGGGTGGTGTCGCCTTGAAGTGTGTTGAGCATAACGCAGGCGTCCTCTCCGATAAAGGTTGCTTTTTCATAGAGTTTGTCAGGACCGAGGAGGCTGAGGAAGGTGAGTTTTGATGCATCTTGACCGCAGGGTTTCCCAAGTTCCTCTGGATTGTCGGAGCCATCCAGGAGATCGTCGATCATTTGAAAGACTTGCCCTAAGGCGAGGCCGTAAGCGCGGAGTGTCTCCCTTTCGGCAGGTGAACGATTCCCTAAAATCGCCCCAGCTTCTGCGGCAAAACTGAAGAGGACGCCTGTTTTCAGGCGCTGCAGGGTACAGAGATCTTCATAAGTTTGGGGCAGGGTTTCGTTGCCAAGGTCAATCATTTGGCCTGCCACCAGTCCCTCAGGCCCAATAGCTTGGGCCAATGTCTTGACGAGGGCGAGGCGATTGTCCGCTGAAGTCTCAAGATCTGCCAGAATTTCGAAGGCGAGGGGACCGAGGGCATCGCCTGTTAAAACAGCGGTGCTTTCGCCGAAAGCGATATGACAACTGGGCTTTCCGCGCCGTGTATTTGCATTATCCATACACGGTAGATCATCGTGGGCCAAGGAGTAGGCGTGCACGCATTCAATCGCAGCTGCTGTTTGCAAGGCAAGGGGGGGCGAGACATCAAAGAGGCGCGCCGACTCCCAGACGAGGAAAGCACGAAGGCGTTTGCCGCCGCCCAATACGCTGTGGGCCATGGCGTGATGCAGCCGTGTTTGAGAGGGGATCACCTCTTGCAATGTTTGCTCGACCGCCTCGACAAGAGAAGCGAGGTGAGCGTGAAAGCGGTCAGAGGTCAAATCAGAGGCCAAGATCGGTTGGCTGAGTGGTAAGGCGGCCATTTTCTCCAACAACAATTTGTTCGACGCGAAGACGGGCATTTTGCAGTTTTTTCTCACAGTGAGTTCGCAATGCCGCCCCTCGCTCATAGGCTTTGATGGCGTCCTCAAGAGACGTTTTTCCTTCTTCCAAACGGCGCACAATTGTTTCCAGTTCTTGGAGGGCTTCTTCAAAGCTTAAAAGTTCAAGGGATGCCATCAGGAATACTCCACTTTTTAGACAAAATAACTTCTTCGAGGAGGGAGTATACCCCCTTCAGGCATCGCTGTCGCCCCGAAAAATTTTTTAAAAAAACGAAGGGCAGTCGTCTTGCCTCCCTGTGCCCCATATGGTTTACTGCTCTAAATCCTTATCGGAATTCTTTTTCACATGATCTCGTCCCTGCTACTCCTCTTTCTGAAAAGTTGCTTTCTTGGGTTTCTTTTTTCGATTCCCGTGGGGCCTGTGAGCGTCTTGTGCATTCGCCGTACGCTTGGGGGGTGCTCGGGGGCCAGCTTGGCGCTTGGTGTTGGGGCTGCGGCTGCAGATACGATGTATGCGGCCATTGCGGGGTTTAGCCTTGCAGGGATTAGCGCGTTTATTCAGCACTACCATTTTTATCTCCATCTCTTTGGGGGGCTTTTTGTGGGCTGGCTTGGGTTTCGGATGCTCCGATCCCCTCTGAGCCGGAAGATGCCGCAGTCTCTGCAACAAGGCTCTCTCTTCAGTGAGCTCTCCTCTTCTTTTTTCCTGACCCTCTCGAATCCAGTGCTTCTTCTTGTCTTTGCAGCAGCTTTTGCAGCCTTAAATATCTCCCTTGCGGAGCACTCCTTTCCTCAAGGAGCTGCTTTGATCGGGGGTGTCTTTTTAGGAGCGATGGGATGGTGGATTGTGTTAACGACGGGGGTGCATGTGTTGCGGCATCACCTCTCCGAGAACCATCTTTTCTGGATTAATCGCATGTCTTCCCTGCTTTTGCTGGGTTTTTCTGCTTATATTCTTTTGAGGCTTTACGCGATTTGACAAACGAGGGAGAAAACGCTAAGATCCCGCCGCTTATATGCTTTAGTGCCTATATGCGCTGACTTTTAATGCTGATTATGGCCCGGATAATGAAGAAGGATATACATAACCATGTCTACCAAACCGAAAGAACCTCAATTTTCTAAACTGCGCTCTGCTCTTTGGCCCATTATGGGCTCAGAAATGAAAAAATTCCTGCCCATGGGGCTCATGATGTTTTTCATTTTGTTTAACTACACCATCTTGCGTGATACGAAAGATATGCTTGTTGTGGGTGCTGCCGGTGCAGAAGCTGTGAGCTTCCTGAAGGGCATTGGTGTTATGTCAGCGTCTATTCTTTTTGTTGTTTTGTATGCAAAACTCAGCAATGTTCTCTCAACTGAACGGCTTTTCTACACAATTTTGACGCCCTTCCTTCTCTTTTTTGGTGCGTTTGCGTTTGTTATTTACCCAAACCGTGACTTGATTCACCCGAATCCAGAAGTTGTGGAAGCGTGTAAGCAAGCGATGCCAGCTTTGAGATTTATTTTTGCCCTCTGGGGATCTTGGTCTTTCTCTGTTTTCTACATTATGTCAGAGTTGTGGGGGACAGTGGTTATTGCCCTTTTGTTCTGGACATTTGCGAACGAAATTACGCGGACAAACGAAGCGAAGCGTTTTTATGGACTCTTCCCGCTTTTGGGTAACGTGGCTCTTATGTTCTCTGGACCCCTCATCACTTATTTCTGTACAATTGAACATGCGTCTGGTGTGGATGCGGGTGCTGCGGTTGGTGTGAGTCTTGACTATATGATGAGCACGGTTGTTATCGCCGGACTTGCTGTGATGGCAATCTACTGGTGGATGAATCGGAATGTTTTAACGGACCCTCTCTATTATGATGCGGCAGAAGCAAGCAAAAAAGTGAAAAAGGACAAGCCGAAGATGACGGTTATGGAAAGTTTCAAGTATATCCTTTCTCAGCCGTATCTTGGCTATATCGCTCTTCTCCTTGTTGGCTACGGCATGGCGATTAACCTTGTTGAGGTGACCTGGAAAGGGCAACTTAAACTCATGTGCACCCATGATGGTGTTTACAGTGGAAATGAATATGGCGCCTTTATGGGGAAATTCTCCTTCTTTACGGGCCTTGCAACCATTGGTCTGATCCTCATGTTTAAAGGCGTCGTGCGCCGCTTTGGATGGCTCACAGGAGCGATCTTTACGCCGATCGCTCTTGGCGTGACAGGGGTGCTTTTCTATGCCTTCATCCTCTTTAAAGATGACTTGTCTTGGATGACCGTGACCTTGGGGGCCACACCTGTCGTTTTGGCAGTGATGTTCGGAGCAGTTCAGAATATCCTCAGTAAGGGAACGAAGTATGCTCTCTTTGATCCGACAAAGGAGATGGCTTACATTCCACTCGATCAAGAAATGAAAGTGAAGGGTAAGGCGGCTGTTGATGTGATCGGTGGGCGTCTTGGAAAAGCAGGTGGGGGATGGATCCAAATGTTCCTTCT
>JABDEE010000027.1 GCA_013287205.1 Alphaproteobacteria bacterium
GGCCTCCAAAAAAAGAATGGTCAAGGTCAAAAGACTTTGGTATATATCCGATTCCATTCCCCGGTAGCTCAGTTGGTAGAGCAAGTGGCTGTTAACCACTGGGTCGGCGGTTCGAGTCCGTCCCGGGGAGCCAGAGAAAGACTGGTTTCAAGACCTTCCCTCGTCGATAAATTTTCCGTTGAAGGAGACTCAGAAGTCTTCTCACGTCTCCTCTAGGCCTCAAGAAACGCTTCGTTTTTTTAAAATCTGAGATTCAATCGAAATCTTAATTGACATTTGTTAAAAAATATTAATAAATTGTCGCCAGAGATTTCTTTGTGATTCTGGCGAGCAGACAGAAAGGAATACATCCACAATTTATAACTAATTAATATTAAAAGGATATCTTATGATTGATGATAAAAATTTCAAGCGTCTGGTGACAAGCACAGCCATTCTTTTAGCCCTTCAAGTTTATGTGCCTTCAGAGGCGTTTGCATCTGATGCTCCGGCTGCAGCTGATGCTCCGGCTGCAGCTGATGGGCGTGCGAGGAGCCCCGGTCGCCGTTCACCCGCAAATGTGGACGATCTGTCTTTAAGTCAGGCGAATCTGTCCGCCGCTTTTGCTGCGGCTGCGGAAAGCCTGCCCGCAGGTTTGGATGATCTGTCCGTAAGAGAAGAAGATTTGTCTGAAGGTGTGACGTCATCTGATGAGAGTGACGACGAGGAGCTACAGCAACAGCTACCAGGCGCGTCACCTCTCAAAATAAAAGCTTTGAAGCTTGATAGAGCGGATAGAAAGATAGCTGATGAGGACCAACGTTTAGCTAACAAACGCCTTGAGACCGTTTTGCAGATGCATGCTTACAGAGAGTCTGAGCTTATGCAAGATTGTGCGGACGCGGTAAGAAAAATAGCTAAACTTCAGGACCAAAGCAAAGTTGTTGTTGAAAAAGCCCTTGCGCTAAAAACAGCGCTTCAGGAAGAGCGCGCGTCAAAAGAGCAGATTCAGCATGAACATGCGGTGATTGAACAACAACATGATATGGTTCTGCAACAATACGCAAACGAGGCAGTCGCTCACCAAGCGACAATGGAGAGGGAGGAGAAATTAAGACAAGAGAAAGAGCAAGTCGATGCGCAGCTCGCGTCCGAAAATGTGAGAGCGCAACTGTTGCAACAATACCTTGAGCAAGAACGTGTATCCATAGCGCGGCTTCAGAGCGAATATGCGCAGGCTCAGGCAAAATACGCACAAGAGGCAGCAGCACGTCAAGCGGCGCAGGCAGAGGCTGAAGCGTTAAGAAAAAGGAAAGAAGAAAAAGATGCGCGGCTAGCGCTCGAAATTGAGCAAAAGAAAGCATTACATAGACAAAAAAAAGCAAAACAAAAACAAGAAGAGAAGTCACTGGATCAGCTAGTCGTAGAAGCGATGCGAAAAAGCCAACAGAGGGACCTCGCTAGGCAGCAGGAACAACAAGAGCAGGCGGAACGAGACAGGATTTATCAGGAAGACGTAATGAGGGCTCTTTCTACTTCGTAAGGCTCTTTTTGTGTATACTAGATGGGGGATGTTCATCTTGATGGATGTCTCCCTTTTTTATTAAGAGAACTCTTCTTATTTTCTCGGTTCTTATCGATACGCATTTGATATGAAGACGCCGATTTTTCATGTTCCTTGATGTCCCCGCAACCCGGGCTACGCCGTGGCGAGAGGCGCCGTTACACTATGTGGCAAGGCGATGGGTATAATTTGATTGACGTTCTTTCTCTCAAGGAAAGGATTATACCCACAGCCTCTCAAAGACGTTCATTTTCTTAGGCTTCGTGGGTCTCACACGGTACTCCCGTTCTCCCCCACATGTGCATTTTTCATGCGCATGGATTTCTCTTGCAATTTGAAGCTCAGCTTTGGTAAGAGCTCGCGTTTTTTTATGGATTTGAGGGGGGTGTTTAGAACAGGGAGACGTTTCAATGAGACAGGGTTGGGAGGTTGCGGAGATATTTTCGATGGGCAGACTTTCTCGTGTAAATAAAAACTGGTCTTGAGGTTTTGTTTTGATACTAGGGTGCGTTTCTCTGAGACTTTGAGATTTATGTTTGACACAGGGGATGATGGAAGATTGCCCAGGAGGAGAAACTACATTACAGCTCTCTGGATTCACATCAAAAATTCTGTGTAAGCGAGATTGAACTTCTTCCATCGATTTCATGATGTTTTGCAAGTCGATTTTAGACGGGCTGAGGGGGTTCAAAGAGCCAAGAGTTGGAAGAGGTGCTCTCTCTTGACCGGGGCTCTCAGGGTCGGGTTTTAAGGAGGGAGCGGCTTCTCTACGTTGGACCTCAACCGGAGCTTCAGATGCCTCTAAGCAGAGAGGTAGCTTCTCTTTAGAAAGTTCCTGTTCCCGCATAAAATATTGCTTGAGCTCATGTAACTCCTGGCAGAGATGTCCATCAACTTGCGCGCCTGCTCCCTTTTGGGCGGCGACAGCTTGGTGAGAAACTTCCTGTTCTTGTAAGCGACGGGTTTTCTCTCGTAGAGCGTGATTGGTTTCCCGTAAAGTTTTCTCCATCTTCTGTAAGTCGATTTTGGACGGGCTGAGCGGATCAAGAGAAGCAAGCGTCGGCGTGGGAAGTGCGGCCTCTGCCTCTTCTGGTGTGGAGGGGCTTGTTTTCTCGGAATAGGCTTTAGAAGAAGTTGGCGTATTTGTTCGAGTGGTTTGATTATGGAAACAGGGTGGCGTGGCGCTCGTGTGGATCAATGCAGGTCTTTTGTTCCCTTTTACAACCTCTTTTAGGATTTCTAAAAGAGAATCAGTTCTCTCGTTCATTTTATTATTTGTTTGCGTCAAAAAGTCATTGTCTTTCTGAAGAGTATCCTTTTGTATCATCACAACCTGAAGTCTCGTCCAAAGCTGAGCTCTCGTCGAAGAAGCGTTGAGGGGAGGAAGACCTTCATCCGTCGTTTGAGGAAGAGTGCGTAAGTGATTTTCTTCCCCCTCCATTGCACATAGGGAGGGTCCCCAGGATAGAGAAAAAAGAAAAAAAACTAAAAAATTAAATTTTTTTATTAAATGCATTAATAAAATCTACCCTATGCAATACTTATCGCTATTCTGATGCGCTCAAAAGGGGATCATTATCACCCGTTAGGTGGGGGCGCGCAAGAGGTTTTTGCAGTAGCGGTTTCTGCGGCGGCAACACGTTATTTGTTGAAGCCAAACTTTGTCTCGATATAGAGTTGAGAGCCCCTCTTTTCCGTGGCGTCGTCACTCCTGGCTTAGATCTCTTCGGAGTTCCCATAGGGGTTCTTGTTTGAGGGACAACCACACGTAGCGGCTCTTCAAAGAGGTCGGTCGGATCATCTGACGGAGCAACCAGTGAAGGCAAAGTGAGTAGATTGGTTGCTGGGGGATAAAGCACGTTCACTGTTAACGCAACATCGTCTCCTAGATCATGTGTCTCCCCTCCTCCTTGACCTTGGAGAAGTGTGGTTTTTTCTTCTGTTTGGGCTAAGCGTGCGAGCAGCATTTCTAATTCCTCTTCTCGAGCCTTAAATTCAACTGCTGCGTTATCACGTTGTGCTTTGTATGCCTCGAAACGTTCAGTCGTCTGTCCTTCATGTTCACTGAGCAAGTCATCAAATGTTGTTGTCGAAACCTCAGCTCTTGTAGGAGGAATTTTCGGCTTCTTTTCTTTTTGAGAAGGCTCTGTTCTCATTTTGGCAAGGGAACGAGGACTGAATAAAAGAGCGAGGCGTTCTTGTTCTTGCTCCTGCTTGGTTTTAAATTCAGTCGCTGCTTTGTCGCGTTGCGCTTTGTACGCTTCGAAACATTGAGTAGACCGTTCTTCATGTTCACTGAGCAAGTCATCAAATGTTGTTGTCGAAACATCGGCTGCTGACTCAGGAACTTTCTGCCCGACATCTTCCCGAGGAGGCTCTGCTCTTGTTTGGGCAGGGCTGAATAAAAGAGCGAGGCGTCCTTTTAAATGCTTCTTGTTGGCTCTAAATTCAGCATCTGCTTTGTTGCGTTGTTCTTGATGCTTCCTGAAAGCTTCGGCTCTCTCCGCTGCGTATTGCGTGAGAAATTCATCAAATGTTGCGGTCGACAGATGAGTTGAGATCGTCAAAACATCAGCTGCTGACTCAGGAATCTTCTGCCTTGCGTTTTCTTGAGACGATAACGCTTTCATTTGGCCAAGGGAACGAGGGCTGAATAAAAGCGCGAGGCGCGTTTCTTCTTGCTCCTCGTTGACTCTAAATTCAGCAGCGGCTTTGGCACGTCGTTCTTGATGCTGCTTCAAAGCTTCGGCTCTTTCAGCTTCGTATTTCGTGAGAAATTCATCTAGTGCCGTCATCATTTCTTCTTCGGATGCAGGCGTAGGAGTTGCTTCTCTCCCTGATGAAGCATGGACTTCTTCTTCCTCTTCTTTATCATCAAAGTTGAGCTGGCGGCCTCTTTTCCCTTGTGCCTCTCCCTGCATCTCTTTTGGCCTTTTCCTCTTGCTCGGGGTGAGAGACGCTGGGGTCATCATATCTGAGAGCGATTTTTCTCTCCGATTCAAGAAGCGTGAGAATTCACTGTCTGGAGAGGTAATCTTTTCTTCATGCCATTGCGCATAGTCAGCGTATTCCTTGAGATCGATGTCTGAATAGCTCTGCTCACCTGTCAAAATGTTTTGACATATCTCCACTCTTTCTTCTAACTCAGAGGTATATGCTGATAATTTGTGAATGATAGATTCCATTGTGAGAGCTTCTGATTTTTCTTCCCTTAATTCTTCACTCAGACGATCTTCGTTCTGTGATTTATCCCCTACCGCCTCGTAAATCGTATCGAGTTCTCGAGCGTGTTTTTTTACGTGAGCCTGTCTTTTGATGCCGAATTCTTGAAGTTGGGCTTCATCTTGTTGGAGATCCGCTACGTTTTGAGTCACCCTCTCCAAAAATGTATGAACGTCTTTGAATATGTAAGCCAGTTCTTCTCCAGGAAAGTCTTCGGGAAGAGGGAGTTGGTCAATTTCATGTATGAGTTTCTGTCTGGCTTCGCCTGCTGCTTGCAGAATCGTATTCTCTTGGGCACTCCCCTTTAATGTCACTGCTTTTTGAAGCTTTACACGCAAATGATCAAGAATAGAATAGGTTGTCTCAAGAATAGAAAGCTTTGGCTTCTCTTTTTCAAGTGCGCCTAAGAGCTCTGGAAGGCATGCTTCAGCTCGTGCGACAGCATCTAAGGTGGCGACACTGTCATGATAGTTCTCAGCCTCTAAGGCAGCAATTTCTTCTTTTAATGCATCTATTTTGTTTTTTGTGAGCGTGAGATTTCTTTTTGTTCGCATTCTTTCTTGCGTTTGTTTCTCAGGTTCATCGCTTGTTATAAAATGAGAGGGCGCCCCCTGGTAATCATGTTGCGCATGTTTTGTAAGTGAATCTGTAGAGTAAGAAACAGGTCTTTCCATTTCCCGATTCATCTTCACAACAAGATTGTGTTGGTGGATAAGGTCATGTGAAAGGGCGACACGTTTTGCTTCTCGCTCTCTCTCTTTCTGTTTCTGTTCTTTAAGGAGTATCGCTTTTCTCTTCCCAATCGATGTAAGATCGCCTTCGCAACGGCCCTTTTCTTCCTTACTTTTCTCGATTTTGTCATTAAGAGAGGCCAGAAACTCTAAAATCGTGTCAATGAATCCTTCTCTTGCCTGTCGCGTGCGTGCGATGTTCTTCTGTAAGGTCTTTTCCTCCACTTCAAGCTTTTGAATGTCCTCGTCGTGGGTTCTCCAGAGAGCGTCCTCATTTGTCCGGAGCTCTTTAGTTTTCTGCGTGGTTTTACTGAGTTGATGAGTGATCACTTCGATAGCAGCGACCACCTCAGACTGTGCCGTTTCATAAAAAGGTTTGATGTCATTTTGATAAAGGCTCCGTACCCTATCGAGTCGAGAAGCGAGGGTTTGCACAGTCTCCATAATGATTGTCTCAACATAACCTGCACCCCCCTGTTCTTCCTCACTTCTCTGAGGAGAAACACTCTTTACTGCGCGTGGCGTGAAGAACTCTGGCATGTCAAAGCCTGGAGATTGTCGTGCAAAGCCTGGAGAGGCCTCAGCTTTATTGTGTGAGACAACAAGGCGTGCTGGCGTAGCAACACCTACTGGTGAGGCGGGAGTTGGTACGGGCGGTGGTGCACGCTTTGGCATTGGCTTTGCTGGCGGCTGCAGCTGAAGGTGTGGTGCGCGGACGACCAGTGTTGACATAGAAGCTGGTGGTGTTGCTGCCTGAGGCTGTAACGCGCTGCCTAATGGCACCACGACGTGTCCTAATGTAATGGCTATTGTTGGTGCTGATGCAACGAATGGCGCGGGAGTAGGCGCAACGATGGGTGGTACTGCAGATTTTTTGGCAGCAGCAAACTTCTGGATTGTGTCAGTTATCTCTTGGGAAAACGTCTTACCAATTGTAACGCGTGTTGGTGCAAATCCAGCTGCCGGTGCTATGGGGGCAACTGGTGGTACAGCTTGAGGTGCAGCTTGAGGTGCAGCTCTCCCTTGTCTCTCCACTTCTTGAAACCAGTGGGACGGGAAAAAATCTTCCTCTTCGAGGGGTGGTATTGGTGTTGGTGTTGGCACTGGAGTTGGCACTGGAGTTGGCACTGGTACAGGCGCGGCTGCCTCTTGTCCAGCGTGAGTTTTTGTGGATTCGCCTTCAAAAGGGACTTCAGACCGGAATGTCAGTCTTATATTAGAGACAGGTTCTTGCCACTCCTCCGTAGAGAGGGGCATGAGATGTGGTTTTTGAAAATTTGTAAGTGTTGACGGCCTATATTCAAATGGGTTGATCGAACTTTCTAATGTCCTATCAAACGTTAGTGCCCAATGTTCAAATGAGGTTTTTATTTGTCCGTGAGATCCTTTGACGATTGGCGCAAGCACATCTGGGCTTGTTCTTTGAAATGTTTTTTGCAGAAGAGGCGCGCGGAGAGCAAAGGTTTTTGAGGCAGTTCGATCGTCTTGAGAAAAAGAGCTCCCCCCCTCCCCTCCACCTGAGAAATTGGCGCGGGGAAAATCAATGCTTGCCAAGCATGTGGTGGCTCCCAGGGCTAAAAGTGCCTTTCTTCTTATCGTTGTCATTGTAACCTTTTACCATTGAAGGCTTATTATTCTTAAAAACGTAACCACCCATCTACCGATAGCGATTCCTTATACCCATAAAAAATAAAATAGAAAAGATTAAACTTTAACGATTTTTAAATGTTTTCGTTTTTACTCGCCTCCGCAGCCTTGGCTCGTGGTTCAGTGGGTATCCGCCAGCGACCCGGCTACGCCAGCCGTGGCGAGAGGAGGAGGCGGGCGAAACCCGACGAAGAAGCGCAAGATACGATGGGCTTGAGCCCGTGGAGTTTCACTCAGTTCTGCCTGCCCTCTTTAAAATGGAAGCATGTCGATGGGGTCTTTGAGGGTCTTGAAAATAATAAGAAAAGAGAATTTTAGAGGTTTTGGCACCAGGCCTTCGGTGAATCATTTGTCTAATGGTGCCCCCGGGGAGACTCGAACTCCCACATCATAGATAACAGATTTTGAGTCTGCCGCGTCTACCAATTCCGCCACAGGGGCTCCATGGCGCGCATCATAACAACAGCGTCCCTTTCGTCAAGGGGAAAAGGGAGGAAAGAAGGATCTTAATCTGTCTGTTGATCGATTGCCCAAAAATCAACACTGGGGCCATACCACCACACGGGACGAGACTGCTGGTTTGCATTCCAAAGATCTTGATCAGAAATTTTTTTGCTGGAAGGTACCCATAGGGAAGCGCTCTCAGCGTAGAGACAATAAGGGGTGAGCGTGAGAGCGCAGACAAGACTGAGGAGCTTAAGTGTAAAGGACGACATCGTGCACATCTTGTTAAAAGGGTGAGTATGGATGGGAGTATATCCAGCTATCTCTTGAAAAAGCGTTAATGATTGGGAGAAAGCAGATGGCCTATAAGCCGGGTTCTGTCCCTCGTTGTCGAGGGGAGAGGTATTCATCTGGGATGTGAGTTACCTCACACCTCATGCAACCGACCCGGGTGACGACCCAAAGACAGGTCCTATGCCACCCCTATTTGGTCTTGCTCCCGGTGGGGTTTGCCGTGCCATCTTTGTTACCAAAGACGCGGTGCGCTCTTACCGCACCCTTTCACCCTTACCTGTTGCCAGGCGGTTTACTTTCTGTTGCACTTTCCCTAAGGTCGCCCCCGCCGGACGTTATCCGGCACCGTATCTTTGTGGAGCCCGGACTTTCCTCTGCACTTGCGTGCAGCACCTCTCCGGCCATCTGTTCTCTCTATATAGGCTTTGTATGAAGTTTCAACAAGCCCTGAAGAGCGAGCGTCTCCTGATCTGTGATCCCATCCAGTTTATGAGGTTGGAAGTGGCGCTGGAAGGCAAGTATGGCATGAGGTGCCGAGGTCACATCATATCCAACTTTGGCCAGAAGATCTGCGGGATCCTCCTCGTTTCCCGTCATAATAGGCTCTGGCCATAGGCCAAATCCTCTCTCTGCCAGCTGTTTCCAAGGAAATAAGTGGCCCGGATCTTGCTTGCGCTGAGGGGCAATATCCGAATGGCCAAGAATGCGCGAGGAAGGGATCTCCCAGCGTATTTGAATCTCTTGAGCAAGAGCCAAAAAGGCTTCAAGTTGAGCTTCGGGAAAAGGACGATACCCACAAGTATGACCTGGGTTCGCTAATTCAATGCCAATCGAGCTGCTATTAAGGTCGGTCACCCCTTGCCAAAAACTCCCCCCTGCATGCCACGCCCGTTTTGCTTCTTCCACAAGTTGGGTGATTTGACCTTGTTCATCAATCAGATAATGCGCGCTCACCTGAGATTCAGGGTTGATCATCCAGGCAAGGGCTTCTTTTGCCGTTGGCATATCCGTATAATGGACCACCAGCATATCGATCGTGCACTGGCGTTCGTTAAAATTGGGGCTGGGGGATTGGATGATGTTCATGATAGCAGTGTAGCAGGGGAACGGTGGAGCGGTAAAGTGGTGGAGCGGAAGGAAACAGAATACGAAAAAAGCTAGCAACACCCTTTCTCCCCTTATTTCTTACTTTTCTGACTAACTGCTCCACCGCTATACTATAAAAAACGTGCCTCCTAGGGACAAACGATCATCCGATTGGCCATTGTCACAATTTTCATTGACAGATTGTTGGAAATCTCTTATCTCCTGGTGAAGATTTAGAATTCTTTCGAAGACAATTCAGGAATAAATGATGGGTAAAATCTCCCCTTTGGGGTTTATGCGGCAGGTACGCCAGGAACTGGCGAAGGTCACGTGGCCGACACGTAAAGAGACAATTACAACAAGCATCATGGTCTTTATCATGGTGTTCATTTGCGCGATCTTCTTTCTCATTGTTGATCGGGCACTTTCTTGGTTTGTCTCACTGGTTTTGGGGATAGGAGCTTAAAAGGTGGAGAATTTTCGCTGGTACGTTGTTAACGTCTACTCTGGATTTGAGAAGAAGGTTGCAGAACATATTCAAGAGCAAGCTGCAAAGAAAGGCTGGGCGGATCAAATTGAAACGATCATGATTCCAACCGAGGATGTGGTTGAGGTCAAAAAGGGCGTCAAAGTCACGTCGGAACGTCAATTTTTTCCAGGCTATATGCTCATTAAAATGGTTCTTACTGATGAAATGTGGCATCTCATTCGCCAAACTCCCAAAGTCTCTGGGTTTCTAGGGGTGCGGGGCAAGCCTTTGCCTATCGCTCAAGGGGAAGTTGATCGTATTCTTGCACAAGTCCAAGAAGGCGTTCAAAAGCCAAAATCCACCATTATCTTTGAGATCGGTGAACAAGTACGCGTGTGCGATGGCCCCTTTACCTCTTTCAATGGGCTTGTGGAAGAAGTGGACGATGATAAACAGCGTGTGAAGGTTGCCGTCTCGATCTTTGGCCGGTCAACGCCGGTTGACCTTGACTTTTCTCAAGTTGAGAAAGTGTAAGCTCTCAAGGAGCATAATCAATGCCCTTTCATAGCCCCCGCATTGGGATTACCCTCGATTGTGAAGGACCTGGCGGCTTTTCACAGATGCCTTGGTACGCTATTCGTAAGAATTATTGCACATGCATCTCTGCCCTCGGCGGCATTCCTATTCTTCTTCCCCATGAGCTCACCCTTGTTGGCGACTATTTAGATCTTATCGATGGATTGATGATCACAGGGGGCGGACACGATGTCCCTCCTCACCTTTATGGCGATCAAGAGGTCCATCCCACCGTCACCTTAAAACCAGAAAGAACGGCTTTTGAACTTGCCATCACTCAAGCTGCTCTTGCCAAAGATATTCCTATTTTAGGAATCTGTGGTGGGCAGCAGCTCCTGAATGTGGCGCTTGGGGGAACTCTTATTCAGCATATCCCCGATGCAGGAGAGTTTCTGAACCATAAACAACCCTCCCCTCGCGATGAGTCTCATCATCTTGTGACGCTGGTGAAGGGTACCCTCCTCCACCGCTTGATTGGACAGGATGAACTGGACGTCAATAGCGTCCATCACCAAGCGGTTCGTGATCTAGGCAAAGGTGTCATCGTCAATGCTTTGTCACCCGATGGCATTATTGAAGGGATTGAAGTCCCTCGCTATCGTTTTTGTTTGGGGGTTCAATGGCACCCTGAGTGTACGTTCTTTCCGCAAGAACGGCACATTTTTCAAGCATTTATTGAGGCTGCTCGTGGATAAGGGGGAACGCATTGCGAAAGTGATGGCGCGTGCTGGCCTCTGTTCCCGCCGCGAAGCAGAAACGTGGATTGCAGCGGGACGGGTGAAGGTTGATGGTAGTGTCCTGGAGACGCCGGCCTTCTGTGTGACTTCAGCTCACCGTATTGTTGTGGATGGCAAGCCCCTGCCCCAAGCGTCCCCTCCCCGTCTTTGGCGCTATTATAAACCGAGGGGACTGGTCACGACGCACAAGGACGAGTTGAATCGCCCCACAATTTTTGAGCACCTTCCTCCTGAGCTTCCTCGTGTGATTTCCATAGGGCGCCTTGATCTGCAAAGTGAAGGATTGCTTCTTCTCACCAATGATGGTGAGCTTTCGCGTCATCTTGAATTGCCCTCAACAGGATGGGTGCGTCGCTATCGGGTTCGTCTTTATGGGCACATTGACCCTGTTGAGCTTGAAAAATTAGCGGGGGGCATCGAGATTGAGGGGATTCGTTATGGAGCTATCCAGGCAACCTTAGATCGCCAAAAGGGAGATAATGCTTGGCTTACGGTGAGTTTGACGGAAGGAAAAAATCGTGAGCTGCGGCGGGTTTTTGAATTTTTAGGGTGGCCCGTGAGTCGCCTTATCCGTCTGAGTTACGGTCCCTTTCAGCTGGGCCCCCTTGCCCCGGGGGAGGTCAAAGCCGTCCCCAATAAAATCCTCAAAGAACAGGTCGGAATTCCCAAAAAACTTTCCTAGCCACCAGTTCGTAAAAAATCATAGAAGAAAAACAAAAAATCACCTTTTTTTGTATATATGTAAATTAAAAAAAGAAAAAATACAAAAATTAATAAAATATTTGTATTTGTGTTTTACAATGGTGACTCGAGCAACATATGTAAGAGGAAAAAATATGACACATTTACAGTTGAAAGATTTAGCCATTGTGGCAACTCTCGTCATCATGGGCTTCTTTGCTCTTGCTGATCGAACCGAAGCGAAGACGGTCACAACAACCACTTGCCAGCAAGACATGTGTGTTGAGAAAGGTCGATGTGCAATATGTACGAAAAAAGTTGAACGAGGACCTGTTGGGACGGTTGTGCATGCGATTTTGGCAGCACCTGTTAACCTATACGATGCCCTCTAATCTCATATATTGAATTGACTACATACATTAAGGAGAGACCAATGAAACTAAATACATTCAAAATGCTTGCGGCAGGAGCTGTGGTTGTTTCTTGTTTTGCTTTGAGCGAACGTGCTGAAGCCCATGGCGGATATGGTGGCAGTGGGTATGGCGTGGGTCATCATGCTCGCGGTAATGGGCACGGTTATCATCAATATGGATATCGCCATGGTGGGTATGGGTACGGATACAGTGGTGCTTACGTGGTCGGTGATCCAGTCTATGATCCCTATGGGGAGCCCGCCCTCGTGAACGATGTCCGCTAGGACAACATATATTAACCAATCATAATTTAAGGAGAGACCAATGAAACTAAATACATTAAAAACACTCGCAGCAGCCACAACTTTTGCCGTCATTTCTTGTTTTGCTTTGAGTGAAAATGCTGAAGCCCATGGCCATGGGAGACATGGTGGTGGACATCATCGTGGATATGCCCACGGTAATGGGCACGGTTATCATCATCACGGCTATCATCACGGCTATTATCATGGCTATGGTGGATACGGATATGCTTATGGAGGCTACTATGCTCCTTATACAGGTTGGGGTGATCCATACCCCTATGGCTCTGTCCCCTATCGTACTGGTGAAGTTGTTGGCGATACAGTGAGGACAGCCGCGGCTCTCCCTGGAGCTGTTCTGGGCGGAATTGCCAACGCTCTCTCGGCCTAAAAACCCTATGCTCCCTGTTTCTCTCCTGTGAAGCAGGGAGCATGCTTTTTTGCCTCGTTTCGCGCTTATGTCTATCCTCATGATCGTGTGTGAAAATTCTTCTATTTTTCATTTGGCTTTTTCGTCGCTTCAGTTTATAAACTCCATCAGAAGCCGGATTAGCTCAGCTGGTAGAGCAACTGATTTGTAATCA
>JABDEE010000028.1:0-4843 GCA_013287205.1 Alphaproteobacteria bacterium
TATGGTAATCGGGAAAAGGTGTCATCCCGTGTTTTTCTCAGTTTATCATGCTCGGGCTCTCGCCGCGGCGTAGCCTCTGGCGTAGCCGGGAGAAATGCTTAATTTTCTTCTTAGAAAATTCCAGCATTTCTTGACCCGAGTATCGTCTCAATCACGGTATGAATTAGGTCCTCGGATCAAGAAAAGTCGTTGTTTTTTGAAGGAAAAAACAAGCCTTGTCTAGTCCGAGGATGACAAATTGGGAGGTGGGGATGATACCCGCCGACTCTCCGTAATTTTACTTCGCAGCTTGCTGTTGCTGAGAGATCAATTTCTTGATTTCGTCATCAGACTTAAACGTAACTTTGACATTCGTCAGTTTTTTGTTCAATTCTTTGAGAACTTCTGGAGAAATGTCAGCTTTTGGATCCGAGGCGGCGACCATTTCCGTGTAAAGGACAACGCCCCCCTTCTTCGCTCTGATGGATTCAACAATCTTTGAGAATTCAGCAATGACCTTTCCTTTGGCTTCTTCAAAGGCAAGTTCGATACGAATCTTTTTACGCTCAAGTCCAAAACGGACATCATCGAGAAGTGTTGCAAACGCTTTGCGCTTCTTTTCAAATTCCTCTGCAGAGAGTTTCTTTTGGGCTTCAGCGAGCTCTTGGTCTTTCTTTTTGAGTTCTTTTTCTTTCTTAGAAAGGTCTGCTTGGATCAGCATGCGTTCAGCATCAATTTGTTTGAGAATGTCCTTAAAGACGGTTGACTCCTTAATGGTTGACTGCTGGACCGTCGAAATGGTTGCTGAAGAGTCCGCATGAGCAGGTGTTAAAAGAGCAGTCGTTGCAAGAAGGGTTGCATAAAAAATAGGTTTCATTGTCTTTCTCCTTAGTTTGTTAAAATTGAGAACCGAAGGTAACATTAAATTTATCGATGCGGTCAACATTTTTTTGTCCCCATACGGCGGGGGCATAATATATGCCAATAAGTCCGAAAGGGGAACGCCAGGATACACCAGCACCGAGGCCTGCGCGTGGTTTTGCGTTATTGCCTTCAATAAAGGGGCTGGAGACGCCGCAATTCCACACAGCACCCACATCCGTAAAAAAGCTTCCCTTGATACCAAGTTCGGGAGGAAGGCCCAGAGGGAAAAGAAGTTCAACCGTTCCTTTGTAGAAGTAGAGTCCCCCCAAGGAATCGCCTGTCCGGCTATCGCGCGGGCCAACACCTGCGGGCGCAAAACCACGTAACCCTTCCGCACCCAGCTCATAGCGATCAGCAATACGGGTTGTTTTTCCAAGCCCCGAGATCACACCTGCCGAGACCTTTGTTGAAAGAACCCATTTATTTTCTTCGTCCAATGCCTTGTAAACACCAGCACGAATTGTATTTCTAAAGTATTTTACGTTTCCACCCAAGCCTGCGATATCATCAAAAATACCAGCAAAATACCCAGCGGAAGGTTCAACACTATTATTTCGCCCATCATAGAACAAACCATGACCGATTGCTGACATAAACCACGTTCCATTTTGCGCGAGAAGATAAGGGGAAGCATTGACACGTGTATTACTGATGTAATCTCTGTTCGCTGTGTAGTTCCAAGATTGGTTCAAGCGGTCCATCAACTCATATCCAAAAGGAATCGTCACACCGGTTTTTGATTGCTTATACCCATTCCATCCTGATTTTGTATTAAACTTACGCGACATGTGGAAGAGATCAAGACCCGTTGTAAGAGGACGATCCAGGAAGTAAGGGTCTGTAAAACCCGCATGGAGGTCTAAGGCTCTCTGGGCGACCATGACCTTGGCATAAAGGTCGTACCCCTTTCCCATAAAGTTGCGCTCATTCGCGGTCACTGTTCCTAAGGGACCATCGGATGTTGAATAACCTCCAGAAAATGCGAGAGAACCTGTCGGCTTGTCTTCAACTTCGACCTTCAGATCGATTTTATCAGGAGATCCTGTTTCTTCTTTTTTAATCTCCACCTTTTTAAAGAAATCCAAATTTTGAAGCCGTTGTTCTGAACGCTTGAGGAGGATGCTATTGAAAGCATCGCCTTCAGCAAGGCGGAATTCACGGCGAATCACTTCATCATTTGTGCGGTCATTCCCTATGATATTGAGGCGATTAATATAAACGTGGCGACCATCCTTAATAATGAAATCAACATCGATTGTTTGTGTTTGTGGGTTGCGTGTGAATTTGGGTTCAATTTCGACAAACGCAAATCCCTTTTCCCCGATGGCAATCGTCAGTTGCTCGACAGTTTGTTCCACAGCCTTGCTATTAAAAAGATCCCCTGTCTCAAAATTAACCTGTTCATCTAACCCTGCAGAGGAGAGTTTTGGCAAGTTTACGGTGACTTTAACCTTGCCAAAAGTATAGAGCTTCCCTTCGTTAAGCGTATAGGTGATGTAGAATTCTTGGTCATCAGGGTCCAATTCAGCCACAGCGGACTCCACCGTAAAATCCGCATACCCATGCTCGCGGTAATACCGGCGCAAGAGCTCCTTATCAAAGGCAAGGCGGTCTGGGTCATAGGTGTCGTCCGTACTAAAAAAACGATACCAGCGTGATTCCTTCGTCATAATCACGCGTTCAAGGCGTGACGCGCTGAAGGCCTGGTTGCCGACAAAAATAATTTTATTGATGTGGGTGGGTTTGCCTTCATCAATTTCAAAAATAAGGTCAACCCGGTTTTGCTCTCGCTCAATAATTTTAGGCTCAACTTTGGCCCCATAGCGACCGCCCAAACGGTACATATCCCTTATTTTCTGGGCAGCCTCAAGTGTATTGGCAAGGGTATAGACCTCTCGGGCTTTGATTTTAAGCTCGCTTTGGAGAACATCGTCCTTCAGGCGACTGTTGCCTTCGAAAGAAATGCGGTTGATGATTTTGTTTTCGACAACTTTTATGACGAGGCGATCCCCTACCTGATCAATCGTGATATCTGCAAATAAGCCCGTTGCGAAAAGATTTTTGAGAATCTCTTCAATTTTATGTTCATCAATAGCAGCGCCGAGTTTAACGTCAATATAGCTCAAGACGGTCGGGGTCTCAACACGTCGATTCCCCTCAACGACAATCGTCCGGATGGCTTCTTTTGCCCACGCAAAAGAAGGAGTCAAGAAAAGGGAACACAGAACAAGACTGAAAACAAATAAACGCTTCACTCCAAACAACCTCTACTTAACAAAAATATGGATAATATCATTCCATGTCGACAGGAGCATCAATCCGACAACGAGGCCAAATCCGATCCGGAAACCCCATTCTTGGGCACGTTCAGAGAGAGGGCGTCCGCGGATGACTTCAGCGAAGTAGAAAAGCAAATGGCCTCCATCCAGCATAGGGACGGGGAAAAAGTTAATCAAACCAAGATTAACTGACAAAAGGGCCATAAACCAGACAAGCGCAACCATGCCAGACTGGGCAATATCCCCTGACATTTGGGCAATACGCAGAGGACCTCCCAAACCATCCGCTGACTTCGCGCCAATGATAATGTGTCCCAAACTTTTAAGAGTTTGCCAGCTCAAAGAAAAGACTTCTTGAATTGCATAAATCCATGCTGTTCCCCAAGAATGATGGATATACCCAGAGGCATCCCGGCCGCTCATCACGCCCAAAAGGCCAACCCGATGGACATTCCCGAAATAGTCTGTTGTTTCAGAGAGGGTGGGGGAGGCAACAAGAAGACGACGTCCTCCCTGGGCAGGCTCCAAAAGGATGTTTAAGGCTTCGCCGGGATGTGCGCTCACCATAACCTGTACTTCCTCGAAAGTGGCAACCGGCGTATCATTAATGGCAAGGATCCGGTCTCCGGGCTGGAGACCCGCAACCGCTGCTGCCCCATTCTCCACAACACTCCCAATAATGGGGTGGGTAAAGCGTTGCCCGACAGTTGCAAAAAGAACGGAAAAAAGAACAATTGCAAAAAGATAATTCGCAAGAGGGCCTGCCGCAGAAACGGCGATGCGCTGCCAAACTGTTTTATAAAAAAGAGACCGGCTTTTTTCTTTTGCAGTCATCTTTTTGAGAGCTTTTGTGTCGGGTGTACTGGCAGCGTCTGCATCCCCCACCATTTTGACGTACCCCCCGAGAGGAAGCCAGCTGACCTTCCAGCGCGTCCCAGCCTTATCATTCCATCCGAAAATTTCAGGCCCAAAGCCAATGGAAAAGACATCCACACCGACGCCATTGTACCGAGCGACAAGGTAATGTCCTAATTCATGAATGAAAACAAGGACGGAGAGAACGCACACAAACGGAACAACATACCATCCTAAGCTCGTTATAAAATCCATGATAAGGGGTCTCCACTGTGGGCCAAAAAGATCTCATACCCTTGTAGCGTTAAGCGTCCCAGAACACAATCCGTAAATTTCTATTGTGCGAGTGTTGGTCCATCTCCCTTTTTTAAAGGGATGATGTGTGGATCGGGGGTTAAACGAAAAAACCCCGCAAAAAGCGGGGAGGGCAATAATCTATCTAAATTTTGTCTTATTATTATCTTAAATCTATTCTTTAAAAAGGCCTTCTTTCTCCTCTATTTCTGCTAATTTTTCTTCTGCTCTGGCTTGTACGACTGCTTTTTCAGCATCTGCTAGTTCTGTATTTGCTGCCTTTTCTCTTTTTTCTGCCTCTTCTACGCCTTTCTCTGCTTCTCTTTTGACTGCTTGTGCTGCCGCTTTTTCTCCTCCTGCTGTTGCTACGACAGCTATTGCATCTGCTCTTTCCTTCTCTAACCTTGCTTTTTCTGCATCTGTTGTTGCTTCAACGGCTGCTACTGCTGCTCTTTTTGCATGCGATTCTGTATCTAACAACACGTTTGCCTCTCCACTTTTTATTTTAGTAT
>JABDEE010000028.1:4853-8373 GCA_013287205.1 Alphaproteobacteria bacterium
GTTGGCGTAATGATCTTCGGTAGATATAATGGCCAAAAGAGAAGAAGGAAAGAAGATGGGCACACTTAAGGCAAGCACAGAAACTGTAGGTAAAAGAATTTTCAGGATCATAATGTAGATTCCTTTCAAAAGGGCGCTCCCCTCATGCAGGAGAGAAAATAGTTGGTAAAGCAGATAGATCACACGTATTAATAAATAGCATGAAAAGCTTTACATATCATAAAAAATTTAAAAATTGATAAGCAAGTCGGCTCCTGGCAAGGGAGGACCTAAGCTGGTATGCTGTAAAGAAGATCTCACTCAGAGGATAAACAAGATGCAAGAAACAAAAAAAATTCTCCCCGAAGGATTTGTCTTCCTAAAGGATATCGATCCCACCATTCTCTCAGATCTTCGCTATGCAAAAATCTGGAATTTTGTGGGGACCCCTGTGCCAGGATATAGCTCTGAAAATGTGATCATGACCCAGGAAGCGGCCCTTGCCCTCAAAAAGGCTCAAGAAATTTTCCGTAAGGACGGATTCAGTCTTGTCGTTTACGATTCCTATCGTCCTCAAAAAGCAAGTGATCGCTTTATGGAATGGGGGAAAGATCCGACAGATCAAAAAATGAAGGCAGCGTTCTACCCGCGCGTTGATAAAGCCCGTGTGCACGAATTGGGCTATGTGGCGCAATGTTCAGGCCATAGCCGAGGGAGCACGGTGGATGTGACGCTGATTCCTCAAGGAGAGTCTTTGAAAGACATCACCGTCGAAAAACGAACTCTCCTGGATGGGTTTGAAATTTGTTATCTCAATGATGGCACCCTTGATATGGGGTCTTCCTTTGATCTCTTTGATAAGGCTTCTCATTTTGAGAATGAGGTCATTGATGAGATTTATAAAGAAAAGCGCGCCTACTTGAAGGAAGGAATGGAGACCGCTGGGTTTGCGCCTTACCCCGAAGAATGGTGGCATTTCTCCTTAAAAAACGAGCCTTTTCCCAAAACGTTTTTTGATTTTGATATTTGACAATTCTTCAAAAACCCGTAAGCTCCTTCGAGAAAGACCTCTCTGAAAAAATGGGTAACAAATTGGTGTATTTGAAGACGCGACAGTGGCTTGTTGCCTTGAGCCTCCTGACACTCAATCCTTCTTGGGCAACAGCCCTCACCGTGAGTGGCATTAGGGTGACGGTCACAGCAAAATCCTTAGATGAGGCACGGACCCAGGCCCTGCGGGAGGCCCATTATCTTGCGTTTAAGCAGCTGCAGGACGACTATTTCCCGGACAGTCACCGGTCTGCCCCTCCGCAAGGAACATTAGAAGAGATGGTCGAGGGCTTCTCAATTAATCAAGAGAAGCAAGGGACAGACAATAAAACATACACGGCGTCCTTAACCTTCACCTTTGATGAGGCTCTTGCCCATCAGTGGTTCCAGGGAGACACGGGTCTGCCTTCCCTCAGGGCCTCTGTCCCTTCTGCGCGCCAAGGAGATCCTCTTAAGGTCAGTATTTCTTATGTCTCTCATGCAGACTGGAATCGCATCAAACGGGCTCTTGAAGCCGTGCCCGGGGGACAATCCATGCGGATTGTCTCCCTTTCCTGCAAAAAAGCAGACGTAGAGTTGCCCTATGGAAGTGATGGGGTGAAACTCCAGAAAGGACTTGAGGCGAAAGGAATTCTTCTTGGTTTTGAGCAAGGGAAATGGGTAATTCCCTTCGAGGGAGGTGACAAAAATTGACCATGATGGCGCGGACACTCAACATTCCCAATTTTATCACACTCACGCGGTTGCTCAGTGTCCCCTTGATCGTGTCTCTGATTCTTTCCCAGCAATTGACCGCTGCCTTTTACCTCTTTGCCTTAGCAGGGCTTTCAGATGCGTTGGATGGGTTCTTAGCGCGCATCTTTAAGGCGCGGACACTCCTTGGGGCGTATCTCGATCCGATTGCCGATAAAGCGCTTCTCGTCGGCGTATATGCGGCCCTTGGACGGGTGGGACTTATCGATCTTTGGGTTGTCGTGCTTGTGATTTTCAGGGATGCCCTGATCGTTGGGGGAATTCTCCTCCTTTCTCTTCTGAAAGGGGAAGTCAACATGAAGCCGCTTCTCATCAGCAAAATCAATACGGTGATCCAACTTAGCTTTGCCCTGTTTGTTTTAGGACAAGGGAATGCGGTTTTCGGGGTTCCCAACGCCTCTCTTTACATTGGATATATTGTTGCCATGACAACCGTGCTTTCTGGCGCAACCTATGTTAAACTCGGGCTCAATTGTTTCAATGGAGCAGATCGGCAAGCCTGTGAATAAGAATCGTCAAATATGGATATGGACCGGCGTAGGCGCGCTCTTCATTTGTGCCCTGTATAGCCTCCACAGCATTCTCATGCCTTTTTTGACAGGGATGCTGGTGGCCTATGCTCTGAATCCAGCGGTAGCACGGTTTGAGAAATGGGGCATCCCCCGTGCTGTCGGGACCTCCCTCATGATCTTTGGCGTCTTCCTGGTCCTCGGGCTTTTGCTGTGTATTGCCATTCCTTTTATTCATACAGAGCTTCTGCGATTGGCCTATCATGTGCCACAATATGGGGCACGGATTCGCAATGGCCTTGAACCCTTCTTAAAGGATGCCGCCCTCTACATTAAGCCCGAAGATCTAGCGCTTCTGCGCAATGTGGGCAGCACCTACATGGGAGATATTATCACCTGGAGCGTGCGATTGTTTGCCAGAGCCCTGACCAGTGGGATGGCCATTGCCAATCTGATTTCCCTGATTATTATCACTCCCCTCATTGCCTTTTACTGCTTGCGCGATTGGAACCGTATCTTGGGAACAATTGACCGGTGGCTTCCCCGCCCTTATGAAGCGAAAATTAAGGCGCTCTTTATTGAAATCAACACCACGATTGGTCATTTTGCAAAGGGGCAGGCTTTGGTGTGTCTGATGGTGGGGATCTATTACTCAGTAGCCCTCACTCTTGTCCAACTTGAATTCAGTCTGATTATAGGGCCCATTATTGGTGTCATCGCGTTTATTCCTTATCTGGGCGCGCTTGTTGGATTTATGGTCAGCATCGGCATTGCTTTCTCACAATTTCCCGAGTGGTCTTCAATCGGTATTGTTGCTGCCGTCTTTATGGTGGGGCAATTGCTAGAAGGATACATCTTAATCCCTTATTATATTGGGGATCGGATCGGCCTCCATCCTGTATGGGTTATCTTTGCCCTCCTTGCAGGAGGTGTACTCTATGGTTTTGTGGGCATCTTGTTTGCCCTGCCCATGGCCGCGGCAGTCAGTGTTCTTGTCCGTCAAGGACTGAAAGTTTATGGGAGCAGCCCTTATTATCTTGGACCAAAAATCTCGTGAAACAGCTCGTTCTTCCTCTTGATCATACCCCTCGATTCGACCCCCAAGAGTTTGTCATCTCGCGAGCGAATCAGGAAGCTGTCCTCTGGCTCAGGAGCTGGCCCGCGTGGCCTGGATCGTGCCTTGCTCTTTATGGGGACGAGGGATGCGGCAAAACCCACCTTTCTCATAT
>JABDEE010000028.1:8383-9918 GCA_013287205.1 Alphaproteobacteria bacterium
ACGGGTGCGAAACGATTAGAAGGGCGCGAGTTTGACAATATGGATCTCGACGTTTTGATGACCATCCCCCCTTACCTGGTGCTCGAAAAAGCCCATTTGATCAAAAATGAAGAGAAGCTCTTTCATGTCTATAATCACTTGGTTCAATCTCAAGGAGGGTTGTTATTGATTTCCAGAACAGCCCCGGCGCGTTGGGCCACAAGGTTGCCGGATCTGAAGTCGCGGCTCAGTACCGTACCCGCAATTAAGATTGAGGCCCCCGATGAGCCTCTTTTAACGCAAGTGATTCAAAAGCTTTTTGAAGATCGGCAGGTAAAGGTCGAGGAGGACGTCATTATTTTTCTCCTCAAGCATATTGAAAGATCGTTTGAAAGTGCGCGCAGGTGGGTTGAAACCTTGAACACCCATAGCCTCACGTCTAAAAGAGGGATTACGATCCCTTTGGTGCGGGAGGCACTTGCCCAGGCTGAAAAAGAGTCACCATCTGCCCCATCCCCCACCTAATATCCGCCCAACGCTCACAGGGAAACTGTAAGCCCATGCATGTGGCAGGGGCTACCCCCTCTTCCAGGGCGGCAGGAAAGGTTTGGGACAGCCTGAACATGGAAAAGGCAACGCCCGGATTGTGGCCAATATAAAGCGCACACGTGGCTGTTTCAGGAATGCCCTGCACCACCTCCAGAATCCCTTCTTCAGAGAGGCCATAGAAATCGGAGGCAATTTCGATCTCTTGCGTACGGAGAAGGGAACGTAACGGCTCAAACGTCTCTTGCGTCCGCAAGGCCCCAGAACACATCACAAAGTCAAAGGCAATGCCCGCGTTCTTCACATAAGCCGCAAGGGATTGGGCTTCTGCCTGCCCCTGGGCACTGAGGGGGCGGTCAATGTCGGGAATACCAGCGCCCTCAATCGCATGGGCATGCCGAAGAAGATAGAGTGTTTTCATGAATGGACCTCACTATTTCGAGGACATTCTCACAGGGTTTTTGAAAGAAGTCAAATGAAGGGAGACGAAGTTTAATGGATGGACCGCTCGTATTTTTCAGCAAGACCATAACGTCGCGTTTTGGGCGCTGGATCAACAACATGGAAGAAGCCCTCGGCAACCCATTGTTGACAGAGATAGCGCGCTTGCCGATCATTGATGTGAAAGAAGTACGAGAGATCCTTTGCAGTAACTCTGCTCGCGGAGAGGAAGAGCTTTAACACCTGGCGTTGCTTTGGGGAGAGCTCCCGTAAGGTATGAGCGTGATCCCTAACCCCTTCTTCCCCTGCCCTTTGAGCTTGAATACGCACCTTATCAAAAGACTCTGCCATACCGCACACAAAATATTCCAGGAAGGTCGTAAGGTCAGCCTCCGCTCGTTGACCATCATAATAGTCTTCATCCTTTCCGATTGTGAGAGCCTGATAATAAGCGCCTAAATCACGTGCGTAATATTCCTCTAGGGAATAAATTCCTTTGAGGCCATATCCATATTTATGAAGAACAAGCGTTGCTAAAAGACGAGCTGTACGGCCATTCCCATCATAAT
>JABDEE010000029.1 GCA_013287205.1 Alphaproteobacteria bacterium
TTCTGTTCAGCAGAGACTTCTTCTTTGAATGCTTTCGGATGGGTGGAGGCGAGCTGCTCAAGCGTCGTACAGGCATCTGTTTTCCGATCAAGGGCATAGAGCGATTTTGCCAATTTTAATAAATTTTCTGCAGCCTTTGACGAATGGGGATATTGCTTATGTCCCTTTGCAAAATGTGCAGCCGCCTTCTCATGCTCCTCACGTGCAAAGAAGGTAACGCCAATCCAATACTGAGCTGCGCCTGCGAGTTTGTCTTTTCGTCTTCTTTGTCTAAATGCTCCCACACTTTTTCAAGGTCTAATTCCTTCCCCTCAAATGAAACAGCGTAAGAATGATGGGGCAAGGCATGCAGCGTCATGGCCGTATGGGTATGGGGAGCCTTGAGCTGAGAGAGATGAATCGTTTTCCACTCATTATGGGCATTAAAAAGCACATTTCCTTTCAAAGAATAACGGGGGGATGACATCGTTAAATCATCCATTTTTATCAGCTTTTTCTTATCGAAATGAAGAACAAAAGCAATCTCTCCTTTCTGGCCCCTCTCCTTTTTCCATTCCAAAGGAGGGAAAGACAAGGAAGAGAGGGTAGTATCAAGATTGACAGCGAGCTGCCCTTGTCGTTCCGTTTTGGACTGATAGACAACCTTTGCTCTTGCTGCCCCCTTGGCATAGTCACCACAATCAAACCCCAAACGAGAGAAATCTGAAAAATCAACAGTTGTGTTGATTTCGATTTGAAGTTTATAGGAGTCAGAAGAAGTAAAATGATGAGTGTAGGTTAGAGTTGTTCCAGGAATCTTGTTCAAGTCGCCTCTGCCTTTCATCAGCATTTTATCCTGGGTGAGGTTAATCGTGAGCGATCCATTTTTGAACTCAGCCTTAAGATTTTTTGTCAGTGGCCGGGTGAAGGCCACATTTTTGCCGCTTCCTTTTAAGTTAAGTTTAACATCCTTAAATTGAAGATCTGCGAGGAGGGGAAAGCTCATATGAAGGATTAAATCGATATTGCCTTTTGTTGTTTTCATATCAATTTCATTATAGGCAATGGGTTCATGTTTGATGACATTGAGGGCACTTCCGAGGGGACCTTTGATTTTTGCAACAAGTGCGAGCTCTTCATTATCGGTGTCCAGTTTTGTAATGAGAACTTTGCCGTCGTGCAGAGTCAGCGCATCGACTTTTCCTGAGGAGACGTTAATATCAAATCCTTGGTGTGTAAAAGTGGAGACTGCCGTTATTCCTGTGATAGGGGGCATATCTTTTAAGTAACTCAGCTCGATCTCTTTGCCAGAGAGAGTGCCGTGCAGGTCGTCAAGGGTCCACCCGCTCTCTTCCCCATGGCCTTGCAAAATAAGATGGCCTTCCGAGAGAATCCCCTTTTTTACGTTCTCTGTAAGCCACGACCGTGCGGGTTTGGCAAGATTCTGGGGCCAAAAGGCATCAAGGCGCCCCAGAGGAAAATCTTCAATTTTCCCCTCAATCGCGAGTGTTTGTCCGGGTTTCATAAGATTAAACAGGCCCAAGGGAGCCTTAGGAGAGCTCAGATTTCCTGAAAAATGCAGCGCCATCTCCCCGGATAAAAGAGAAAAATTCTTGATATCAAGGAGATGAGGAGAAAAGGAAAACGTCATATTTCCAGATTCGACCAGCAATGAGGGCAATGTATCGAGCGAAGAGTTAATGTATCCTTTTTCAAAAGTGAGATCTCCCGCTCCTTCAATAATTTGAAAAGACGTCGATGAGAGGGCCAAGTGCGCTTTTCCGGTGAGGGGAGCGGCCCATTGTTCAAGGAAACTGAGAACATTATCGTAAGCGAATGTGGGGCGCGCTTTTGATAGGAATTTATGAAAGGAGAATTGTTGAAATTTTGTTGTCAATTCTAAGAAGTCTTGATCTATTTTATAGGTCAAATCAATCAAAAGTTTTTCTTTGTCGTGAGAAGACAGGACCGTAAACGTCGCCCGAGAGCCCGTATAGTAGCGATGCAAGGCAAGGGAGAGGCGCGGCAATGTCCATGTTTTGCCCTCATGGGCATCGCGTAAAACGATCCGGGCATCATTAATACTTATTTTTCTTAAGTCTTGGAATTTTCGGAGAAAGGGAGGCGCTCCCTTAAGGGATAAGAAGGGCGCTACCTCTTTAAAACTGAAATGAGGATCAAGGGGAGCATCCTCAAATCCAAGAGAAAAATTGCCTCCTTCTTCCCGTTCTAAAAGGATATGAGGACGATAAAGATGCAGTTGTTTGAGGACAATATCACCCTTCAACAAAGCATATAACTGAAGAGACACGCCCACATGATGAACGGTGAGCCAATGGGGATTTTTATCTTTCTGCACATGAACGTTGACAAGTTCAATCTCAAAGGGGCGATCCCAGTCTCGCCACGCAAGTTGAAGATGCTCAACAGAGGCCTGCAAGCCAATTTCTGGCATCTTCAGAGCCGTTTCGATTTGGGGAATATAGGAATCTAAATTGATAGGTCCTACCGAAAGGCGGGCGAGAAGGATAAGGCCACACAAGAGGAATAACGCGATGAGAGACCCCATGATTTCTAAAAGGAGGCGCACTCTCTTGCAAAAGGCGAGTAAATGGGTAAGACTCTGTTTAATCATCTCGACTCCATAACGAGGCTTTCATGCCCCTTTCGATTGGCGACCCTGCTCCCGCTTTTACTTTGCCAACGGACACAGATACGTCTGTGACCCTTTCTGATTTTCTAGGCAAATATGTCATTGTTTATTTCTATCCTAAGGATGCCACGCCGGGGTGCACGACGGAAGCTTGTTCGTTTCGGGATGAAAAACCAAATTTTGATCAAAGAAATACCGTGATCATCGGTATCTCTAAGGATTCTATCAAAAGTCACAAAAAGTTTAAAGAAAAAGAACAGCTTAATTTCATCTTAGCCTCGGATGAGACGGGAGAAGTATGTGAGAAATATGGCCTGTGGGTTGAAAAGTCCATGTATGGCCGCACCTATTTTGGGATTGCGCGTTCCACCTTTCTCATTGATGAGGCCGGAAAAATCGCTCAAATTTGGAGAAATGTTTCTGTCACGGGCCATGTCAGTGAGGTTTTAAAAAGTGTATAGTGGCCGTTTGAATCCATCCAAGAGTCAGTCGGCCAAAGAGAACTCTCTTCTTTGCGTACTTTTCTCTTGCATTATAAGAGGAAGGTCGCGTAAAACCAGGATGGCTTGGGGATGAGGATTTTTGCTGTATGATGCCTATCCTGACCCCCTCGACGAAGCGCCCGTAGCTCAATTGGATAGAGCATCTGACTACGGATCAGAAGGTTAGGAGTTCGAATCTTCTCGGGCGCGCCAGGGATGGACAGGGTTTTTTGAGGGCGACAAAAAACAAAAAATATTTTAGGGGAGCCTATGGGGAGCAAATTGAAAAAAGTCACAAAATAGTTTGTGCCCCTGTCTTTTTAGATCATCATCCAAACTCTGTGTCATCTCTCCTCCTCGTATAAATCCCAAAGAGGGCTCCACTTCTTATAAGGGAGATTTTTGTGATAATCCCCTCCAAAAAAGAGTAAAGTGGCTGGAGAGATTATAGAGGATTCTCCTATGCCAAAACTCACCAAGACAGTTGTGGAAGCCATTACCCCCCCAGCCTCATAAGAACGCACAGGCAGAACTGAAGGGCTTCTTTGTTCTCGTTTTACCAAACAGCAGACGAGTATACTGCCTCCAATACCGCAACATATACCGTATCTGAAAGCACCTGAAAATCGGCGTGCATGGGCAAATTGCAACGGAAGAAGCATGCGCGGCGCATTTTTTGCCAAAACAGAAACATACAAAAGTTGCTAAGGTTTTTAAGAAGGAAGCGCCACTTTCGTCTCAATATGATGGCCAAGGCCATCAAGGGATTAGAGAGATCATTGAAAAATCCCTCTCTCCTGCTCTTCTGAAAGAAAACCGCCATACCGAATCTCCCAAAAGCGCTGTCAAGCAAGAAGAACGCCAACGGCAAGCGGAACAACTCCAACACTATCACCAGATGAGACAAATTCTCGAAGATCAAAGACGCCAGATTGAGAGAGCGCATTAAGGTGAAGCAGAAAGATTTATCACTTTGATCATGCGAATTATGCATGCCTGTTTACAAACTTAAAATTCTTTGCTAAGGATGGAAAAAGATAAACGGTTTTGTCAACCAAGCCATGTGCATTGCGCATATCTTGTTGTGCATGCAAAACTCTTTTCTAAGGATGGACACCGTTCAAATAAACTGAAAACGCAGCCTATTTTTTATATGTCATAAACTTTAGATAAATACGCTTTATGTTGATTTTTATGTTTTGTTTTAATGCAAACAATTATAACAAAGGAATAAAACAGTATGTATTTAATTAATATGCGCAAATGTTGGATGGGTTCATTCTGCAAATCAATTAATTTTTTTCTATATGTATTTTTTCTTTTTTTATCAATAGGAGCGACGGACGCAATTGGGGCCGCCAATGCTGAGGATGAAGCTGGCGTCATCAATGCTGTCAGAGCACAATTTGAAGACTATGCAAAAGGTCGCACGAGTTACAAAAAACCTGCTCAATTAAATATTTTTGACGATACAGCTTTTACGCCTCAAAACACCTATATTATCCCCATTCCTGAAGAATTCAGCAGAGCATCTGCCTTGATGCCTTATGGAAATTTGTCTCAGAAAATCTCTGCCGTAACGCTGACAACAAAGAGACCCGCAGGAGACATCCATGAAACCGACCTTGAGCCCGCGGAAGACGGGCAATGGATAGGGGCAGTTAACAATCAAGAACATCGCATACGCATCGCCGAACCTGCAGAGGTAGCTCTAGGTAGTCTGCTCAACGTTAGGTTAAATGAAGGTGTACCACAAAACATCAGGCCTGTTCTGCAACCTGTCACACAAGACTCTGGAGAAAAGACGCTTTTAGGGCAGCTCTCTTTCTGGAAAAATCAATGTCTTCGGCCTGTTGCAGGGTTAAATCCTGCGGAAGGTCCCTCTGTAACATTTGAAGGAGAAGAAGCGCATCCTCAATTATCCCATCTCGTTTATTTTGTAGACCAAGAAAATAAAAAAGTTTCTGCCTTCCTGAAACTGAATTTAATAGGCCTTGGAGGGCGATTTTTTCCTCTTTCTGACGCTTTTGATTTAAAGGAAAAGGTGACCCAAATATCAGGGTATGTGGCATTTCATGAGGGACACTTCTATAGCAATGCGATTGCCCGTGAAATAGAACAGATTCTTCCGAAGGAATTTCTTAAAACGTGGGGAACCTACAAGGATCAATCGTGGTTAAAGAGTATTTCCACCGTCACTTTTTCCGACTTTAAACAGCGCCTCCAACACATCCCCCAACGTCTTAATTCACAACAAAAAACGATTTCCTTCGATCAATATTTTCAAGGTCACTTAAAGGAAAAGCCAAAGAAAGTGGAGCGGCTGATCAACTATCAAATTGTGGATGAAGCAGGTCATCATGTCAAACAATCCCCATTTGAAGGTACACAAGGTTTTAAAGAGCTTTCCAACAAAAGAATCCCTCAAGATCTCATCTTACGAAAAGAGAATAAGTGGTACTTTACGGAAACGAGAGAACGAACATGGGAAACGCTTGATGAACCCAAGCAATTGATTCGGTTTCGCACCTATGAACAGTCTTCAGTCGAATTTGAATTTGTAGGAAAAAAAGCAAATGAACCGCAAGGGGATAGGCGTCCAGAGTTATTTGAGAAATGCGGGGGACCCAACAATTTGTGGAACCCTATAGCAGATGCACCCAATAGCCCGCATGGAATTAATGAGCAGCAAGATCATGCTTTCTCAGTAAAATTTCCAGAAGTCATGGAGGGAGGGCAAAATCCAAACAATAGCCTTGTCGTTCAAGGTAACACAGATATATTAAAATTGCCTCTAATAAACAGTAGGGTTAAGAATCCAAATGATCAGCGGGAGATTAAATGGTTGTTTTTAGAATCCAGAAATCCACAACATGTAACTGATTATAGCTTCACGGAAAATCTTTGTTTTCATCCTTATCTCGCCAATTCTCTAAGAGACCTTCGAGAGCTGCAAGTGGGTAATCTTCATTATATTACTCGACATGGTCGTGATGACATTAGAGTACACAGGTTAAGTTTGTATCGAGACTTCATTGCATGTATTTTATCACCCCCTTATCATCTCAGGATTTTGCGTTTGCTTTGCCCACTGAGCTTGGAGAATCCAAAAAGCTTTGGAGAAACCCTCGCCCGCATGCCCGACTTAGAAGAATTGTCACTAAAATGGCAAGACCCCCATCCCACCGCTCGTTTCGACATGGGGGTTGGTGCATTTGGCGGCATTCTCATGTTGCCAATCTTCCCTCCCGGCGTAGTTCTCTGCGGGATGATTGGTGCCGGAGGAATCACAAATTTTAAGGAGAACAAAAAAGAAAATGAAAAAAACTTTGGATGTGCTGAACAGCTCATCCAAGGATTGTTAACAAGCGGAAGCCTTGAAACCATCAGAGTTATCGCTCCCATTGATGCCGCTCAGGAAACGAGCCTAAGAGAGCTCATTAGAGCTGAAAGAACAAAAGCAGGGCTTCCTGAAATTGAATTTAGCAGACAGCTCCCACCCGCCCAAGGAGTGTGATGATGCACCATTCCCTCCTCTCTAAAGTATTATGCTACACTCTCTCCTTTGCACTTGTGTTTAATAGTTTTTTTGTAAGCTTAGCCGAGGCTAATAATACGACAGGGGAGGGGCAGGATTTTGAGCAGTTCGGGGTGGATTATTCTGCGTCACTACGACGTCGATTGAAGGCTCCTGATGGGAAGCCCCGTTACGTCAGGCGTATGCCTACCCAAAACAATGAGTGTGGATTCTATGGCCTTTTGGCTGATCGGGTGGATGAAAATCCCAGACACGCTGCAACGGCTAAGCTGCTTTCTCTTTTTGAAAAACCAGATCAATCTGAGACGATCCGTCTTTTGGTGCCAGAACTTAAGGAACTCATTGTGGCAGGTGAGCTAAATCCCTTGAAAAATTCTGGGTTTAAAACCACGCCCCAACACCTTTATGAGAAAATCTGGGCTATAGAAAGCAAAAAAGACGCAAAAGTGCAAAAGGTCAATAAGGCGTTAGGGGTGAGTGGAAGAACCCTCGCCCAACTTTTAGGCATGGATCCCAACCACAATAATCCCGTCATTGACCCCTTGCGGAAAATTGCCAAAAAGCTTGAGGACGTCAATGATGTTATCCATGAGTGGGCGAACGACCTCTCTAACCTCAAAATCTATGTAAAGGAGTGGCTTGGAAAGCCGGGCGTCATGTTGGGTTACTTGATTGGGGAAGGGGCAGGAACCTCGGCCATGGATGCCATCGCTAAAGCCTATGGGTTAAATGTGGTTGTCTATCAGGAAGATGGCACAGGAAAGTTGCGAGAGAATCATCGGTTTGAAAGCGCTCCAAGTGCTGAGACAATAGAGCTCCTTCACACATCAACGCCCGAGAGTAAGACTCTGAATCACTTTGACCGTCTTGAAACCGATGTGTATAGAAATTTTGAAAGAGTTCATCTCGGTTTTTCGCCACTTCTGCGAAATAAAGTATCTTTAGCTTTTGAAGTCTGGCCTATGTTGAGGCTTACCCCTACGCGAGAGGGAGTGTACGCTATCCCTATAGAAAAATACCTTGAAAAGGAATCGGCTGAGATCTTTTTTAGTGCTCAAGGCAAAATTATTGGAACTTTAAAAAAATATGATGCTCACGTTTTATTCAAAGGCTCCCAAGGAAAGGATTTTGAATTTACCTCTACACAACCTCTTCAGTCATTAAACATTTCGACAGATGGATGGGTGAAATTAAGCAAAAACTGGGATGTTAAGTCAGTCTTAGCTGTCGTCTGTAAAAAACTATCCTTATGGAATCCTGACAACAAAAATAATCTAAGTAAGGTGGAAGTTGATGAGACGATTGCCTTAGATGTTGAGGGAGACGTTGAGAACTGTGCGCATCTCTTGGCAAAAAAAAGGCTTAACCTTAAGTATAAATCCTTTGAGAACAAAGGGCTTTTAGAAACACCAGAAGTGTGTCTTTCCGAAGGAGATGTTTTTAAAAATTTTCCTAAATCTTGTCTGAAAGTCGGTCATTATTACAGAGCAAAGGTAACAAAATATACAGATCACGGAAGCAATAGATGGACTGGCCACAGTGAGCTTGACCTCGGCCAGCTTTGGGGTGAACAGGGCTGTGATACAGAATTAAAAAGCGCTATTTTTCGGGTGGAAGGGGCTCTGGAGTACTGTGGTAATTTTAGGGTACATCATTTCTTGGGCCTCAAAACAAAAGGTTTTTTAAAGTTTTCAGGCCAATTATTAAGTAACAAGACTTTACCAGAGGGAATCACGACGAGCGCTCTTCCGACAGATATTCAGGCGGTCATCAAGGCGATGCCACATCAAGTGTATTTAGAAGGAGAAAAAGGCACCAGGGTTTCTCAATACGGTGACGTTAAGGTGAACTCAGGTTCTGTTGCTTTTTCCAGTCAGAATGGGAGCTTTGTGTTAGAGGGTAAATCCCAATCAGGATATGGCGCCAACAATGATACGCGGGTGAATGCCAAGAGAGCTTCTGTTTCTGGAGAACTGACGTCCTTTCAAAAATTATTTATGCATTTAGATGAAACCGTGCATCTTGCTGGCATCGTGAAAGCCAACGAGCTCTTGTTGAAGGCTCGAGATTATGCGAGTTCCAAAACATATGAAGGAACATTTGAAAAAGCCTTCATTGATGTGGACCGGTTCACTCACGCAGGCACTCACGAAGCGGCCTCAACTGTTGTATTGGCTCAACAATCTATCCGAAACAACGGACGTTTAGGATCAGATTACTTAAAAATGACTTCTCCTCTTGTATACAATGGCTTTGGTGCAACGTTAGATTCTCAGCAATTGGAGCTAAAGGCAGGAATTCTATGGAACAATGGTGGCATTTTCAGCAACCAAAGCTCTGGGAGTTCTCTCGTAGGTTTTCATGGAGTATGTCTTCCTAATCTAACAAGAGGCCATGTCCTGACATCACAGAATGCTCTCAATGCATCCCGGGTTGCGCTGGGTTACGTAAGTCCTGGCCTTTCCACAGCTGTGACGCTCTTTAATCTTGCGTTTTCTGTGCCCAGTCTCTATCGATCAACAAAAGCGATATACGACCGGGCTTCTTCAGGTGAAGTCACGCGAAATACGGATTGGATCGAACTTTTGGTGGACGCAAAAACGACGGCCATTCATCTGGCTTACACAGGCTTAGGTCTTTATAA
>JABDEE010000030.1 GCA_013287205.1 Alphaproteobacteria bacterium
CGGCTAATGGTTGGCTTGAGAAGGGGATTTCAGTTGACAGGGATCAGGAGTCAGGTGCCAGGATGACTTTCCCGACCCCTGTTCCCTGACTCCTGTTTCCTGGTCTCCACAGTACATCGCCCTCTGCCTGGTGATTCGCATAGCGCGCCAGCACAAACAGCAGGTCTGAGAGTCTGTTTAGATAACAAATGATTTCAGGATTAACGGACTCCAAGGCACACACGGACCGTTCGGCGCGTCGGATGACTGTTCGCGCATGATGTAGGGTGGCTGCGAGAGGTGTGCCTGCGGGGAGGACAAAGGAGGTGAGGGGGGGCAAGGCGGCATTAAACCCATCCAGGTCGTTTTCCAGGGCTGTTACGTAAGGGGCTGAGATGCGTAGACTTGCCTCAGATTTTTCCGCGTCTGGAATGCAAAGGTCGGCGCCCACATCAAAGAGGTCGTTTTGGATCCGTGCGAGAATCGTGTCGATTTCTTCCGTGGCATGGAGGCGGGCAAGGCCGATGATGGCATTCCCTTCATCCACATCGCCGATGGCTTGAATGATTTGTGATGACTTCAAGACCCGCGCCTTTGACCCGAGGGATGTTTTTCCTTTGTCGCCTCCCTTAGTGTAAATTCGTGTTAGTAAAACCACTTTTAGTGTCCCTTCATGAACAGCAGGAGGGCGAAAAAGACAAGGGCTGCTCCCTGAAAGAAGACGCGGAGATACATGAGCTTGTTGCGATAGGGACCACCCTGGAGGCCCCCTTTGGCAAAGCTGAAGAGTCCTAGGGTGAGGGTCACCACGGTTCCTAAGAGGGCGCTCCCAAGAAGGACTTTAAGGAGCGTCATGCCTCATATTTATGGAGAAGAGCCGCGAGCTCTTCATGGGAGCATAGGCCTAAATGAGCAGGGTTGAGGGGCTTTATTTCACTGATGTTGCGGTGGGTCCTGAGGCGAATCGCTTGGACTGTGTTTTTGGTGGTCCCGATGATGCGTATGATATCCCCGTCTGTGATGGCGGGAACTTCCTTCAAAAGCCAGGCGATGCCATCGGGTTTGGCTTGACGTAAGGAAACAGGGGTATATTTTGCGCTTTTCTTTTGTTTGCCGACTTGCTGTCTGATGGAGAGCCGCAACTCAGCTGTTGAATCGGCTTGGCATCGTTGAATTTCATCGAGCGTTAATTCTCCGGAAGTCACAGGGTCATGGGGCGTCATGCCGCCAATAACTTCCCCATCAGCGATGGCTTGCACTTCCAAAGGATGCAAATTGCAGAAGGCCCCAATTTGTTCAAAGGTAAGGGTCGTATTGTCAATTAACCAAATCGCAGTGGCTTTTGGCATCAGAGGTGTGGTCATCAATTTTATCTTTCATTCATAAGGTGACAGTGGCCTATTCAACCACAAATGGCGGTTCTCTCAAACTAAAATCTTTATTTATTTGCCATCCCCGAAGCAAATACCGAGTCCGCGGGCTGTTTTCATTAAGGTTCCCTCTAGGTTAACCAGATGGTATCCTTCGAGGGCTTTTTGAATGGGGATATCGGTTACGGCTTGATTTTGCCAGGCTACCATGCGGTCAAATTTTCCTGCTGCCACAAGGTCCACGGCGTGAACCCCAAAGGCGGAGGCAAGGATGCGATCTTGAAAGAGGGGGGAGGCGCCGCGTTGCACATGGCCAAGAACGGTAAATCGTACTTCGGCTTGGGTTAAGGGTGTCAGTTTATCGGCAAGGTAGTGGGCGATGCCTCCATAACGGCCTCTTCCGGATGCGTCGAGAATTGTTAGTTTTTCCCCTGATTCCGTGGGGACTGCTTCTGAGACAATGAGAAGGGCTGCTCCTCGGCCATTCGTGTGCAATTGGGTAATTTTTTTTGCTAAGGATTCTAAAGTGTAAGGGATCTCAGGAATGAGGATAATGTCTGCCCCTCCTGCAATGCCTGCATTTAAAGCAATATGACCCGCATCCCGTCCCATGACTTCCAAAATCATCACCCGATCATGACTTGCGGCCGTTGGGTGGAGACGATCCAAGGCTTCTGTTGCGACGCCGACAGCTGTCATAAAGCCGATCGAATGGTCCGTGCTGCCCACATCATCATCGATGGTTTTTGAAATTGTGACCAGGTTGAGTCCTTCTTCTTGAGCCAGGGCGCGGAGAAACGCTTGCCCCCCCGTCGCCTCCAATGCCAATCATGGCATCGAGTTCAAGCTGTTTGTATCCTTCGGCCACTTCCTTAAAAATGTCGGCTGTCTTGGGTCCGCGGCTTGTTGAGCCCAGGAGGGTCCCGCCTTGTCGGAGAAGGCTGTCATTACATGTAGCGGCATCCAGTCTAATGGCATCCACAGGCCGCTTTAAAAAGCCATTGGTTCCTTGGTAAATGCCATAGACTTCCCATCCGTAATGTTGGGTTGCCCTGAGCGTTACTGCGCGAATGGCCGCATTGAGTCCTGCGCAATCGCCTCCACATGTGAGCAAGCCAATTTTTTTCATCTGATGACCTTTATCTTTTGATATCTGGTGGGTAGCTTACACTGAATTGTGTAAAAAATAAATGTTATAATCTTCCCAGGAAAGCGGCCATTCCTTCGAGTTGGGTGAGTCCTTTATCTAGAAAAGCCATTGTTTTTCCAAGGTCAGGGCTGTCATCAGATAGCCATGTTTTGAGGGTTAAAAAATACAAAATTGTGAGGCCTTGGGCGCGTAACATGCCGGGGAGTCCTTGTTGACTGAGGCCTGCAGCCTCCATCATCCATCCCATGGAGGTGACCCCTTGGCAGGCGAGGGGAGCCGCCGAGGGGAGCCATTCCTTCCAGAATTGTTGCAGGACACGTTTGTAAGGCTGGGCCGCATCAAACCGGGCCATGAAAATCTCGAAGAGCTTGTCCTTCGGCGTATCTCCATCCTCGAGCGGAAGTCCTTTGAGAACGTTCTCATCGATGCGGCGAAAGAGATGGGTCATAACATCAATGGGATTTAAGAAGTGTTCGTGAAAAACAGAGAGGGGAATGCCAGAGACTTCGGCTGCTTTCGCAAAGGAAAACCCTTTCCACCCCTCGGTCTCAATGAGGGCCAGACAGACCTCAAAAGCGCGTTGTTTCATAGCGTTTAGGCGTCCCCAAGGGTGTCTAACATGGCGGCCTCAAGGGCTTCTTCGGGGCTCTTGCCTCCCCACAAAAGAAATTGGAGAGCGGGATAGAGGCGGTCACATTCCATAATGGCTGAGGTGACAATGTCCTCAATCTGCTCAGGTGCAGGGCCGACACTTCCCCGGAGGGAGAAATTATACCGGAAGGCGGGGATCTCATCGTCGGGCGCAATTTCAAAGTGGCCGAGCCATACCCTTGGGTTCATGGAAGAGAGGAGAATATTTACGTTCGCTACTTTTTCCGGTGGGATCTGAAGATCGATGAGGGCCCCCACCATGAGGGAATCCATCTCTTGCATCCAGACAGCCATGAAACGGTAGGTGCACCACCGGCCTTCAACTTCTGCGGTGAATTCAACATCACTCGTGCACTCATAGGTCCATTCAAATTGGGAAAAGAGCTCTTCAAGCAGAAGAATGGGAGAGGTGTAGGGGAGACAATCATTACTGGACATTTTTTGTATCTTTTACAGGAAACGGGGGACAGGAAACAGGAACCAGCCTGTTCCCTGGCTCCTGACTTCTGATTTCAGAATAGCGGTACATCTAGAGTATGGCTACCCTTATTTTGGTAACGCTTTTTGTTTTTTTGCTCTTGGGGCGAGGGCTTTTTTTGTCCCCCCCTTTTTCTCATTCAGGGTTTGGTAGACGAGGGAGAAGCCCTTGAGGAGAAGGGCCAAGAAAAGTGTTTCGAGAACGCAGGAGCTTAAGGTGATGAGAAGGGAAAACAGGGGTGTGGCGGTGTTTGAGAGTGCAAGATTTGCATACATAGAGAGGAGGTAGGGTAAGAGGAGGAAACTGCCAAGCAGGATACTCAGACAGAAAAAGCGCCCCATATTTCCTTTTAATAAGCGCCAGCTGGACCGAAAGGGCTGAGGCACATCAATTGAGATAAACAGGGAATATAATCCAAGACGGAGGAGAAGATAGAAGAGACCGGGGATAAATAGGAATTTAACGCCTATCTCAAAAGGTCCAGTAGAAATCCACGGGGCACCCTTGAGCATTGATTGGAGAGTTACCGGCAAGAAGTATCCGAGAACTGACGGAACGAAGTAGATCGCTATAGGAATGGCAGCGCAAAAGGTAATTAATCCATAAGCAAATCGATAGCACAAAAGCTCGATGAGCCGGTCATTAAGGCGAAACTCCCACCATCGATTGCCGCCCTCCTTCAAAAGGGCGTATCGATATATATTGGTTGTGAGAAGAAGGATGGAAACAATGTCTAGAAGGCCCGTAACAAGTGAGAAGAGCGTCGTTATCATACCTTCGCTGAGAAACCAAGGCGTCAGTGCAGATACGCACTCTCCCACGCCTATGAGTAGCATCGGCGCTAAAATGACCTTGAGCCACTGAAGCCTGTGGATCCAAAGATCGCAGAGGGTAAGCTTGACGATTTTTAAGACAGGGAGTTTCATTTTTGTTTTTTAGTCCTCGGCGCTTTTGCCACTGCCTTTTTCTCATTGAGGGTTTCGTACACAAGGGACGCTCCCTTGATAAAGAATGCAGTTGTAATGGGCGTGAGGATAAGGTCTGCGAGGGCTGGGGTGAGGGCAAGCGATAGCACCGTCGTACTTACGCCATAAACGATCATCCACAAGCCAATAAGTCCCGCAAATCGCCACACGTTTTCCTTGAGAAGATCCCAGCTGGCGCTAAAGGGGTGTCCTTGGTCAATGGCAATAAAGAGATCAAAGAGACTGAGACGGATGATCGGATAAAGGAAGGCAGTGAAGACCCCACATACACCTAAAATACCGCCTAGAATGCCTCCTAAAAGCCCCCCCATGAGGCCTCCTAAAAAGGCTCCCCCGATGGGAACGATGAGGAAGAGAAACATGAGGAAGGCAAACAGGATCGTGCAAATCAATAATTTGAAAAAGCGGACGTTAAACGGGAGGACCCACCAACGCTTGCCGCCCTCTTTCAACAGGGTGTACCGAAAGCCATTGATGGTCATCAGGATGCCTGAAATAAGTGAAAATATTTGTAATCTTGCTTCATCTCCGCTGTATTGTAGGTTGTAATTGTTTTGAAGGAGGCCCTCTCCCGTATTGTATGTATATTGAAAGAGGTCTCCTCCTGTTTTGTCTCCAAAAAGAGCCACAACAAGGTAGCCTATCACCAGCACAACCCAAGGAGCAAAGAGGACCCGCGCCCATTCACCCTTGTCTCCCAAGACGCTATTGAGGGCGAGTTCTGCTGTTTTTAGGATTTGGATCTTCGTTTTCATTTTTTACTCCTTGGGGTTTTGGCCACAGTCTTTTTCTCATCTAGGGTTTGATACACAAGGGACGCTCCCTTTGTGAATAAGGCGAGCATCAGAGGGGTCAGGACAAGGGTCATTATAAGTTCTAAGGCCATATTAAAGTGAGCAAGGTGTGAAAACGCTACGATCCTCGGAAGAGCTGATATGGCACTTATCATCACAATAGGAACGAGACACAGGCCAAGAAGTGCCGCAAACCGTCCTACATTTCCCTTGAGCAAATGCCAGCTGGACCTGAAGGGGCGCTTCTGATCAATGGCAATAAATAAGGTGTAGAGGCTGACACGGAGGATGAGATAAAGAGCACTTAAGGCAAGCAGGATCCCACCTGCCCCTGTGAGCATATATGTTTCTGTGCTGGTGCTTGCGATCACGTGAAAGGTAAAGAAGAGGCTACCCGCGATTCCCCCCGCGATTAAACCGACGATGCAGAGGAAAAGAGCGTAGTAGAGCACGAGCTTGCAAAAGCGGCGGTTAAAATGGAGTGTCCACCAGCGATTGCCACCCTCTTTCAGCAACGCATACCGAAAGCCATTGATGAGCATCTGAACTTTTGAAATGAAGGCGGAAAAGAAGAGAATAGCAAATTGAAGCAACAGAGGGTTCGGCGGGTTATCAAGCTCGTAGAGATTTTCTGTGCGTCCGATGAGGAAGACTATCAGGTATCCCATCACCAATACGATCCAGGGGGCATAGAGAACGTGAGCCCATTCAAGCTTGTTTTGCCATACGTTCTTTATAGTGAGCTTTGCTGTTTTCCAGACGGGTATCTTCGTTTTCATTTTTTACCCCTTGGGGTTTTGGCCACAGTCTTTTTCTCATCTAGGGTTTGGTACACAAGGGCAGATCCCTTGCCTGTCACAATGGCCGTTAAGACAGAGAAAATAAGTACCTGGATACCAACAACGAGGAAGATGATCATCATACCCGCTTCCACTATGTTTTCCTGGCCCTGTAGCATGACGACGCCTATGAGGACGAAACTGAGGAGTAGCTGTGGGATGACACTGATGAGGTAACTGATAAAGTATGCGCTGAAGGAAAGGAGCACCTGGAGTCCGAAAAATCGTCCCACATTGCCCTTCAGCAAATGCCAGCTGGACCGAAAAGGCTGGGGCGTTTCAATGGCAATAAAAAGATTGTAAAAACAGAGTCTTAGACTGACATACAAGACGCCGATGAAGAGGGGTGTCATGAGAAGGGGTGTCGCTGTGAGAATGATGAAAGAGGTTGGGTCGAGGAGGGAACCCTCTATAAATACCTTTGTAAAATAAACCAAGAAGAGGCCGCTGGGGACTCCGATCAGGACGCCGCTGATACATGAAAATAACATGAAATACAGGGCGAGCTTAAGGAGGCGTCCCTTGAGGGGGAAGGACCACCACTTGTTGCCGTCCTCACCCAACAGCGCATATCGAAAGCTTTTGATGGTGAGTTGTAGGAAGGCTGCAATAGCGATGAGAACCGCTGTGCCAAGGTAGAGGTAGTGGAGTTCCCCTCTTGTCGGATATCCTCCTCCTTCTGCGGGAGTCCATTGTAGGGCAGTTATGATGCATGCGACCGCGATATAGCTGGCTACGACCAATAACACCATGGGGGCATAGACAACGCGTGTCCATTCCAGCTTGTGGTTCCACACATCGCTCAATGTGCTCTTGAATGTTTGCCAGACGGGTATCTTTGTCATCGGGGTCTCTCTTGTTAAACTTTTTCCTTACGTTAACAGGAGAACCTTTCGATTTCGTGAATGTCTTACACTTACCACCGTTTGTCATCCTCGGACTAGAAAAGGCTTGTTTTTTTTCTTTAAAAAACAATGACTTTTCTTGATCCGAGGATCTGTCTCCGTTCTTTTTGTTGCAGGTCCTCGGCGATAAGAAGTTCTAAGCCCTTAGGGGCAAGAACTTCTAATGCCGAGGATGACAAAGTGGAGTAAGACGTCTTATGCCCAGTTTATTTTACCGCCTTTCCTTCTGCTAAAGTTTGATAGACGAGGGAGCCCGCTTTTGCGATGACTGCCGTCACAAGGGTGGTGGCAAAAAGGTTCTTTATGACCTCCATGAGGAGGGTGACGAAGGGAGAAGTGGTGATGAATTTCACGGCACTCGTTAATGCGAAGAACGGTATATGTATGGCGAGCATGATCAAGAGCGTAAGCCCAAGCAGTCGTCCCATATGTCCCTTTACCAAGCGCCAGCTGGATCGAAAGGCGCATTTTTTGTCAAGAACGATAAAAATATAATAGAGGCCGATCCGTGTTGCGACATAAAACATGCTTATGATAGCTAAGATGAGAGATGTGCTCCCAGCGCCAATATAAATTCCTGTCAGGAGTGAACTCTCTGGTGTGTAGAAACTAGCAGGAAAGGAGATTGCGGCTCCACCTATGCCAATGCTCGCGCCGGCAAAGAAGGTGATTCCCCATGTGGCGGCGATGGTCAAGCCCATGATGAGAAAGGTGAGGGCATCATAACCCATCATTTTGGCAAAATAGTGGTTTAAAGGAAGGGTCCACCAGCGATTGCCACCCTCTTCTAACAGAGCATACCGCACGCTGTTGATTGTCATTTGTGCGCTCGCAATCATGGCAACGAAAAAGGAGAATGCACTTTGAAGCCAAAATACTTTTGTTTGGAAAGTGTTTGCCTCAGGAAGATAGAGACTTTCACCCGTTTTTATGTATAAGCTCACCAGCAAAAGCTCCCCTATGAGCAGGACAACCCAGGGTGCAAAGAGAAGGCGGGTCCACTCTTGCCTGTTTTGCCACACATTGGCGAATGAAAGTTTAAAGAGTTTAAAAACAGGGAGTTTCATGGTGTGTTTCCTTTTTCCTTTGGTGTCATCCCCTGCTGTGGCGGGGACCCAGACTTAAAACCTTTTTTCTTGTTTGATACAGCAACAAACAAAACTATCAAGCCTGGGTCCCCGCCACAGCAGGGGATGACAAGCGTATGTGAGTAAGGCGACCCTACCACATTCTCTCTAATTTTTCAATCCGACGGCAATGGCGGTCTTCTTCTGAAAAGGGGGGTTGAAAGGAAGGCATGAAGGCACGCTACGGCTTCTTCTGGGCTGATCAAGCGACTGCCGAGGATGAGGATGTTCGCATCATTGTGAGCGCGGGCGAGGGTCGCCATGGTGGGTGTGAGGCAGAGAGCCGCTCTGATCCCTTTGAAGCGGTTGGCGCCGATGCTCATGCCAATGCCGCTACCACACAGGAGGACACCCGTGGCACCCTCCCGCACTGCTTGGATTACAGGTGGGATGAGGTCGGGATAGTCCACTGTTTCAGTTGTCGCGGGGCCGCAATCGAGAATGGTGTAGCCTTCGGCGCGGCCCGCGGCTTTCAAGGTTTCTTTGAGGTCAAAGGCGGCGTGATCGCTGCCAAAGGCGATGGTTGTCATTATGCTTCTCCTTGGGTTTTTGTAAATCCAGGCTTTTGGTTGAATTCCTTTAACTTTTCAATGTGCATCCATGGGTGATGATGGGCAATGTGTTTGATAAAATCAAGGAGAAGGTCATCGTCCCTCTCGCCTTCTTTAAAGAAAAATCGGGCACGCCAATGGGTAACGGTTGTGGGGTGAAGGTCCTCA
>JABDEE010000031.1:0-3894 GCA_013287205.1 Alphaproteobacteria bacterium
CTTAGACTTTCAATCCCTTTCAGGGTCTCTCCTTTAGGGTCTCTTTTTCTAAGAGCGCTTTCAATGTTAAGTTTTTAGTTGTGACGGCATCTGCAGCCGTATGCCCTGTGCCTCGGCGGTCATGGGATCAAGGAAGGCATGGCAACTCTCCAAGACAGCTTGAGTTGTTTGGAGTTCTCCCCAGGGTACAGAGAGGGTCCAACGTTGAGCGTAGTCGAGGGCGCGAATGAGAGGCTCTGGATTGGCTGTGAGTGAAAGCGCTTTGAGCGCCGCAAGATAATTGCCACGATAGACGGTTGGCACAACAATCCTTTCTTCTCCATTCGCAATCAAATCAGCGTTCATCATAATGCGAGCGACACGGCCATTGCCATCGGCGAAGGGATGCACCTCGGCAACCATGAACATCATGAATACAGCGCGTTGAAAAGCGGTTTCCAAACTTCGATAGAGAGAAAATCCCTCCGATAGCGTTCCCTCAACCAACTCTGGGGCCACGAATACGGTTTGACCGGCCCGATTCGGAACTGATTTGAAGCACCCTGGCCCCTTTTCCGGCCGCCCTTCCATAATCATCCCATGGCGACGACGCAGCAAGACCAAGAATTCCGCAAAGGATGCCGGCGCGTGGCCCATATCAGTCGGATCAGAGACAATCCGCCAAGTGCCGAGAATATCATGGGCGTCCGCAGGCCGTTCCATAGGAATATGACCGCGGAAGACAATGTCTGCCGCTTCGCTGACCTCAAATTCTGTTCCCTCAATGAAGTTGGAAAAATAGGCTTCAAAGAAGGATAAGGTTGCCGCAGCGACTGGGTCCCGTGAGGGGGCCATGCATGGGACAGTCAAATGATTGCGTAAGGATCGTTGGAGAATATGGAATAGTTCTAGTCGATCAGGGTCGTAAGGAGAACCAGCATGGCGGGCACGAGCGATGGGAGAGATGAGGTCATCCTCCCGGGTGCCCAGCAAAGCACCGATCAGAGCACTCAGGGAGTCACCCTCAGCAACCAAGCCAAGGGCGGGGGCAAGAGCTTTGATTTGGTCACGCAAGTGATTAAGAGCCTCCACGCCAGAGCGGCGCAGTAGGGTCTCTAACCGCTCTTCCAACTCGCGACGTGATAAAGTACGCGCTAGACTACCACTTCGTGCACGGCGGCTGGGGCGCATGTTTTCTAAATAGGCACGGGCAATGGAGCTCAAATGGAGGCCGGCGATGAAGGGACGATCCTGTTCCTGTGGGCCCAAGCCGCGACGGGGGCGCAGTACAATGCCCGGTAAAGCAATGTCATTTCCCTTCTCGGTAATGAGACAAATTGAGCCATCTTCAGCGGGCGCATTTTCAAGCGCCGTGCGGTCGGCGATGAGAGCCCCGGGAAAGTAGCTTGCAACAATCTGCCACAAGTTACGACGGACAATAGCTTCAGGTTCATCCCTTAAATTGGGCGTATAGAGTCGTGAACCCAGTTTACGCAAACGCCCAGCCCTCACCGCTCGGTTAACAGCGCGACTCATCGTGGTGTCTGAAACGAAAGTCTCAGGCCAATTGTTGGGAGAACTTGTGCTCATTAACGCTCCTTTAGATCCCATAATAGAGAATTTTTAAGACTTAAGGAAGCAAAAAAGAGAATTTTTGTCTTATAAGAAGTGTGTTGGAAAGATATTATGATCTTTCTAGACGTCAGCATCTCGAACTTATTTTGTCAGTTAATAAGATTAACCTATTGGTTTAGAGAGAATATCGCCAGGCTCCTTACCGTGTCGCTCATGCCACTCCAGGTAGTCATCCACAGCCGCTTGGAAAGCCAGATGAACCTTCTCAATCGTTTTTCCTTCGAACGTAACCACGTCTTGAATATTAGCCACTTTGCCCTTGAAGATGGATTCCTCCTCATGAAACGTGAAATGCCCTACGAAACCTTTGTACTCTATCATTATACCGGTCCCAGTTGGCTTTATCATCGAGGAGAGTGAGGATGAAATCGCCAACTGGGAGCCCTGTCATACATTCCTTAAACAATGGCCTTTTTCAAAACAGCGCCTGCTTGGAACTTTGGCGCTTTTGAGGCTGCGATCTTGAGGGGTTCGCCTGTGCGAGGATTGCGACTCTCCCGTGCAGCCCGGTGGGTCACACTAAAGGTACCGAATCCGACGAGCCGGACCTCGTGTCCTGCTTTGAGAGATTTGCTCACAGCTTCCGTAAAGGCATTGAGAGCCTTCCCTGCATCTGTTTTAGAGAGACAAGAGAGCCCCCTCCCCTTCTCTCCCAACCTCAATCCCTACTTCGATCATGGATGGGCAGTGACCATCCACAAATCCCAAGGGACAACTGTCGATAAAACCTTTGTGCTCGCTTCCAGTGAGATGAGCCGAAACCTGTCCTATGTGGCCATGACGCGCCATCGAGAGAAGTGCCAAGTGTTTGGGAGTTCTCTCGATTTCTGGCGCACTGAGAAACTCCCAGAACTTTTGTCCCAATCAGGAGAGAAGCTCACAGCTGGTGATTACCTGGATGCTCATTCACTGACTAAGCTCATGAAGTCAGACGACAAACTCATCACAAAAGTCTTCTCGCGCCTTTCCAATGAACTCACCGCCATGGGAGCGGTCACAAAAGAAGCCTTCTGGCAGGTAGCGGATCGCTTTTTAGGCATCACACGTGAGAAGGACAGGGTCGGCCCTGAACACTTAGGACTGACTTTGAGAGAAGAAGGTCGGGCGGAGAAGCTCTTGCCGAAAGAGCATCATGAAAAGCCTTCTCGAAACGAAATATCCCTCGAGAAATCCCAGGCGCTCTCTCCACAGCATGACACCCGCAAACACCAAGGCCTCCAAGGGAGCAGAGAGGTAACCGGAAAACCACTTTCCTCTGCTCTTCTGAAAGAAAACCGCAATACAGAATCCCCTCAAAAATCCCTCAAACAGGAGGAGTGCCAAAGGCAGGCTGAACAACTCCAACAGGATCGCCAGGCGAGACAAATTCGTGAGGATCAAAGACGCCATCTGGAGAAGGAGCGCATTAGGGTGAAGCAGAAGGATTTATCGATGTGAGCGTGCTGGGTTAAAGCCTAATATGTGTGCTTACATCTCTCCATTTTGTTCGCGTTTTCTTATTGAAAAACCAATTCTATTTTAGAGATTTTAACTTCGAGTGAATTCTCATTGCATGTGGAGAATTTTCTGGAAAATGAGCTTTAATAACTTCTAGAGCTTGTTCTAGATAGGAAATAGCCTGAGTTCTGGTGTTTTGTGATGGGGTTCTATTTTCTTTGTTTTTTACAAAAATGCGTTTTTTTAAATTTAGGTCAGCCAGATCTTCTAAAGCTATATATACGTCTGAATGTTTATTTTGTTGAAAGATGTTCAGAGTCTTATTCATAAGAGTTTCAGCAGTTTCAATGTTACCTTCTGAAAGATAAATTTGTGCAAGACTCCTCAATGCTCGAGCAGCCTTAATGTGGTCTTTGCCATAATGCTTCTCATAATTTACGAGGCTTTTTTCCAATGCATATTTGGCCTTTTTAGAATCTCCAAGTGCCTTATAAACATTAGCTAACGGGACATAGACAGAAGAAATTTTTACATTTTCATCCTTAAATAAGGTTTTATACGTAGAGATGCTTTCTTCAAGAATGGCCTTAGCTTTGGTATAATTTTTTAAATTATAGTAAGATTCTCCCAAATATGATTTAATCCAAGCAATATCTGTATGGTTTTCAGGAAAATTATTTTTATAAACTATGAGACTATGTGCGAGCAAATTTCTTGCTTTTTCAAAATCTCCTAAACTACTATAAATTCCTGCTAAATGAACTGAAGCCCAAGCAATATCAATATGATTTTCAGACAAGTATTTTTTATAAATACCAATACTTTGTTCAAGAAAAATCTTGG
>JABDEE010000031.1:3904-7984 GCA_013287205.1 Alphaproteobacteria bacterium
TAATTTCCTAATTTCTTATAGGCATTCCCTAAGTGAGTCAGAATCCATCCAGCATCCATATGATCATGAGGAAAGTATTTTTTGTGAATTACGAATCCCTCTTCCAATAAATTTTTGGCTTTTTCATAATTTCCTAAATCCATATTGACGTTTCCTAAATAAACATAGGCCCAGGCAAAATCGCGATGATCCTCAGGAAAATATTTTTTATATAAGCTAAGACTCTGTTCAAGTAGGGTTTTGGCTTTTTCGTAATTTCCTAGGCTTTTATGAAGATTGGCTAAATACATCAACGAACGGATGACCCCTAGATGATCATCCGGGAAGTGCTCTTTATAAATTACAAGACTTTTCTCAAGAAAATCTTTCGCTTTCTTGTATTCACCTTGTTCCTTATAGACATGCCCTAAGTGTGACAAAAGTCGAGCAATCCCAGCATTATTCTCGGGAAAATGTTTTTTGTATATTAGAAGGCTGCTCTCGAGTAGATTTTGAGCTCTTTTGTAGTCTCCTAGGTTTCTGTGGACATTGCCGAGGTAGGCTAAAGACTGAGCCATTTTTATATGGTTTTCTGAAGGAAACTTTTGATGTAACCCAACGGCTTGTTCGAGACAATCCTTAGCTTTATCATAGTATCCAAGTTCTCTATAAACATTACCGAGATGAGTTAGGGTTCGAGTAATTCTGGTATGATTTTTGCTTGGATGCTGATTTAAATATATAAGATTTTTTTCAAGAAGTTGCTTGGCCTCTGTGTAATTACATAAATAAAAATATACACATCCCAGCACACCCTCAAGGGAAGCTCTTGTTTCGTCACTCAACAGTTTATTGTGACTTAAAAACATTTCAGAGTGATCCGCTAAAATTTTCAACTTTGATAAATTTTCTTTGTCGATCGCGTCATCAATATAATTTTCTAAGCACTCAGAAATTTCTTGTAGGGTTTGATTTTTTTTCTTTAAATCAAGTTCTTTTGTGAGGTACGCTAAGCCTACAGTTTGGGTGCTATGATGAATTGAAAAAGCTGTTCCTAATGAAGGTAGAGGCTGTTCATTTGTGATAAAAGAGTATTTTTTAAGATTGTAAATAAAATTGTCGATTAGCGTATTCCCTTTGTATTGTTTTAGCATATCTATAGGAATGTTTTGAGAATTAAGAAGGCTTATAAATAGTAAAAGATCCTTAAAGTCCTTATGCGTATCTATAAGGCGTTGCAGGGATAGAGTGAGTATTACATACCTACTTTTTGTGTAATCTCCCGCTCCTTTTAGAAGATTTTCTTGCGTATTTATAAAGTCTTGGTCGTGCGTATTTATGTTGTTTATATACACGTCGTAAGAAACATGTGTAGCATTTAGGTAATAAGCTGCAACTGAAATATCGAGAGGGAATGGCGGTATTTTTTCTAAAAATATTTTTGTTTCTTTAATTTTAAGGGGTATAAAAGGGCGCTGATTGCCTTGATTCATGATTTTAGTAAAAAGATTTAATTTTTGATCAGCGTTTAGCTCTCCGATATGAACAATATCATTAATAAACCTCGTGTTTTGTATGGTGCTATCACGTGTTGTCAGGATAATTTTTCCATTTCCCCATGTGCTAGGATCTTGAGGAAAATATTTCTGAAGATCGGAAAGTTTTTCCACGTTATCGTATATAAGAAACCAGTCTGGGTGTGATTTTAGGCGTTCTTTTACAAAATGAATTATACTGTTTTCTTTTTCTGAAGAATTTTTTGCCTCTAGTATCCTCCTTAGGACAATTGTGTCTTCCTCCGTTTTAGAAAGAGCTTGTGCTAGATTTTCAAAAGATCTCTTTAAGCTTTCATATGTTTCTGCGTTAAGTTCCCATACAATGCTTGCCATCTCTTTGTGGGCATATTCACGTGAGAGAGTTGTTTTGCCAGAGCCTCCGACACCGACGAGCGCAACTGTATGGATACCAGACTGTCCTTTAAATTTATTAGCTATTTGAGAGATAAGCTCAGAACGGTGGAGAAAAACAGCTTCAGGAGGTGTAATAAAATCGGACCGAAGGGTGGATGTCTGCAAGTTGTTTGATTTATTAAAATAATTTTTATTGCTCAAAAAACAAAATAACAGGATAAAATTTATTATGATAAGTGACGCAATCCCTCCTGTTACCATTAGCTTTTTTCTATTTTTGAGAAAACCAAAACCAGAATTTGGGGGTAGGGATTTGATTGCAGCTAAATCATTTGACTCTGATTCTTGAGAAAAGAACTTTCTTTCTGTACCATTAACTGTTTTGTATTGCCGTTCGAAAGATGAAATAATATCATTGACTTCTAAATTTTGAGTTAATTCTTTAAAAGAATTAAAAAATGTTAAGAAATAATTGTTGTCGTCGTTAATTAATATATGACTCACATTATCTAGAGTTTGATCTCCATCAAAAAAATTTTCTTTGCTCTCCAAAAGAAACACAGAGGGACAAGTAGTTTTTTTTGTAATCTCCAAAAATTCTTTCGTTATTTTATTTTCAGAGGGAGGCATAGAAGTTTGACATACAGTATGAATAACGTAGCTTGCGTGAATCTCTTCTATGTATTGGACGAGAGTGGGAATAGATTTATATTTTTCTCTCTCAACAGAAAGAAATTTCATGTTTAGTTTGCGTATATTTTCTTCAAAAAATGAAACAAAAGAATTTGGGGTTTCTTTTTGCCATATAACGAATAAGCAAACAGCATCCGATTTTTTTATTAAAAGTGCTATTTGCTGAAGGGCTTGCTCAAAAGCCATTTTGGTTAACAAATTTTGATAATGCTGTTTTATAATTACAAACTTGTCAGATTTTTCAAGGCGATCTCTTATGCCTTCCTGAGAGTGGCACCCTAGCTTATGCAGGATATTTCGAATGTGGCTCTCAACTGTTTTTTCTGCAATTGAAAGAAGAGAACCTGATGTTTTTCTTCCTCGACCGCCGAGGATGCAAGCAATGATATCAATTTCCCTAGGCGTAAATTTTATGCCATTGATGCTGTCTAAGGCACAATATGTTTTGTTTTTTTCAAAATCGTAATGCATATTTTTTTGGCTATCGTCTTCTGCCGTATAGAGGACCGCACTCATCGATTTTGCTCCTTGAGTGCCTGCCTAAATATCCGGGTGCAAACTTCTAAAAGATTCATACAATCATCACTCCGCATAAATCATATAGCTCCTTAGATGAGAATGTACGCTCTTATAACATAAGAACCCTGGCAAAGGATCTAAGTCAATTCCCCTTAAGGTGACCACTTAAGGCGTTTGCCCGAGTAGAAAACAGAAAATTTAAAAAGTAGATTTTGGTTGCTTGCAGGGGAATGCACGTAACTCATTTCCCTGAGCAGGAATAAGAAAATAGATGCACATGATAAAAAAGGATCATAACAGATGAATAAGGTTGCTGCTAAGGCTTATTATGAAGCCCCCTCCGCGGAAAAAAAATCTCCTTCAACAAGAGAACTTGATGCTCTAATTAGTAATATAATTATAAAAGCTAACATCACAAAAGAAAAAAATATATTTTTTAATGATGCTAAAAAAATTAACGCTATTGATGCGTACCCAGCCATGATTATTGCGGCTAGTTGGAGAGAAATTACGAAAGCATTTATGTTTACAACGCTGGTAGGAATTGGAGATTTTGCAAAAAAAATTGGCGCGGCTCATTCGCCTAACGAAAATTTTCTAAAAGTGCTTCAAACGAGTGTTGCAGTGATTTCAGATGATCTCAATAATGTTTTCCACCTTTTTAAGGAACAAGCCCCTGAAGGGCCAGGGGGGATTCATTATCTCTGGTGGGAAAGTGCAATTCTTAAACCTCTCCAAAACGCATGTGGCATCAATCTAACGAACACAGAAATCGTATTGCCTGCAGCGAAAAAACTTACAGAGGGTATGGCACAGCTTTGTAAAGATCCTTTGGGTTTCGCCGTTCAATTGCGTGTAGTTGAGGCTATCGCTCTTGATATTGTTTTAGCATTTCGCCCTTTATTTTATGCAGTTGAGAAAAATGGCCAAAAGCTTTTTTCAGAGAGGAGCGATCTTAATTGGATTTATTCCCATATAA
>JABDEE010000032.1 GCA_013287205.1 Alphaproteobacteria bacterium
ACTGATGAAGAGGGTTGCTTTGTTTGGTTTGCTGTTGCCGCCACCTGCAGCAGCACAAGGGGGTGTGCCACTCGTTGACGCATTTGAGAGAGGGACGTCAAAGTGGAGGGTGATGGGTTTTTCATCTTTCAAATCTTTGAAATCAGAAGGCCCGGCTTGGTGTTGACGTAAAAGCTTTAGGAGGGCCCATGTGCCGTCATAAGTATAGGTTGCGGCTTCACCTTGGACTGACAAGCTCCCCTTTCCGCCTGTGCCCATCGGTTGAAGGGCGCTATTGGAGGCCCAGATGAAACTGACCTTGAAAGGATCACCGGCTTGCCAATAGCCCTTGCGGTCAGGGGAGCGCATGGAGAAAGTGGTGTTCTTGGTTTCAACCTGCCACGTGAGGACTTCATTTGCGTAGACTTCTCTTTCTCTGTTGACCCTAAAGGTGACTTCAAAGGCAAAGGCGGGGTGAGGTACTGTTGCAGCGGGCGCAAGATAGTCTCCAAAGAAGGCGCGGATGGTATCCATTTGTTCAATGAACATAAGGGCATTTTTGCCTGCAGGGCCCAGATGTTCAGCTTGTTGGAGTGTTTCTTTTATGCCCTTTGCTTGGGAATCCATCATTTCAAAGAAAGTTCTGAGAGACTCGGGACTCGCGTCCGGAGAAACGGCATTCGGGTCTTTTACGAATGGAAATTTGTTTGCAAGATTGGCGTTAAAGAAGGAGGCGATTTGCATATATTGATCGACGGAGACGGTGCCTGAGAGGTCCGTACATTGTTTGCGGAGCTTTTCTTGAATTGTTGCGAGCGTCTCGGTAAAGAAATTGTACTCAATGGCGGGGAGCTCTTTTAATTGGGCGCACGTGGCAAGGGTCACCTCATTGAGGGGAGTGAGGATGAACGCTTCGAGTTCTTTGAGCCCATTTCCTGCGCCATTTTTCTCATAGCTGTTAAAGGCGTCAATAATTTCTTGCCACTTTGTGACGAGGGGGGCGTTTTCTGGCATCCCTTCTCTTGCAATATTTTCGAGCAAAGCGATAAGGGGGGCTGCAAATTCACGTGCAAGATAATGGATACGGTCGCGTTGGAGGTTGAGATAGTGCTGAAGCTCTGTTGGATTCGATACGTTGAAGGCTTCAAGGGCCGCCATTTTGTCGCCCTGCCACCAGCCGAAAGAGCCCATTTTTAACCCATAAGGATTATCATCTCTGAGGATTGTCTCTAATTTTTCTAACGGTGCATAGGCTTGTATAAACAGCAAATTCCTTAAAGAAACATACGCTGTGTTGGCATTGTTCGTCCACAAGGTTGTGAGGATTCGCTCTAAGAAAGGGGCTGCCACTCTGTAATTTTGTACTTGTGGTAGGAGGGCGTCTTCAGGAGAAAAGAGATTCTTCTCCCCTGTGTCGGAATGAAAGACTTGCGCATTCGCGAGCAGTTCCATCAGGCTGTCGCTGAGACCTTCTCTCGCCATTTTTTGAAACAAGGGCTGCAACATTTTGGGAACTTTTAGGAGGCGAGCGTTGATAAAATCATTATAGCTCTGGATCAACTGGGTCGCTTCTTGAAGGCGGAGGGAATCCCATAACACAGCTGTGCCCTTGGGGACCGTTGTGACCAGGTCTTTTGCAGCTGCGGGGGCCATGAAGGACTCATTAAAGAAGGCGCGCAAACTGTTTCTTAAGGCGACGGCCTCAGGAGAGGGAGCTGCCAAGGCAAGGCCATCGCGTTGTGTAAAGAGCGTATGTCCGCCGAGAATCGGAAAGGTATATCCTGCCAGACGCTTTCGGAAATTCAAGAAGCTTTGATTCATTGAGGTCGGGAGATTTGCAACGTCTTGGGGTTTAAAAAAGTCGGAGGCTCCAATCATTTGCATGAGTGTTTCATATTGGGTGCCGGGGAAGAATTGATCCTGATTGAGCCAGCGTAATTCAGGGTTGTTGAGAGAGGTAATGGTTTGATCGAGACTGGTGTAGATGTCTCTTACCCCATTAAAGTTACTGGATGTTTGGTGGGCCGTTGAAAAATCCTGCAGGTTGACCATTAGTTGTGCGAGTCCAGGGATCATCGTATTGGGATTAAAGGCAGCCGTCTGAAAACTCTTGAAAAGCTTCGTGAGCTCTAAGGTCGCATTTTCTTTGTAAGTGTCAAAGTTGAATCGGCTGATGGTTGTTTGTTTGAGGGCAGCTACGTAGTAATAATTGTCAACAAAAAAGGCATCTGGCATTTTATATTTGAATAAATAAAAGATGATGTCTGCAATATCACCCAAGGTAGAGTTGACGCCCAAGCTGTTAAATTTGTTGGCGGCGATTTGAAGCCTATGTAAATGTTCGACGTAATTGTTGAGCTGGTAAAATTCCTGTGTCCGCAGGGGGTTGAGGTTGTTTGCCAGCGTGTCGGGCAGGGCCGGGTGATTGGTTAAGGTAATCAGCTCCTCAGCCTTATGGGTGAGTTGATCCGCCATGGAGCGTAGGATGACTTTATCGTATACGATGATCATGACATCGCGAATGCGTGTATCCAGCGTATTAAACCACGAGGGGACTAGGAAAGGAGAAAAGAGAACGCTTACATTTGCCTTGGCCATGGTTTCCAAGAGCACCTGGGCTTGGTTTGCAAAATATGCTTTTCCTTCAGATGTTCCCGCGTTATGGGTGCGTAATTTCTCTAAGGTTCTATCCATTTGAGGGAGGACAGACATGAGATTCAACGTGGTTTGGCGTAAGTTTTGATTGGCCTTTAAGAGGCCAAGCGTCCCTAGGATCGTTGCTGTTGCGATGGCAATCTTGGCAGAACGATTGGTGGTCCTTTCGCTTAAAAGAATCCGCTCAATGGGGCGTGCAAGCCCTGCTTCTCTGAAGATTTTGTTTTCAAAGAGGTCTTTTGCAAAATAGATATTACGCTTTTCTTGCCCTTCTTGAGAAGACAGAGCTCGAGAGGTATCCAGGGAAGCGGGAGAGGGCGTCTTTTGATCGCGATGACTATCGCCTACAAAATAGAGACCCCTTAAAAAGAAAGATTCATGCAATCCTGATGATTTAAAGAGATGATCTGTGTAGGTTTGGATGCCTTCTTTTAAGGTACGGAAGGCAATAGGGAGCACAAAAACGCCATCAACTTTGTCGAGAGGACACCCTTCTGTAAAGATTTCTTGTTGGGTGAGGCTCAGAGAGGCCTCCATGGAAGAAAACGCTTCTCCAATCCATTCGGGTGCATAGACACTCTCCATGCCCTTATCGCTTGACCAGCCAAACATGTCTGATCCATTGGGGAGGGGGAGGGTTTTACAAAAATCCTCAAATCCTGGGACAAGGTCGCATTTGGAGATGACGATATAAATCGGGAGCTTCAAACCTGTAACGCGCTGCATATGCCAGAGTTTTTCGTAGAGATGCTCTGCCCGCAGGATGAGATCATCATGGGAGAAGGCGGAGGCGCCAATTAGCTCTGAAGCTGAGATTGTTAAAATGACGGCATCCAGGGGTCTTCTGGGGCGATAGTGGGTTAAAAGAGATAAGAAAAACGACCAGCTTGAGTCATCAGACGTGGGGTGTTGGGCATTGAGGACGAGTCTTCCATCCACATCCAAAACGATGCCATGATCGAAAAACCACCAGTCGCAAGGGGGGCGCGCTGCTCCGATTTCTCCCTCAGGGTGGTTGATCGGCCTATCGAGTCCCAAACTCCGAAGGATAGAGGCTTTACCAGTGTCATTGCCGCCCATCATGACAACCCAGGGGAGCGTATATTGGAATTGGTGTCCCCCTACAAAAACCCGCAGCATTTTTAATGCATAGAGGAAAGATTGCCCCATCGGGTTCGTTCTAAAGAGGCCGAAACGCGAGAAAAACAACTGATGCTGGGTGAGGAATTCCTGCCATTTTTCTTTAAAGGCAACACCTGCCTCCTGATAAAAGGACCTTCTGTAGAGCCATATGCCCAGGGCAGCAAAAGCGACTGCTAAAAGCAAAATGATGACGAGCCACCAGGGGAAAAGAGTCGTTAGTCGTGTTGGATTACCCATTGTCTACTTGCTGCCCCCCCGCGTCGCTGTGGGAGATAATATGATCCACAATGCGTGAAACACCTTCTGTTGCGTTGTACCAGATAATATATGACGCTAAGAGATAGAGAACGCCCAGGCCTGCGAAAATGTAACCGAGCCTGTTCATGCTGGGGAGTTGCTTCGCCCCGAGGCCCTCTAAGGTATGGACATAGGTTTCAGGAAAGAGGCGGATCGTTTCTTGAAATAAATAGGGATCCCTTCTGTTCACAAACACAAAGAGACGGTCTCGATATGATTTTAAAACGGCGACATCATTAAAATGACGATATTTCCCTTGGAAGCCCAGGGCTAAGGCATTGAGAAAGAGAAGAGCCGCATCCATCTGCGTAGGTTCCCAGTTTTCCAGGAGAAGATCAAGCTTTATGAAAAATGTTTGTCCTGCACTATGGGTGTCGAAGAGACGCTGTTCAAGGAGATTGGATTCCCAATAGGTTTTTCCAGGCCACTTTAAGTTGAGAAAGACCTCATCGGCGAGGGCTGCCATAATATACTGGGCTTCCTCATAATGGCTTTGAGCAAAGGCGTTTCCCCCATAGGCTGCTGTCTGGGCTTGGGTTTGGAGGCAAGTTTCGAGCTTGGTAAGAATCGCCTCAGCCACAGCATTCGGTGAAGACGCGGCTTCCCCTTCTCCTTTTTTCCAGGGTTTTGAAAGGACAAAGTGTTTCTGTCGGAGCACTTGTTGATAGAACTCTTCGAAACATTCGACAATAAAGGAGGGCGCTCCATTTTGATTGTTCAGTTCTGCCACGCTTTATGTGTTCTCCAAGATCTCTGCTTTTAATTTTTTTTAAGGCGTTAAGTCTGTTTTACCTTTGTTTTTATTAAAAATTTATTAATATTTAGCTTGTTTGGCTGTACAAGACGACTTCTGCAGGACGGGTGGTGTCATCATCAGAGACATTGAAGAGACAGAGCACACCCGTTGGATCAATATAGCGTTCATCCAACTCAACACTCAATAGTTGTATGCCCTGTGAAGGGACGAGATTGAGAGAGGGGACGCTTGAGATAATCTGACGTGCAGCTCCCAAGACGCGGTTGTCCTTTGCAAGTGTAATGTATTTGTCTGTTACAATGACGCAATTATTGATCCAATCGATAAGTGTATGTTCCTCGACGCCTACTTGTATTTGTGTGCCTAAGATAAGCTTGCCGTCAATGCTCCAGGAGGATTGCAGCTGAAGGGTAAAGGCCCGCTCATTTAAGGTGAAGGGAAGCACTGTGTAGCTTTCCTCAATTTCCCCGAGGACGCGCTGAATATAGTCGATTACCTGGGAAAAACTCTTGGCAATATCGAGATGGTTATACCCTCCAAATTGCGGCGGAATTTCGCCATACTTAATGCCTGAGATTTGTGCTGCAAGAGTGCAGAGGGTTTTATAAATCTCAAACGGATGCGCATTGCCTGTGGAGAGCACGGCTTCCATGGGCAAGAGGCCTGCAATGAGTTTGAGACGACTTTCCTCGATTTTCTCAAAGAAGGCTTCGATTGTGAGCTGGTCTCCCACGGCCTGTACTTTTTGTTGGAGGTAATTGAGCTTTCCTCGTACATCGACGGCCAATTTGTTGCACATTTGCCAGGCCTCAGAGAGCGTTGTTGCTTGAAGGGTGGGGGGGATATAAGCCGTGAGGAAGAAGCTTTTTGTATCGTAGGATACCTGGGCAATCGGCATGGAGATATAGTGAGCTGGGGGCTCTTGCCCGACCTGGAGTGACAAGTTCGGGCTGAGCCGTGGAATATCGATGGGTTGGTCCCCTGTATTCATATCGACAATCTGAGGGTTCAGATTGGAGTGGTAGCGGGGGAGATCGCCGGAGAGGTCCTCTGTGAGATAGGGAATGCATAGGTAAATGAAATTGGGCGCAGTTTGCAGTTGTGCCTGGAAAGGTTGAAGGTTGATTTGGAGGTCCGGGGAGGGAGCGGTAATGAGCAGGCCATCGGGTAGAATCGCTTCTAAGGTTAAGGGACGAAATGTGCCGGCTGTGAGAAGCGCTTCATCAATCTTGAGTTGTGAGACTCCCCAAAAGAAGGGGAAGACACGTGACATGTAGTAAGTCAAAAGTCCTTCGACGCGCATATCCGCTTGTTGAAAGTGTTGCGGCATGAGCAACATGCCTTCGTGCCATTGGATAGGGTTTATATTGAATTGAGCCATGATCGTCACCTTATGGAGATATTTTTATGGGAGGAAGGGGTTTAATAACAACGGGGTGCTTTGTCATCGGACAAGGGCACGACGGAGAGGGTGGGGTAGGGATTGACGGCTGTTGAATGAGTCCGCATCCTTTATGGGGGACGCGACCCGTTACCGTTGGTTTTACGACCGTGTTTGTGAATTTGGTGAGATCGCTTGCCTCTACGGGAGGGACTGCAGGCGCGCTCGATGTGCTTCCCCCTTGATGGTCTGGCGCTCTTGAGGTGGGGCCATTCTTCAAATCACCCTTTTCCAGGATCACATGGAGTATCCCATCACCGGGGACTTGTAAGCGATGGGGCCCTGGCGCAATGTAATTGGCAAAGACAAATCCTGTGAAAGCTCTTCCTTTTTTTTGGTCGGGCTGAAAGCTTTGCACGGCTTGACCCGGGACGAGCTCCCAGTGCCACACATCCAAGAGACCTGGGTTATCGAGGAGAAGTTGGGGAGCGTTCTCAAAATATTGCGCGGCTGAGAGGCTTCCGAAGGTTTTGACAAGATCCATATGATACAGAAGGACAAGATCTACGGCCGTTGCAGAATTATCATTTGCATCGATATCTGCGAGAATGTCCACAGATTGCATGGCAAGCTCTGGGCCTGTACATGAGGCTAGGCCGAGGCTTGCGATCATGGCAATCCTTGCGCACACGCGGGAGAGGCGCCTCTGGTTTAGCCCCTCGTTCATAGGGAGTCTTTCGGGGGTTGAGGAAGTTTCACGACAATGGCGCCTGCAACCTGTTGGGAGGTAAATTGGGCGACAGCTTCCAGGGCCGTTGCATAATCTGCATAGCTCCCACTTTGAACGTAATAGAGGGGTTCTCCTTCTGGAGAGTGTCCTTCGGTGACAGTGGCGACGTGATCCAAACTCTGTAACTGATGCTTAAGGCGGTCTGCATTTTCACGGGCTGCAAAGACACCGAGTTGGACGGTGTATGCGCCTCCCGCCCGCCCTTCTTCTGGGGTTGGGGAAAGTGCTGGCTGTCCATGAGGTATATGAGGAGCGGTTGCCGGGGGGTAGGCTGAGCCTTCCGTCCCTGCCGCTTGAGGTGTTCCTGGATAGGACCCGGGGTGGGGGGCTGGCGCTCCATTTTCCAATTTATTGGTGACCTGGTGCCCGACAACGTTTTGTGCCGTTGTGACGAGGGGGGACAGGAATGTTGGTATATTTGTGCCAATCAATGTTCCGAGGGCGCCTTGTGCTGTGTCGCCAATGGCTTGGGCCGCTTCTTGATTCATTCCACCCTGCTGAGGGGCGCCTTGGGGCATCCCTTGGGCTGCCATCCCTTGC
>JABDEE010000033.1:0-2041 GCA_013287205.1 Alphaproteobacteria bacterium
TCGGGCGATGGCTCGCCTCCCGCTTTGACAACACTGTCGGGCCGGAGTTTATTCCATCTCCCTGAACAAACGCAAGTGAATAGTTGACAGTGCGCTCTTTTGTTCGCAAAAGTTTTGCGATGAGTTTATTGAGAGAGGGCCTTAAGCTTCCATCATTCCACCCTACATCACTCCATACACCATCCAATCAGAAGATGGCTCGTCCTCCCCCCAGGGCACGTATCTTCTATATATTTCAGGAAATATTTCACGATGCATATTAAGATAAGTGGCAGCGATACGATTCCGATCGACTTTGGATAACTCTAAGCCCGCTCTATCCTCTCTATACATCAGAGAAAGCTCATAATAGCCCTCCCCTGCTTTCAAAAGGACCACCGCCTTAACATCCCATGCGGCCTGATCGACACCTGGGCGCCCCTCATAGTACTTGTGAGCAAGCCGGCGCTTATCTACGAGTGTATAAGGTTTTCCCCCAAAGAGCCCCACGGCCTCCTCTATCAAAGTGGCTAGATCAATATCCTCTTCTCTCTCTTGGCTTCTTGCTCGAGGACGCTCCTCATCCGCGTCAGAAGCCTCTGAATCAGAAACGCCTGAGTCAGAAGATTCGGAACCAAAGGCATCCGAACCAGCAATGTCGGAACCAAAGGCATCCGAACCATCAATGTCCGAATCAAAAACGTCCGAGTCAAAAGTGTTGCCGACGAAAGGAGCGCTCGGGGCTGCTGCCGCCTGTCCAAGAACAACTGCAGGCTCTTGTGGAAGCCGCCTGGGCTCTCCATCCTCCCTTGCCATATCTCGCCTTACATGAGAAACCACCTGATCTCCATCCGGATCCCCCCCTGCCTTAACGGATGTCATGGTCAAGATGGAAAGACCCGCGAGGGTTAAAAGGGTTTTCTGAGTGAGAGAGTATTTTGTCATAATGAGATGTTCCTTGACATAAAAACATATGCTTGATTGCAGTTTTCTTATAGAGATTTAACACCTACCTCTATCCTCGTCAAGGAAAGTTCAGTTCTTTCTCCTTTCTGAATCGTCTCAAATCATTTTCCCTTTACCCCCCCTAATGCCTTGACCACAACCCAAATTTTCCAACAAAACACTTTGCTTCATCCCTAAAACGACACAAAGATGAAAAAAGAAGTTGCTTGATTTTTTTAAATGCAATATAGAAAGCGCTGTGCCTTTATTAAAAACAGGAAAGATATAAAAATGACAGACACGAACGAAGCTCTCAACATCAAACTGGCAGATGCCAACGACTCTTTGAACATTATCAGCATGGTTTCAGATATTGTTTCGTCTTATGTTTCAAATCATGAAGTGAAGCAGGAAAATGTTCCTTCCTTCATTCAACAGATTTACCAAAGCCTCACCCGTTTAAATTCTCAGCAGTCCTTCCGGTTTGCGCCTCGTTCAGAGCCAGCCGTGCCGATTGCTCAATCCATCCAGCCAGATTACATTGTCTGCCTTGAAGATGGGTTGAAGTTGAAAATGCTGAAGCGTCATCTTAAAACATCTTACAACATGTCTCCTGACCAATACCGGGAGAGGTGGAATCTTCCTTCCAATTACCCCATGGTCGCGCCTAACTATGCAAAGCGTCGTAGCACAATTGCAAAAGGCATCGGTCTTGGCACACGCCGTGGCGAGAAGAAAGTGGCGATCGCTTAGCTCAGCGTAGCGGTGTAGCGGTGTAGCAGAAGGAAACCTCTTATAAAAATGGGCTTCAATAAAAACTTGGTAGAAGAAAAAAATTTTCTATACTTTTTGGCTCTACCGCTACACTGCTCCACTGCGCCACTGCTATACTGATTCATGCCCACCTTCCACCCTTTTTTTGACTCCCTGGACTATATTGATGAGTGTCGTCCTCCTTCCTCTTTAACGCCTGAACAAGCCCAAGACGTTACCATTTCTCAAGAATTTCTTAAAAGTTATGTGGGAAGCCAGGGTACTTTTAACTCTTATCGTCGGGAAGTCGAACGCCTGCTTCAGTGGGGCATTCTTATCAGGCAAAAAACGCTTCCCCAAATGA
>JABDEE010000033.1:2051-7352 GCA_013287205.1 Alphaproteobacteria bacterium
CCCAAATGAGGCGCGAGGATATCGAAGCCTTTGTCCATTTTTGTAAAAAGCCTCCGCCTTCCTGGATCGGTCTGAAAAAAACGCCCCGTTTTATCGAAAATGGCCTCCACCGTGTCCCCAATCCAGAATGGCGTCCTTTTGTTGTCACTCTCTCTAAGACAGCCCATTCGCGGGGTGAACGCCCCACCGCCCAAGGTTTTGATCTTTCTTTGGGAAGCATTAAAGAAATTTTTGCGATTCTGAGCACCTTCTTTAATTATCTTCTCCAAGAAGAATATGCGCCGATGAACCCTGTGGCCCTCATTCGTCAAAAAAGCAAATTTTTGCGCAAACAACAGGGACAGACGAAAGTGCGGCGACTTTCTGTCCTCCAATGGGACGCTGTCATGCGCCTCACTGAACACTTAGCCGAAACAGATCCCCACACCCATGAACGCAGCTTGTTCATGATGTCGATGTTTTATACCCTCTATTTACGGATTTCAGAACTTGCGGCCAGTGAACGCTGGGAGCCTCGGATGAATCATTTCTTTCGGGATAGTATGGACAATTGGTGGTTTACAACAGTTGGAAAAGGCAACAAACAACGTGATATCGCCGTGAGTGATTCTCTCCTCAACGCCCTCAGGCGTTGGCGCAAACATTTGAAACTCCCTCCCCTCCCCACGCCTGCTGATACTTCTCCTCTTCTGCCCCGCATGAAAGGGAAAGGGCCCATTACCAGTACCACCTACATTCGTAAAATTGTGCAGTTTTGCTTTGATAAAAGCATCGCCCAGCTCCGTCTCGAGGGACTGGAGGAAGATGCGGATGCCCTTGCAGAAGCGACCGTTCACTGGTTGCGTCACACAGGTATTTCAGATGATGTCAAACGCCGTCCCCGTGAACACGTGCGGGACGATGCGGGTCACAGCTCAAGCGCTACGACAGATAAATACATTGATATTGAACTCACCGAACGCCATCGCTCCGCTCGCCATAAGCCAGTTGTTCCCCAATGATCTCAGTTCCCTCTCGCGGTGTTACGCGTCTTCAGCTCTCCAATTTTCGTTCTTATAAGACCTTTGACAAATCTTTTGACTGTATGCCTGTGGTCCTTACGGGCTCCAATGGGGCAGGCAAAACCAATTTACTCGAGGCCCTTTCCTTCCTTATTCCTGGGCGAGGCTTACGTTATGCCCGCCTTTCAACGGTTAGACATCAAGGCAGCTTGGCCCCTTGGGCTCTTTCGTGCACTCTTCAGGATGGCGATATTTCCCTCTCCATTGGGACGGGCCAAGATCCTGAGGCGGAAAAAGGGGAGCGACGTATCAGCAAAATCAATGGGGAAAAAATAAAAGGGCAGGCACGGCTTACAGAATGGACTTCCATAGTATGGCTCACCCCCCAGATGGATCGTCTCTTCCTGGATCCCCCTCAAGGACGGCGCAAATTTTTGGACCGTCTGGTCTATGGCATCGATCCAACCCATGCGGGACGCTTGAGTCAGTATGAACGCGCCTTGAAAGAACGCAGTGTCCTCCTGCGTCAAGAAACTTACGATCCAAGGTGGATGGAGAGTATCGAGGAGATTCTTGTCCAAACGGGTCTCCTCATTACCCAAAAGCGTCAAGAGGTCCTCACCCAACTCTCAACCCAGCTCACCCACCAAGGGAATGGATTCCCCCCCCCTTACGCTTTCCCTTGAGGGGACGGTTGAGACCCTGCTTGCCCAAACATCCTCACCCCAGGAGGCAGAAACGACCTTTCGTCATCTCTTAAGCGACACTCGAGAACGAGCCCGTTTAACGGGACGCACCTCTATTGGTCCCCATCGCAGCGATCTGCAAGCCTTCTATATCGAAAAAAATCAGCCCGCAGCTCTCTGCTCAACGGGAGAACAGAAAACAATGCTTCTGGCCATTGTCATGGCCTCAGCCCATCTGTTGTCTTTGCAAACTGGTGCTATCCCTCTTCTCCTTCTTGATGAGGTTATTGCTCATTTGGATGAGACCCGTAGAGGCCTATTATGCGAGGCGATCCTTCATTTAAATATGCAGGTGTGGCTGACAGGGACGGACTCTTCTCTTTTCGAGGGATTGCGGCACAAAGGGCAGTTTATCACTATGGGTGCGTAGCATTATTCTGACTGTTCTAAAAGTCTTGACAAGAAACCAACTATATGGCACAGTACTTCCATGAAAAAAGAACAGTATGAAATCTTAAATATTTTGAGAGGCATCAGCGCCTTTATGGTTGTTTTTTACCATTTTTGTATTTATTTCTTTGCCTATCCTCGTTCATCTGCTTCGTTTGTTAAAACAGAAACTGTTTATTTATCGAATCCCTTTTACCTTACAGATCTCCTTTCCCTCCCCATTCATATGCAGCCTCTTATGGTCTTTTCTTTTTTTCTGATCTCAGGCTTCTTGATTTTGCCTTCTCTCGAAAGATATCCTAACTTTCCAACCTATCTGCTCCATAAATTTTTGCGCCTTTGGCCCACTTTTGCGGTGTGCTTTGGAACAGCAATCCTTTTTTTGGCGGCCTTTTCTCTGTATCGCGACGTTCCCTTTCCTTATTCAATAAACAATGTTCTGTCTTGCTTCACGTGGACAAGAGATATTCTCGACTATCGCTTGATTGATGGGTCTTTCTGGACCTTGGAAGTCCAAGTCAAATTTTATTTGCTGGCAGGGATTGTGTGGTATACGGGACGCAAATACTTCGTGGAGAAGCTGTGCTTTTGGACTCTTCTTTTAAGCCTTATTGTTTATGGGTTTTACATTTTGGGAGATCCACTCGAAGAACCGCCTATGATCAAGATGCTGCGCCATGAACTCCAGATTATTGCTTACATTACGTTGGGCACTTGTCTTTATGCCTTCCATAAAAAGCAACTTTCTTGGGTGCGCACTCTGTTTCTATGCGCCATTTTATGCGCTGCGTTTGTTTCCCCTTTATTTGATTGGCAAACGCCACGTCATCTCTGGGCCTACCTCATCGGCTTTGGATTTTTCTCATGCCTCCTTCTCTTTGATATGTATGTCTATAAATTTAAGTTTAACGGCATCGTTGGCAAGGTAATCAATTGGGTTGCGCGGATTAGCTATCCTCTTTATGTCGGCAATATGGTGCCCGGTTTTGTCATGTTTTATTTTCTGATGGAACAGGGCATTAACGTTTGGTGGGCCATTCTCGTGGGCTTTATTTATTCCCTGGCAATGGCCGCCTTTATCCATAAAATCGTTGAGCTCCCTTCGCTGCGTCTCAGCAAGGCGATCATTACTGCGCAGGAAGAGAAACCCTAGTCAGATTTACACATTAAATCGGAAGTGGAAGACATCGCCGTCTTGGACAACATAATCTCGTCCTTCAAGGCGCAGCTTGCCTGTGCTCTTTGCTCCCGCTTCTCCCTGGCAGGTGATGTAATCTTCAGATGAAATTGTTTCGGCACAGATGAATCCCCGCTCAAAATCAGTGTGGATTTCTCCTGCGGCTTGAGGTGCCTTGGCTCCTTTCGAGACAGTCCACGCGCGAGCTTCCTTCGGACCGATGGTAAAGAAAGTAAGAAGATTTAAAAGTCCGTACCCTTCTTGAATCACCCGTGCAAGCCCTGTTTCATTCAGCCCTAAGCTTTGCAGAAATTCATGTTTTTCTTCCTCTGAATCGAGGGACGAAACCTCTGCTTCAATGGCGGCAGAAATGATGGCAAGGGGGTGGCCTCTTTCTCTAACAATCTCTGTAAAGGCATTCCCTGTTGCTGCTTGGTCTTCTGCCACGTTGCAGACATAGAGGATGGGTTTTGTCGTAATGAGTTGGAGGCGCTTCAGTTCCTCACGCTCTTCCGGCGTACATTGCATAAGGCTTGCTGGTTTGCCTTGCTTGAGCAATTCAAGGGCGCGTTCCATCAGAGGCAGTTGCGCAATAGCAATGGGATCTTTTGTCCGAATTTTCTTATCTAGGGCCGGAATGCGTTTTTCCAAACTTTCAAGATCTGCAAGCATCAGCTCTGTTTCAATAATCTCAATATCACGGAGGGGATCGATGGTTCCTTCTACGTGCGTGATATCCGTATCTTCAAAACAGCGCACCACATGAATGATGGCATCCACTTCGCGGATATGCCCCAGGAATTGGTTGCCAAGCCCCTCTCCCTGGCTTGCCCCCCGCACAAGCCCTGCAATATCAACAAATTCAAGCTGCGTGGGGATGATCTTTGCTGATTTGGCAACCTGGGCAAGATCTTGGAGACGCTTATCAGGCACACCCACCCGTCCCACATTCGGCTCAATTGTACAAAAAGGGTAATTGGCAGCCTCAGCACTTGCTGTTGCAGTGAGAGCATTGAAAAGCGTTGATTTTCCCACGTTTGGAAGCCCAACGATACCACATTTAAATCCCATGCTATTTCTCCAAGGTTGTGAGGGTCATCACCCGTGCACCGTATGCTTGCGGGGTGGGGGTGAGTAAAAGATGGACTTCATCTGCGAGCAATGGCAATAAGAAGTCAAGCCATCTTCGGTCTTCTTTTGAAAAATTTGACAACACATAAGGGCTGACCTGTTCTTTATGCAAAGGACGCCCAATACCAATGCGGACACGCCAGTAGTCCTTTCCCAGATGGGCATCCAAATCCCTGAGGCCATTGTGCCCTCCATGCCCGCCCCCTTGCTTAACGCGCACCGTTCCGGGAGGTAAATCGAGGTCATCATGAAAGACAATGATGTGATCGGGCGTAATTTTAAAAAAACTTGAGACCTCCACAATGGGGCGCCCCGACCGGTTCATGTAGATCAAAGGTTTAAAGAGGATCGCTTTCTGTTGATCAATTGACCCTTCTGCGAGGAGCCCCGAAAACTTTGCTTTCCAAGGAGAAAAGCCATAGCTGCGGTGGATTTCATCGACACACATGAAGCCTACGTTATGACGATTCTGGGCGTATCCTTCCCCTGGATTTCCGAGGCCTACGAGGAGGTGTCTTGTGGGTTGTGTAGAAACCATATGATTTTTGCCACGTATTAATAGTGTCATCCCAGGCTTAGTGGCTCTTTTCTCCGATATCGTCGGGGACCTAGAGGCACTTGACCTGGAATCCAGGGGCCAAGGTATGAAAGAATTTTTGGTTTTCCCTGAGTCCCCGATCAAGATCTTCTAATCCCCCACAAAGTGGGGACTAAGAAGATCTAAGTCGGGGATGACACCCCTCCGTTATCAATGGCTTATTCGCCTTCAGCAGGTGTTTCCACTTCAGCTGCACCTTCAGAGTCTGCCTCTGCTTCTACAGCAGTTTCTTCTTCAGCAGCTCCCTCAGTTTCTTCT
>JABDEE010000034.1 GCA_013287205.1 Alphaproteobacteria bacterium
CAAGGGACGTGTCTGATGTTTTGGATTCTTGAATGACTCTTGCTCCTAACGCAGGGAGGCGCGGATCCGTGGGATACTGAGAGGCTTCCGGTCCCCAGATTGCAAAGACGTGGAGATCGGGGCGCGGGGTCAGGGTTACTTGGGAGCGGAGTTTATGGAGGGTCAATTTTTTGATGAGCTCATTGAGGCGTGCGGCTTCCGCATCGATGAGATAGGCTCCCTCCCTTTCCGTGATGAAGAGGTCAAAGAGAAAGCGTCCCTTTGGATTAAGGAGGAGTGTGTAAATGGGGGTAACCTTGTGGATATCATTGGTGATGAGACCTTGCAGGAAGGCTGCACGGTCTGGGCCTGTGATCTCAAAAACGCTTCTCTGGGACAGGTGTGTGATCATGATTGGATCTCCCGTTTTTGTTTAAAGAAAGTGACCAGTAGCTCCCCACATTGTTGTTCCTCAAGGCCACCAATGACTTCGGGGATGTGGTGACAGGAGGAGGCATTAAAAATGCGGGCCCCATGATCGACGCCTCCGCCCTTTGGATCATAGGCCCCAAAATAGAGGCGTCGGATGCGCGCAAAGCTGATGGCCTGGGCGCACATGGGGCAGGGCTCTAAGGTGACGTAGAGGTCGCAAGTCTCGAGCCGTCCTTTACCCAAAGTGTGGCACGCCTTTTGGAGGACCAAGAGCTCTGCATGGGCCAAGGGATTGCCTTGGCTGCACATTTCATTGTGAGCGGTGGCAATGATTTCCCCTGATAGGGTGTCCACAATGACGGCACCCACAGGCACTTCATCGGCTGTCGCTGCTGCTTCTGCCTCAAGGAGTGCTTTCTTCATGGGTGTGGTATTGAGATTGGTCATCATACCTTCTGCTGTCATCCCTGCGGAAGCAGGGATCCAGATTAAACTTAAACTTTTTTGGGAATTTAACACAGAAAGTCTTTGAAACAAAAGAATTGTTGTCTGGGTCCCCGCTTTCGCGGGGATGACAAATATTGAAAAAGATTGACAGAGCAAGAAAGGGGAGGGGATAGTGGGGAAACACACGGTGCTGTATAACAGGTGTCATCCCAGGCTTAGTGCCTCTTTCCCCCGATTTATCGGGGGTCTAGGGGCACTTGACCTGGGACCCAGGAGCCAAAGTATGAAAGAATTTTCATGTTGATCGGGGATGACACCGGGTGTGTGGCAAAGTCATTGTTATGACAAATACAAAAAGGATCCTGCTATGGGCTTAAGTCTGAGTCATCTTCTGCTAGTTTTAATTGCCGTTCTCCTTGTCTTTGGAGCGGGCAAACTGCCGTCCATTATGGCGGAGCTGGCCAAGGGGTTGAAAGCCTTCAAACAAGGCTTACGGGAGGAAGAGGACAAACCGCCGCTCCTGACGAAGGATCGGGATGTCACGCCTGAGAAAGACGCATGAGTCTCGCCGGGGGCATCGAAATCCTCGTTATTGCCTTGCTGGCGTTTGTGATGATTGGCCCCAAAGAGCTTCCCGGGGTTTTACGGGCTCTGGGCCGAGGGGTGCGTACGCTCCGTCAGCTGTCTGCGGATTTTATGAGCGCGCTTGAGGGGATGGGCGAGGATAGGCCGCCGTCGGAGAAGTGAGGGAGCAGCCTGCCCATCCCCCACCACAGCAGGGGATGACAAGCTTTTCTGCTTATCTTAATGAATGGAGTAACAACCCGGCTCAGAGAAGTCATCGGTCCCTTGGGGATCATACTGATACCCCTGTGGGCAAGAAGGCGCAGCTGTGTTATCCGCCACGGCTGTCTCTGTGAAGAGGGTTCCGCCAGCGATGGCTAGTGCTGCCATCAGTCGGGTTGTTTTTGTGAATACTTTCATGTGTGGTCTCCTGTTTTATGAGTGTAGAGTGAGGGGTCAATCCTCCCTCGTACAGATTTTTTAAGACTTTCTCCTTGTTGTTCTGGCGCTCTCTCCTACCCCTTGTTTGCGGGAGATTGGTTGGTAGGGTCCTCTAGGTGTTTGTTTGAGGTCCGTGACAACACCGGTGGTGGCCATAACGTATACAGTCGTATCCCGTTGTGCATACCGGCGTTGGCGGTGTGCGAGTGTCAGTCTTTGTCGGCGTTGACTGCATGCGTGTTGGTTCTGCAACAATCGGTTTTTCAGTCATTGGTTTTTCAGTCATCGGCTTTGCCAAGGGTGTTGGCGTCCCCTTCGCTGCCACGGCTGCCTCTGTGAAGAGGGCTCCGCCTGCGACGGCTAGGACAGCCATCAGTAGGGTTGTTTTTGTGACTACTTTCATGTGTGGTCTCCTGCTTTATAAATGTGAGGGGAGGCACGTGGCCTCCCCCTCGATTTTAGGAGTTCCTTATTCCACGTCGACGGCCACACCGCGCACCATGCTTGCGTCAAGGGTTTTGGCTACACATCTGCTGCAAGCTGAGGCTTGTTGGGTGCAGAGCATCGCGGCTAAAATCAAAGACATTTTCACTAATACGTTTACTTTCATCATCATTCTCCTTATTGAGGGTTAAAAAAGCGCACTTGACACACAAAGAATAAATACGCTTATAAAAGAATGGTATCATTAAAGTATTAATATTGTATAAACAAAGTAAAGAATATTTTTTAATGTTGCGTGGGGAGGGCAGCATCAAAAAGAACTTGCATTGGAAAACGTTTGCGTGTATTAGAATAAGTATTAAATAAATTAAGCGTGAGCATCAGAACAATTGTTTATACAAACTGAAGAAACACCGAATCCAACCACCTTAAAATTTCTTCCGGGTCGTGTTGTCATGACGGAAGGAACGTTGGACCTGCCGTCTGCTGAGGCAGCTGTCGTTTCGCCCTTGGGAGTGAAGCTTTTTGCCCAAGAAGGGGTGATGGGGGTATTCTTTGGGGCTGACTTTATTACGGTGACAAAAGCAGAAGACGTTCACTGGGCTGTCCTTAAACCCGCGATTCTCGGGGTGATCATGGAGCATTTCGTGACCCATCAGCCTTTACTGTATGGGACAGAGGTTGCACAGGACACGCCTGAGGACGATGATCCGATTGTGGCTCAGATTAAGGAGCTTTTGGATGATCGCATCCGTCCCGCGGTCGCTATGGATGGGGGGGATATTGTATTTGACCGTTTTGAAGACGGTGTGCTATATGTGCGGATGCAAGGCGCTTGTGCTGGGTGTCCCAGCTCGTCAGCAACGTTGAAAGCTGGCATTGAGAATATGTTGCGCCATTATGTTCCAGAAGTTCAAGAAGTGAGGGCTGTGGAGAGATGACAATCGAAAAATCGAGATTTCATACCTTTTTCCTGATTGCAGTAGCGATCCTGTTCGTTGATCAGGTTGGTTGTGGTTATTTGCGTTCTCCTGAGTCGTCTTCGTCTGTTGGATCCCTGGCCTTGAGCAGTCATTCTGCCGAGAATCTTAAGTTGCGGTCGGATGGGCAGTTTCAGGTTGAAACAGTCAAAGAACTTGCGAAGATCTTTGAGGATTTTGATCTGACACAGACAAAAGCTGTCCCCCGTCTGTACCTTGCAAAGCTTCCGGGGAAACCAAAAGCACAAAAGCATGCCAAAAAGGGAGCTAAGGCCCTCTTTGTCAAAGCGGTGTTACCGCATATTCTGCAGGTCAATGAAGGCATTTTGGCCGATCGGACTCGTCTTTTGGAGCTTCAAGAGAAACAAGTGGAGGGAAAGCGCCTTACGCCTGGGGAGAAACTGTGGCTGAGCAAGCTGGCTTCTCACTATCGGTGCTCTTCGAAGATTCGCACATTACTGAAGCATGTGGATGTTGTGCCGCCCTCTCTGGCCCTTGCGCAAGGGGCGCTCGAATCAGGGTGGGGGAAATCTCCCGCTGCTCTTGCGAAAAACTCTACTTTTGGACACATGGCAACCAAAAAGAAGGTTATGGCGTTTGAAAGCCTTCTTCATAATGTCACGGCCTATATCCATAATCTCAATCGTCATGTGGCTTATGCAGGCTTTCGGGATGAACGCGCAACTTTGCGACAACAGGGGCACACGCTTTGTGGCTATACCTTGGCTCCGCAGCTGAAGAAATATTCTGTACGGGGGACGGCCTATACAAAAGACCTTCAGCATTTTATCACCAATCATAAATTCAAAAAATACGATAGTGCGTCGCTGGCTGCTACGTCGTTGTAGGGCTTGCAGTGAGTCGACTTACCACCCATCAGTTTTCCCCCCATTTGTCATCCTTGGTATTAGAAACTCTTTGTTTTCCTTCGAAAACATTAGAGTTTCTTGTAGCCGAGGATCTGAAAAAAAAAAGGCGCTTGCAGATCCTCGGGTCTAAGCAAAGCTAATGTTTTTCTGCGAACAACAAAGCCCCGAGAATGACAAAGGGGGGACAGTCCCAAAATTCATCCTTTCCCCTGAAGATGCGGGCCTCAGGCTCGATAAAGTGCTGGCCACTCATTTGCCAGAATTTTCACGCACCCGGTTGCAGGAGCTCATTGCCCAGGGAAATATTACGGTTGATGGCATTTGCTTAAATGATGCGTCTTGTAAGGCGCGGGAAGGGATGGAGATTCGCGTCACCCTTCCGCCCCTCATTGATCCGACTCCTCAACCGCGCAATATCCCTCTGGACATTGTCTATGAAGATGCAGACCTTATTGTCATTAACAAACCCCCCAACATGGTAACCCATCCGGCCCCTGGACATCTTGATGATACGCTGGTGAACGCGCTTCTCTACCACTGTGGGACCAGCCTTTCTGGCATTAATGGGGTGAGGCGCCCTGGCATTGTCCACCGTTTAGATAAGGAAACAAGTGGATTGCTGGTGGTTGCAAAAAATGATCACACTCATCATCACTTAAGTGAGCAGATTGCGAGTCGCGCGATGAAGCGGGTCTATCATGCTGTCGCTTGGGGGATGGTCCCTCATAAGCTCGACACCATTGAAGGGGCTATTGCACGGGATACCCGCAATCGTCAGAAAATGACGCTGCATCCAGAAGGGCGATTTGCCCGCACCCATTGTAAAGTCCTGCAATACTTTGGGCGTCTTGCGAGTGTTATCGAGTGCCGGCTTGATACGGGTCGGACTCATCAAATTCGCGTACATCTTACCTCCCAAGATCACCCTCTTATTGGGGATGCGCTGTATGGAAAGCCGCCCCGCGCTATGCCGGAGACGCTCAAAGCTTTTTTGAAAGACCAGTGGCCCGCCAAACGTCAGGCGTTGCACGCAAAAGAGCTCTCTTTTTCTCACCCCACAACAGGCGAACAAAAGGTTTTTTCAACGGATCTTCCGGCGGATATACGAATGCTGATCGATGTGCTACACTCCCTCACATAAAACCCTGAATCGATTGAGCCTATGTCTGATAAACCTCTAAAAAATATCCCAAGAGCTCCCAGTGTGGTTGATGGTCTCAGGCGGTATCTGCTTGAGATTCGGAAATTTCCAATCCTGGGTCCTGCTGAGGAATATACGCTCGCAAAACAGTGGCAGCAAAACCAAGACCCAAAGGCTGCCGAAAAGCTTGTGGCTTCCCACTTGCGCCTTGTGGCAAAGATTGCCAATGGGTATCGGGGCTATGGTTTGCCGGTGGGGGATTTGATTGCGGAAGGCAACATTGGCCTCATGCAAGCTTTGCGTAAATTCGATCCCGACAAAGGCTTTCGTTTCTCAACCTATGCCATGTGGTGGGTGAAGGCGAATATCCAAGAATATATCCTCCACTCCTGGTCCTTGGTTAAGATTGGCACCACGGCGGCGCAGAAAAAGCTTTTCTTTAATCTCGGGCGGTTGCGCGAAAAACTCCAAACCGTGGAGGAACGGTCCCTATCGCCTCAAACAATTAAGAGCATTGCAACCGACCTCCACGTCACGGAACAAGATGTGGTGGAGATGAGTAAGCGGATGAGTGGTCCCGATTATTCCCTCAATGCCCCTGTCGCAGAAGCGGAAGGGGGAGAGTGGCAAGATTGGCTCGAGGACGAAGCGGCTGATCATGGGGAGAAGCTCCTCGAACGGGATGAAGCGAAGACTTATCATGTTCTCCTGGATGAGGCGATGCAGTCTCTTAATCCCCGCGAACAGCTGATCATTCGAGAGCGGCGCCTGAAGGATAAGCCGGTCACCTTGGAGGTCATTGCCGACTCCCTTGGGGTTTCCCGTGAGCGTGTGCGTCAGATTGAGGCGAGTGCTTTCATCAAACTCCGCAAAGCCATCAAGAATGCTGCGATTCAGCAAGGGTTGTGCGAATAACAGGAAAGAGAGGGCAGGAAACAGGCGTCAGGATTGTTTTCCTGATTCCTGTTTTCCGACTCCTGTTATAATGACTTGCTCCGGAGCGGCCCACGGGCGAACGGCTGTGACGGGGATCACATGCTCAAGCTGATCCTTCGTCCGTAGATCCCGAAAGTAGAGACGCACGTGTGTTGGGATCTGGGCAAGGGCTTGGAGGAGGGAGGCACGAGATCTTTGTTCACTCATCACGGCTTCTTGTTCTTCAGGTCCATTGCTCAGCTCAATGTGTCGTAAGAGGGGGCCGCGTTCTCTTAAGGGCGGTTGATGCGCATCATAGCAAAAATATTCCAATCCCGAAGGGGTGCGGCGAAGTGTGTGGTCATGATCTTGGTAGTCGGGTGTGCTGTAAGCCTCGGGCGTTTTCAGGGGAAGCGGCAAGGGTGGCGCCTGTTTTGCTCCAACGGCACAGGCAAGGGTTACGTGGACAAACCGTGCTCCTGTTTCTCCTTTGACGTGCAGAGCGTAGCGCACAACTTTACCACGCACCTTGCCATTCGGAAGGCGGGGATCATTGAGTGAAATCGTGGTATCGGTTGTCACCTCTTTCAAGGTTTCCCAGGGGCCTTCAAAGGAAACTTCAATGGCCCGCGCGCTTTTTGCAAGAATTGCTTTTGCCCGTTCAAGAGCATGATCTGCGGCTTGATAGCCGCGTTCTGTGAGAAAGAAAGAGGGGCGTGCGGCGCTCCCCAGAGGTGTTACAATTTGCCTTTGTATTGCCCACGTGTCCCTCTCTTCTTCCTCAAAGAGGAGCCCTGACGTATGAGTGAGACGACAGGTGTAAATGGTATTCTGGTGCACCACCTGAACCCCCTCTTGGTACAAGG
>JABDEE010000035.1 GCA_013287205.1 Alphaproteobacteria bacterium
TCGGTCCCATCACCATAATCATCCGCTTGCCTTCTAATTTTGGAAATTGCTCCACTTTTGCAATATCCTGCAGGGTTTCTTTGACACGGTTGAGCACTTCAACACCCAATTCTTGGTGAGACAGCTCGCGTCCCTGAAACCGCAATGTGACTTTTAGCTTGTCTCCCTCTTCGACAAACCGACGTGCATTGCGCATCTTGACATCAAAGTCATGGGTATCGATGCCGGGACGTAACTGAATTTCCTTAACTTCAATGATTTTGCGCTTTTTACGCATCTCTGACTGACGTTTTTGCTCTTCGAAGCGAAATTTACCATAATCCAGAATCTTACAAACGGGCGGCTCTGCATTCGGAGAAACCTCAACAAGATCAAGCCCAACCTTGTAAGCTCGTTCAAGAGCTTCCTTGTGAGAAATAACACCTATCATCTCCCCCTCCTCATCCACAAGACGGACTTTGGGAGCGAAAATCTTCTCATTGACCCGGGGACCATTATGCGCGATCTCCTTGTCTTCTCTTATAATCTTAGATATGTAAACTTCTCCTTTTGGTTATTGAACGGTGCTATTGAACAGCCAGTGTAGCAGAAAACAGTGTAGCAGTGTAGCAGAAAGTGTAGCAGTAGCTTACTACCCAACACATTTACTCAAGCGTGTCATCCCAGAGCTAGAAAACCTTCGTTTTCTAGAAGAAAACGTTAGTGTTTTCTTCATCTGGGATCCAGGGCAACACGAAAATTCTTCCTTACCTTAGCTCCTGGACCCCAGGTCAAGTACCTCTACCCCCGCAGAGCGGAGGAAAAGAGGTACTAAGCCTGGGATGACATAGATTTTTGGATAAGCATTGTTATCAGTGATCATTCCTCTTATGCGGCGCGATTGCTTCTTCTCTCAACCTCTCAATGGCAGCATCAAGTGTAAGGACTTCTTGGGTTTCTCCTCCGAGTTTTCTCAAAGCCACCGTTCCCTCCTCCGCTTCTTTTTTACCCACAACAAGAATGTAGGGCACTTTTTGAAGACTGAGCTCGCGAACTTTATAATTAATCTTCTCGTTCTTAAAACAACCTTCTGCGCGCAAGCCTGCGGCCTTCAGCTTTTCTAAAACTGTATGAGCATACCCCTCCCCTTCTTGGGTCACGGTTGCAACCGCTGCTTGCACAGGTGCACACCACAACGGGAACTTGCCACCATAATGTTCAATAAAGACACCAATGAAACGCTCCATCGACCCGAGGATGACCCGATGCAACATGACAGGACGATGTTTCTTCCCATCTTCTCCAATATAGGAGGCATCCAAACGCTCGGGCAAGACGAAGTCAAGTTGAAAGGTCCCACACTGCCATTCCCGCCCAATCGCATCCTTAATGACAAATTCAAGCTTTGGACCATAGAAAGCCCCCTCCCCGGGATTCAACGTGTAACTCAGCCCTGAAGCCCGTGCTCCTGCTTCAAGTGCAGCCTCCGCTTTATCCCACACCGCGTCCTCTCCCGCGCGTGTCGAGGGACGATCAGAGAACTTTACAATAATTTCTTCAAAGCCCAATTCTTGATACACATTCAAAAGAGAACGACAAAATTTGCGGGTCTCCTCTTCAATTTGATCTTCCCGACAAAAAATGTGGGCATCATCCTGCACAAAACTCCGCACACGGGTGAGCCCATGGAGAGCCCCTGAGGGTTCATTGCGCATGCAGGAACCAAATTCTCCCATGCGCAAGGGAAGATCTCGATAGCTTTTTAAGCCCTGACGAAAAATCTGCACATGACAGGGACAATTCATCGGCTTAAGCGCCAGAATTTTATTCTCAGCCTCGACCGTAAACATATGTTCCCCGAATTTCTCCCAGTGGCCCGAGGTCTCCCACAAACTACGGTCGACAAGCTGGGGGGTGCGCACCTCCACATACCCATCCTCGGTCATTTTATCCCGGATATAGTTTTCCAGAATCCGGTAAAGGGTCCAGCCCTTAGGATGCCAGAACACACTCCCCACTGCCTCTTCCTGCATGTGGAACAGATCCATTTCCTTGCCCAAACGACGATGATCTCGTTTTTCTGCCTCTTCCAAGCGCGCAAGATAAGCTTGGAGATCCTTCTCCGAACTCCACGCCGTCCCATAGACCCGCTGAAGCATCTGATTTTTTTGGTCGCCGCGCCAATAAGCCCCCGCAAGCTTCGTTAATTTAAATCCATGCCCCAACTTTCCTGTCGACGGCAAATGAGGACCTCGGCATAAATCAATGAAATTTCCCTGACGGTACAATGTAATTTCGTCCGTCCCCGGCAAATCTTCAATAATTTCTGCCTTAAAAAATTCTCCAATGCTCTTAAAAAAAGCGATAGCTTCCTTTCGATCCCAGACTTCCCGGGTAAAAGGCTCATCTCGATTCACAATGTCATGCATGCGCGTTTCAAGACGGAGCAAATCTTCAGGTGTAAATGACTCTTCACGATACAAATCATAATAGAACCCATTTTCAATGGCAGGCCCAATGGTGATTTGCGTCTCTGGGTAAAGTTCCTTGACGGCCTCAGCAAACACATGGGCTGCGTCATGGCGCAAGATATCGAGCCCCTCCTCTGAAGCTCTTTTAATCACTTCAAGAGAAACATCTTGGTCAATGGAACGGGTCAGATCCCACAATTGATTATCCACACGCACAGCCACAGCCTCTTTCGCCAAGCTGACACTCAAAGATTTTGCAACTTCCCACCCACTGACTCCCTTGGAGAAAGGTTTAGATGTTCCATCGGGAAAACGAACCGTAATCATAGCTATCCTCTATTAATATAGACAAAACGAGAGACCCATGAGATTAAGCATGATATCACATGAACTCAAGCGATAAATAGAAAACCGTCTCAAATAATTAAGCATTATCGTTTAGGAAGAAGCTGTGCTCATTCCCTCAAGAAGAAAAAATTCAATGCTCTTGACACCCTTTCCCTGCACATACTAAGGTGAAGTTCACTAGCATTGGACTAGGTGAATCACAGTATGGAGAGTAATGATGAAAAACTTAACAAGAATTTTAGGAGGAGTTTCGCTCATGGCGGTTACGCTTCTCGCCACCGCGGCACCAGCCAATGCAGCAGATGTCAGAGCGAGAGCACAGGCAGCAGCAGCACAGGCAGCAGCAGCAGCACAGGCAGCAGCAGCACAGGCAGCGGCAGAAGCACAGGCAGCAGCAGCGGCTCCTGCAGCAGCTTCTGCGAAACCGGCGGCAACAACAATGGAGACCCTCTTAGCAAATGTGGCACAACGGGATACAGAGCGAAAAAAGCATGGCGAAACAGTAAAGCGATTGACTCAGGAGGCCATAGAGGAAACGCGACTTCGTACAGAGCATGAAGCTAAAATAGCACGTCTAAGGGCGGCGTCCCCGCCCGACAAGGACGCTATCTCAGAAGAAGAGAGGAACCTCCTTGACTTTGTGGCTGCAGAGCGCGATGCGCAGGCCGCTCTAAAGAGTGCCACTGACGCAGAAGCACTGGCAAAGGAACAATATGTTGAAGCTCGGAGGGCCATTCAAAAGGAAAGAAGAGGCACTGAGGCTGCAGAGAAAGATAAAGAGAAAAAAGTTCTAGCGCGAAAAGCTTTCGAAGAAAAACGGGCAAAAGCAGAAGAAGAGGCCACTGCAGCAAAACAAGCTGCCGCAAAAACCTTGCAAACTCTACAAGAGGACGCTGACGCGGGCAAAGAAGGTGCAGCCCTGCTGCTACAAAAACACAAGGAGACCGTGTTAGCCCAGCATAAAGACAATGCGACAGCACTTGTGGATACAATAAAAGCTGCCGCGGATGCCGGAACCTATAGTGACGATGCGAGAAGCGAGGTAATAAGACTGTGGCCTCTCGTAAGGCACGACGACAAGCTCACAGCACGTTTAACAAGCAATCTTATACCCTTGGTACAAGATGAGACGCATCAGCCGAAACGGAAAGTAGGTCAGCAAGTGATTAAAGACCTTAACATGGACCTAACGAGCTTGGGTGGATACAATTCAGATTCAGATTCAGATTCAGATTCAGACCCAAAAAGTAAGTGAATCTGAAACGACCTATAACAGAAAAGAGGGCTCCCACGTTTGGGGGCCCTTTTTTTTGTGGTTCTCGACAGCCCCATCCCGCGTCATAGCTAAGCCATTAGAGTTTCTTATAGCCGAGGACAAAAGTGGGCAAGATTATCGGGCGGGAAGTAGGCATCCTCAAAAAGGTAGAAAATGAGAAAAAATTCATGTAAGATGAAAACAATAATATAAAGGGTCATTTCGACTCCCCCGCAAGAAGGAAAAAAAATGGACGTCCTCCTCATTCCCCTCCTCACTGTTTTAAACACCGTCATTGGAATTTATGTCTGGATCATCATCGCAAATGCGGTGATGTCCTGGTTGATTAGCTTCCAAGTGATCAACCGTAAAAACAACCTTGTGATCATGGTTTCTGAATTTCTGTCCCGTGTCACTGAACCTCTCCTTGCCCGGGTGCGTAACCTATTACCAACAATGGGAGCCATGGATTTTTCTCCCCTGGTTGTCATTGTCATCGCGTGGTTTATCCAAGCGGTGATTCGCATGCTGATGTTCAAAATGGCACCTATCCTGCCTCTTATTGGGTGAGGGGTGCTTTCATTAACGGACGGGACCTGGCCCAAACCCTTAAAACCCGACTGTTCGCCCTCACCCACCGTCTTGAAAAAGAGACAGGGATCCGGCCGGGGCTTGCTGTTTTACGCATCGGAACTGACCCGGCAAGCCAAATCTATGTCACACGCAAAGGGGCCCAAGCCCGCGAGCTGGGCTATCATTTTGAGGAACACACCTATCCTACCACCATCTCACCAGAGGTGTTAAAAACCGCCATTGAAGGCCTCAACCAAAACCCTGCCATTCATGGCATTATCCTCCAACTGCCTCTTCCCGCCCCCCTCGATCCCCTCGCTTTTCTCTCCCTTATTGAGCCTGCGAAGGATGTGGATGGCCTGCATCCTCTCAATGCAGGAAAGCTTTTTCAAGGATTGCCTAGCGGATTCACCCCCTGCACCCCCTTAGGCTGTCTCGCCCTCCTCAAAACCGTTCATAGCGATTTTAAAGGGCTCACCGCAGGCGTCGTTGGCCGCTCTCTCCTGGTGGGCCGCCCCATGGGGATGCTCCTCCTCGAACAAGGATGCACCCTGTGGATGGCCCACTCCCAGACGCGCAATCTCCCAGAACTCTGCCAAACCGCCGACATCCTCGTCGTTGCCATTGGAAAGCCCCATTTTATTCAGGGAAACTGGATCAAAAAGGGGGCCACCGTCATTGATGTTGGCATGAACCGCCTCCCCTCAGGCGACATCACAGGCGATGTGGATTTTAAAGCCGCCTGCGCGCAAACAGACGCCATCACCCCCGTCCCCGGTGGGGTGGGCCCCATGACCATTGCCTCCCTCCTCCGCAACACCTTAGAAGCAGCGTGTCGATATGCAGGGCATCCCTTCACTCTTTAAGAAAACACTGGATTTTCTCATCCCCCTCAGGTGCATCAAATGCGGAGACATCTTAGGCGAACACCCCGGCCTCTGCACCCGCTGTTGGCCTCTGATTCCTTTTATCTCAGCCCCCGTCTGCGCCTGCTGCGGACTCCCTTTCGAATTTGAGATCGAAGACGGTGCTCTGTGTGGCGCCTGCCTTTATGAACGCCCCGCCTTTACAACCGCACGCTCCGTTTTTGCCTATACGACAGAAAGCAAAGAGCTCATCCTCAAATTCAAGCATCTGGATGTCCTCAACACTCTCCCCCTTTTTGTCCAATGGATGGCGCGCGTTGCAGAAGAAAAGCAAGATATCCTCTGCATTCCTGTCCCCCTCCACCGAATACGCCTCTTTATGCGCACCTATAACCAAGCCGCCCTTCTCGCTCGCGCGCTCGCAAAAACAAAGGGATGGACCTATCTCCCCACAACCCTTCTGCGCACCCGCAAAACACCCTCTCAAGGCACCCTCTCCGCCAAAGAACGCACCACAAATGTCGCCGGCGCCTTTCGCGTACACGAAAACAAGAAATCCGCTTTAAAAGGACGTACCATTTTCCTCATCGATGATGTGTTCACCACAGGTGCAACCCTCAACGGATGCACAAAGGCGCTCCGCAAAGCAGGTGCTGCAGAAGTCCATGCCCTCACCTTGAGCCGGGTGGTGAAGGCGCGCCAGGTTGGGTAGGGATATCACGTTGGTTTTGTGATCCCCTCTTCTTTGACCCCCCTCTTCCTTTTTGTCCCTTTTTGGTCTATGGTTCGCCTTACGATTGGAGGGCCCTTTCTTGGCTCTGGTGTTTTTTGCCTCTTTTTATAGTGTTCTTGGTACGGAGAAACATGACGAAAGAAGGATAAAAAGCATGGGGTTCAGAAGTCAGCAGATTTTGTCATCCCCGCGGAAAAAGGGTTCAAGCAAGATGAGGGCTCCTCGCCTCTTGGGCAAGGGCCTTCTTCTTCTCGGTGTGCTGGCAGCTGGAACACCTGGGTGGGGATCGGATACAGCTCTCCGCAGTCGTATGAATGGAGTCCCTAGTGGAACGCAAACAGTCAACCTTTCTTCAACGACACCACAGATAATCCATTTATCGGCTTCTCTCCCTCTCATCTCAAATAATTTGATAATAACAGGGGGGACAGGCAAGAATATCACAACGATTAATGGGAATAACACTTATCGTGGCTTCTTTGTGGGAGGCCTGGCTATGCCCCCTCTCCACGCAAGCTTCTCCAATCTTACCCTTCAGAATACGACGGCAACAGGGGGGGAAGGTGGAAATGCGCAGATGGGTGGCGGCGGCGGCATGGGAGCCGGAGCTGGCCTTTTT
>JABDEE010000036.1 GCA_013287205.1 Alphaproteobacteria bacterium
ATGTGGACCATGGAAAAACATCCCTTCTTGACGCTTTGCGAAAAACGGATGTGGTTTCTGGAGAAGCTGGCGGTATTACGCAGCATATTGGGGCTTACCAGGTTACTTTAAAATCTGGCAATAAGATTACCTTTATTGATACCCCAGGACATGCCGCCTTTACAGAAATGAGAGCACGGGGAGCGAACGTTACGGATATCGTCGTCCTTGTTGTGGCTGCTGATGATGGTGTGAAGGATCAAACGATTGAGGCGATTCGTCATGCGAAGGCAGCGGGTGTTCCCGTCATTGTTGCGATCAATAAAATTGATAAGCCGGGGGCGGATCCTGAAAGAGTGCGCAATATGTTGATGCAGCACGAAATTTTCCTTGAAAAGGTGGGCGGTGATATTCTCGATGTTGAGGTCTCGGCGAAACAAGGGACAAACCTTGATAAGCTTGAAGAAACAATTCTGTTGCAAGCTGAAGTTTTAGAGTTGAAGGCGAATCCGACACGGGCCGCTGAAGGCGTCATTATTGAATCAAAGCTTGAAAAAGGACGCGGCATTGTTTCGACTGTGCTCATTCAAAAAGGAACTCTCAAAGTTGGGGACATTTTTGTGGCAGGCGCTGAATATGGTCGCGTTCGTGCCCTTGTGAGCGATCACGGCAAGTCGATTGAAACGGCTGGACCTTCTCTTCCTGTGGAGGTCATCGGATTCAATGGGGCGCCGATGGCAGGGGACGATTTTACGGTCACGGAGAGCGAAACCCAGGCGCGTGAGATTTCTGAATTCCGGCAACGCCGCGCACGGGAGGCAAAGTCTGCCCTTTCTGCACGCGGCAGTATGGAGCAAATGTTCTCACAAATTGCGGAAGGGGAAGCCAAAGATCTTCCTCTCATCATCAAATCAGATGTGCAGGGGTCGATGGAGGCCATTCGCGGAACCCTTGAAAAGCTCGCAACAGATGAAGTCAAAGTGAACATTTTGCATTCGGCGGTGGGCGAAATCACAGAAAGTGATGTGACGCTCGCCAAAGCTTCTCAAGCTCTTATTGTCGGGTTCAACGTTCGGGCCAATCCGCAAGCGCGGGAAGCGGCTCGCCGCGATGGCGTGACCATCCGCTATTATTCCATTATCTACGATGTGGTTGATGACATCAAAGCAGCGCTTGGCGGATTGCTCGCTCCGACGTTACGGGAGCACTACCTTGGTGCTGCTGCAATCCGCGAAGTCTTCTTTATCTCAAAAGTCGGCAAAGTTGCTGGGTGTATGGTCACAGAAGGGATTGTCAAACGGGGTGCCAAAGTGCGTCTCTTGCGAGACAATGTGGTGATTCATGTCGGCGCTCTCAAGACGCTGAAACGCATGAAAGATGAAGTGAAAGAAGTCCGTGAGGGATACGAATGCGGCATGGCCTTTGAAAATTACTCTGATATCAAAGTTGGTGATTCCATCGAATGCTTTGAAATTGAAGAGATTGTTCGGACACTCTAATGGCTGTAAAACAACCTACCCAACGTCAGCTGCGGGTTGGGGAAGAAGTCCGTCACATTATCGCTCAAACCCTCTCCCGTGCCCATTCAGGCGATCCTCTGTTGGATACGGTCTCCATTACGGTGACTGAGGTACGGGTGAGTCCGGATCTGCAGAACGCAACCGTCTATGTGATGCCCTTACGTGGGAAGCACTTGCCAGACATTCTTAAAGCCCTCAAAGAAAAGAGCTGGTATTTTAGGAAAGAAGTGGCGGGCAAGCTTCAAACGCGTATCGCGCCCCGCCTTGTGTTTGTGGCGGACCAAACCTTTGAGGAAGCTGAGCGGGTGCAGACCCTTTTAAGTTCTCCAAAGGTGAGACGGGATATTGAGGAGGGGGAGTGAATCGCTTGTTCTTAGCTAAAAGTTATAATTATTAGGTATGGTTGTCAAAGTGTGTCATCCCCGGCTTAGACCTTCTCAGCCCCCGCCGTGCGGGGTCCTAGAAGGTCTTGACCGGGGACCCAGAGGGCCAAGAGAGTTTTTGTGTTGCCCTGGGTCCCCGGTCAAGTTCCTCTAAACCCCCGATAAAATCGGGGATAAGAGGAACTACCCGGCTACGCCAAAGGCTTCGCCGCGGCGAGAGCCGGGGATGACACCTGTTATATGGCAAAATCATATGGTTGCTGTACTGCCTGGGATGACATGTGGTACCTGGAGGAACAAGTGAACCTACAGTTTGATCTCTCTTTTCAAGACCTTTATACATCTTCAGGACTCGAGCGGCTTGATCAGCATTTTCTGAAGCACCTCGAAGGGGCAGGGGAGGGCGCTCTTGCCGTACGCCTACAAATGGCACGTGCATGTCCACCCGCAGGCTTTGAAGAAAGTGCACTTCTACTCGATATTTCTCCTCATTTGGAAGATTTTCTTGCTGCGCTTTTTCGGGTGCAGAAGGAGATTGCGGCTCTTCAGGATGAGACCTATGCGCTTTCACCCCTCTGGCGCTGTAAGCGCTTATTTGTGCAACGTCAAGCTGCGAAAGCTTTTTCAGCAGAAGAGGCCGCAACTTTTAAGGGGCCTGCGTTGAAAGATGCGCTCAGCGAGCTGATGGGAGAACCCTATACGGATCTTGCCTTTGCGCGGCACGTTCTAGCGGCTCTTGATGGCCATTCCCCTGTAAGCAACAGTGTCATCCCCGATCAAGACATTCTAACCCCCCGCAAGCGGGGGCTAAGACTATCTAAGTCGGGGATGACACTGGAGAGCTCGGATCGCAGGGATGACACTGAAGATGCCAATCTCCTATACATCGCCACTCAATACGCCGCATGGGCTATTCACCAAGATAAGCCCTCCCCCTTGTTCCGTATTCCCAGAAAAATTGACCAAAACGCCTTGATTCCTCTGAAAAAAGAGGGGCCTTTGTTAGTGTCGTCTCACCCTATACATCGAGAAGGGTTTGACTGCACAGACCCGGGAGCTTCTTTTGAAGAAGCGCTTGATCAAGCCAACTATTGTATTATCTGCCATCCCCAAGCTAAGGATTCTTGTTCGAAAGGCCTCTCAGAAGAGAAACAGGGGTGTCCCCTCGAGCAAAAGATTTCTGAGATGAATGCGTTGCGTGTCAAAGGCCATGTGGTGGGAGCCTTGGCCATGATCATGGTGGACAATCCCATGGTGGCTGCGACAGGACGGCGGATCTGTAATGCCTGCCAGAAAGCCTGCATCTTTCAAAAGCAAAACCCTGTGGACATTCCGAGCATTGAAACTCAAACCCTTGAGGGTGTCCTTGACCTCCCTTGGGGTGTTGAAATCTATGCGCTTTTATCCCGTTGGAACCCCTTGAATCTGCGGAGTCCTCTGCCTAAACCCTCCACAGGGTACAAGGTGCTGGTTGCGGGCATGGGGCCTGCGGGCTTTACATTGGCCCATTATTTGCTGAATGCGGGCCACAGAGTTGTGGGGATTGATGGTCTGAAGATTGATCCTCTAGAGCCTACCCTCCTGAATCAACCGATTGCCTCGTGGGCAGACCTTAAAGTTCCTTTGAGTCAGCGGACAGTCACGGGTTTTGGAGGGGTTGCTGAATATGGCATTACGGCACGGTGGGATAAAAATTATCTGACTCTTATTCGCCTCCTCCTCGAAAGACGGGCACATTTTTCCCTCTATGATGGAGTGCGGCTGGGGGGAACCCTGACGTTGCCTCAGGCCTTTGAACTTGGCTTTGACCATGTGGCGTTGTGCTTAGGCGCGGGCAAACCTACCGTCCTGCCCTTGAAAAATGCTTTGGCACGTGGCGTGAGGGTGGCCTCTGATTTTCTCATGGCTCTGCAACTCACAGGGGCTTCCCAAGAGGATTCTTTAGCCAATTTGCAGATTCGCCTGCCTCTCATGGTGGTAGGGGGAGGGCTCACGGCTGTGGATACAGCCACGGAAGCCCTGGCCTATTATCCTATCCAGGTTGAAAAATTCTTGAAGCGCACCGAAGCGTTAGGGGGCTTGCCTCCCACTCTTTCTCCAGAAGACCGAGACATTGCGGAAGAGTTTTTGGCAGATGCCCGGGCGTTACGTCAAGGTGACAGATCTTGCCTGGAGAAGGCCGTAACGCTTGTGTATCGCAAACGTCTTCAAGACTCCCCCAGTTATATCCTCAATCCGGAAGAACTGGACTTGGGCTTGCAGCAGGGGGTTACCTTTCTGGAACAGGCAACCTTAGAGGAAATCACTGTCGATGTGCATGGGGCAGTTGAGAGTCTCAACGTGATCACGCCTGAAGGAATGCTCACACTTCCCTGTCGCACCCTTTTGGTGGCCATTGGTACCCATCCCAATCGAGCCTTGGAAGGGGAGGACCCCCATCTCACTCTTGAGAGTCCTGATTTCTTGATTTCGTATAAGGGGGAGGACCGGGTGAGCCTCTTTGGCGATTTACACCCCATCTATCAAGGCAGTGTGGTCGGTGCGATGGCAAGTGCAAAAAAGGGTGTTGGGCCGCTTTTGGAAGCCTTAAAAAAACGGCCCCCCCTCCGTATGGCTCAAAACTTAGATGCACTTTTTCACAGCATGATTCATGAAGTTCATCGTTTGACTCCCTCCATTCTTGAAATCATCGTCCATGCACCCCAAGCAGCGAGGAACTTCAGGCCTGGCCAATTCTTCCGTCTCCAAAACTATGGCCTCCCAGAGATGGAAGGCATTGCCCTGACGGGGGCTGGTGTTGATAGAGAGAAGGGGTTGATTTCCCTCATTGTTCTCGAAATGGGCGCCTCCACCATTTTGTGCCACTCCTTGAAGCCGGGGGGGCGGGTGGTCCTCATGGGCCCGACCGGAACTCCTACAACGATTCCGATCCAAGCAACGGTGCTCCTGATTGGCGGGGGACTCGGGAATGCGGTCTTGTTTTCTATTGGACACGCCTTGAAACAGGCAGGTAGTCGGGTCATCTATGTGGCAGGCTATAAAACGCCAGAAGATCGTTTTAAGGCTGAGGCAATCGAAACCATTGCCGATCACGTCATTTGGTGTTCTGAAGAATCTCCGGGATTTGTCCCCAGTCGCCCCCAAGACCAGGCTCATGTGGGAAATGTGATTGAGGGGCTCTTGGCCTATGCGGCCTTAGAACCTCCCATTCCCTTGAGTGAGGTTACTCATCTTCTTACCATTGGATCGGACCGGATGATGGCAGCTGTGGCGTGCGCTCGTAAGACGGTGCTCAAAGAATATCTCAATCCCAACCATATTGCGATCGGCAGCATCAATTCGCCCATGCAGTGTATGATGAAAGAAATTTGTGGCCAGTGTATTCAGCTACATAAAGATCCGCTCACCCAAGAAACACGGGTTGTTTTTTCCTGTGTGACGCAAGACCAAAATCTCGATCACGTTGATTTTGAGAATCTGCAGGGGCGCCTCGCTCAGAACAGCTTGCTTGAGAAGCAGACTTATGACTGGGTTGTGAGGCGTTAGCGCATTTTTGAGTTAAGGGATGACATCAAAAACGCGTAATAGAGATCGAGGGGCACCTTGAAGCTGTGGCAAAATTCAGATGGTGCTTATTGTGCTGCAGGTGCTCCAGATGTCCCGCCACCTCTTGGACTTGCAGGAGGTGTCGTTAGCTCAATTCCCTCTGCTGGTTCTTGTGATGTGCCGCTGCTCATAGCTTCTTGAACGCTCGTAACGTTAGCTAGCTGGGGCCTGGCGTTAGCCAAAGATGAAGAGGCGGCAGGACTACCCGCGCCCTTGAGAAGATTCAGTTTTTCTTGCAACTCAACTGTTGCCTGTTGTGCTGCGACAAGTTTCTGACCTTGTGCCTCATGATCTTTGTGAAGTTTTCTAAGTTCCTCAAGTGTTTTGGCATGCACGGCCTTGCCCTCTTGAAGCTCCCTAACCGCTTCGTCGAGCTTGCTCTGAGTTTCCTGAAGTTGTTGTTGTAACTGTGCGTTCTGTTGCACCAACCGTGTGTTCTCGAGCTCTTCGTTGGCGACCACGTTTGTCATCGGTCTCACAACAACAGCGCGTAAGCTCTTCGCCGTGGGGTCAGAAGGCACCGCCGCCGAACTGATGAAGTTGGCGAACAAATTGTCATAGAAGTCATCGTCTGGGGTGGTCGACGATGCTTGTGCAGGCAGTGCAGAAAGAAGGATAAGAGCTGCGCCTCCT
>JABDEE010000037.1:0-1262 GCA_013287205.1 Alphaproteobacteria bacterium
AGCGCGTGTTTCTGCCTTGGGCATGCCCCCTAAAGGAAAGCGCAAGAAGTCGAGTTGACTTTGGGTTGTGGCAAAGAGGAAATAGCTTTGATCCCGAGAATGGTCTACCGCTCGGTGGAGCTCAGCCCCTTCGCCCCCCCGCAGGCGTTGAACATAATGGCCGGTAATCAGCGCCTCAGCCCCCAGCTCCCGTGCCGTTGCTAACAGGTCTTTGAACTTGACTTGCTGGTTGCACCGCACGCAAGGGATGGGGGTTTCGCCACGCATGTAACTGTCGGCAAAATCCTCGATCACAGCCTGGTTGAACCGAGATTCGTAATCCAATACATAGTGAGGGATACCCAGCTTGTCGCACACCCGGCGGGCATCATAAATGTCCTGCCCCGCACAGCAGGCCCCTTTCTTTGCAGCCGCCGCTCCTTGATCATAAAGCTGGAGGGTCATACCGATGACCTCAAACCCTGCCTCAACCATGAGAGCCGCCGCCACGGAGCTATCCACACCCCCCGACATGGCAACAACAATACGGGCCCCTTTTGGGAGATCTAAATCCATGATACGAAACCTTTATTAAAAGGATGTTATTTTAATTGAGATTGTTCATAAAAACAACTTTTATCAGTTAGAATTCTTGCCATCCGACAGTTTATCCATTGGAGAGCACCCTCAGCATTCGTAAATGCAAGAGAGAGTGTTTTGTAATTGTACCACGCATAAACATTTCCCAATAGCCACCCGTCCCTTATCTATAGATGAAAAATTGAACCCTCTTCAACTTGAAGTAGATAATCGTCTTCTCTACTCTGAAGGCAAGATGGGAGCCTGCTTAAAGAGACTCCCATCCTTCGTAACTCAATAGAAAAAAGGAGTCTTTCCATGAGAAATATAAAACACCTTAGCATCGCTCTGCTCACCTTGTCTGTGAGCGCCTGTACAACAAACCTCAGTGATGAAGACAGGGCTTTGTTGGCGAACCACACCTATGCCGTTCAGCAAGCGCAAGTGGCGTCTCAGCAAGCCTCTCAGCAAGCGTACGGCGCCGCCCAGGTGGCAGAAACAGCCAGCCGTCGGGCCGCTTATGATGCTGCACGGCCCAGAGTCACCGGCAGGAGAGTCGAGAGAGTCGTGACACAAACCGTTCCTTGACGGCTTTATGGGAGAGAATTTAATGATTAACAAAGGAGATTTCGATGAAAAATACAGTGAAACTTGCCACATGCGCGGCTTTTTTAGCACATATATCTTGCGGAGCACCTCTTTTC
>JABDEE010000037.1:1272-2911 GCA_013287205.1 Alphaproteobacteria bacterium
AATCACCCCGTTGCTAAAACCAAAGCAGAGGAAGAGCTGGATGCAGCAAAAGCCCCTGGGACAGGAAAAGGCAAAGCAGCTGCAGCAATCGATAACGCAACTGCGAAGGTAGCGGAAGGCCTTAAAAGTGCAGGCAAAGCCGTTGCTGTGGGAGGAGCCCATGCCGCGCGAGAGGGTGAGAAAGTGACGACCAATCTCGCTACTGAAAGCAGAAAGCTTGCAGATCAGTTCAAATAAGAAAGTGCCTCTGGGTCTGGATTTTTTAATAAAAATGGTGTGATTTTTTATGGTAGAAGACGTTATCCAGACCCTGTGTCGCCTCTTGGGAGGGAGTGCGGGCAGCACAGGAGACGAAGCCCCCCAGGGCGGTTTTCAAGGCTTATGTAGTTGCGGCTCTGACCACCCGACAGTTTGGGGAAAATTGTCGGGTGCGGCTCCTTCTTAGTTGACCCCTCTGCAAAACCCCTCCCGGCTGTCATCCGCGCGAAGGGAGTTTTGCAGAGAGTTCTTAGGTATAGAGCGATTCCCAAATCTCACCCCAACCATGAGGGCACGAGCTGTCCATGCCGGCGGGACATGGGGACGGACCCTTTTGGGAGATCTCAATCCATGATACGCAACTTTACTAAAAAGAGCGTCCTTTTAATTGATATTGTGCGCAAAAATAACGTGTATCAAGCCTATGCCAGATGCACATTTCATACTGATGCCCAGCGTCAACAAATTGTTAAACATTATGTGCTATCATTTCAACATTAACTTCATGTTTTAAAATGAAAAATGTCATGTCTAAATCAGTATTTAAAGCTGTCCTTTTGTTCGGCGTTCTCTGCTTCCCCCAAAGTTCATTTGCTGATGAGTGTGACGGTAAAACCGGCCCCGTTCCATGCACGAAGAGCGACGGAACCTCGGGCCATTGTATAAATAAAACTGGTGCACTAGGCTGCTGGTAGATTTCCTACTGAGAGGGTTGGTCCTATGGATCTGTGCATGAGTCAGTCTTGCACTTATCCATCAATCTTGTGATGTTAGCCGGGCCTCCTATCAGGCCGCCTTCCTCATCCACGTATCACAAAACGCCATCAACCAATTGTTAATCCTTATGTGTTATCTATTGAGGATAAGACGGTATGCAGGGCCATAAAAGGAGAAGGTATAATGACGTCAGCAAAGAACAAACTCTACGGTGTCGCCATCGCCATGGCCCTCACTTTTCCTGGAGCCGGAGAGGCTGGCGTAGAGGCACCCGCAAAGCCCATGACACACGTAAAGCCTATGGCACACGTAAAATCTACGCCACCCGTACAGTCTACGGTATCCGAAAAATCTGCGAAATCTGCACAGGAGCTAAAAGATTGTCAACCGACAAATAATTGTACCCCTTCCCAAGACGGTTCCCCCTGTATGACTTGTAACCCCACGTTTACTGGTATTTGCCACTTGGGAGGCTGCGTCTCCCCTAAACCTTAATTGATACCTCCCCTCAGCTCCTGCAAACTAGCACATAAAGGGCGGCGGGGCTTCGCGTTAAGAGGGCATTTTAACATGATCAGGGTAGCGATCCGCAATAAGGTTGAGGCGAAAAGGAAAAAAGAGAAATAACGTTCGTGAGGGTGTCTGAAATTTGTCCGATCAGGAA
>JABDEE010000037.1:2921-4832 GCA_013287205.1 Alphaproteobacteria bacterium
GAACGAGAGAGAACCCTTCCGTTGACTCGAGTGCTTGTGCCACACATTCATCGCCATCCCCTTCAAATCCTTTATGCGTGACCCCCACAAAAGTTTCATTGGGAGCTCGGGATATAAATTCCCACTCAATCACTGTCGTCCCTTTTGGAGTCGTCCACGCCATCAGGATCCTTTTATTGGGGTGGAGTTCCTTTACGTTAACCTGAATGGACTGCCCGTACATTTCCCAATCCCAGCGAATCGGCTTGCCAACCTGAAGTCGATCGCTCCCGTGCGTAAACCAGAAGTTGGATGTAATCGCCGGATTCACAAAGGCCTCAAATACCTCTGCAATAGGCTTGCGAATCAGCATTCCTGTTTTTGAAACAGGGGCCTGTCTTAGACACTGAGAGGGTTGCACATTACTTTCATTGGCGGAACTCATCATGGCGGTCACGTCTCCTTTCTAAAAATTACTTATGCGGGTGGAATGTTATCTTATCTGCAAAAACCCCTACGCTGTCATCCCCGCGAAGGCGGGGACCCAGACTTGACTACTTTTCTTCAATACAAAATAAACATTATTGTATATTGTAGGATAAAAAGATTTAAAGTCTGGGTCCCCGCCTTCGCGGGGATGACAACCGGGAGAGGTACACCACTTTTGCAGAGGGTTCTTATCTGAGTAGACGTGAGGTGGTAGCTTCCTAGGTTAGTAAGTGGTACACTCGCACTTACTGAGGAATACTATTATTCTCGTTTTAACGTCAAGAGACAGCTCATGCAGAACACTTCCATCCTTTCCTTTTTTTGGGGCCACATGAAGCCTTATAAAGGCTACTATGCCCTGATGCTCCTGGCGCCTCTTGTGGGCAGCTTGATGCCCCTGGGGTACAACTATTCGATTAAATTATTCCTGGATATGATGACGAAGGTCCCGCAGGTGACTTACGTTGACCTGCTTTTGCCGATCACTCTTTTTGTGATGACACAAGTTATTTTCAGTGTGGTATGGACAATCAGTGATATTGCAGAACTAAAGACTGAACCGTATGTGAGACGCTCCATTCTTCTCCAATCCTACGATTATGTCACCCACCATTCCTATCGATTTTTCCAGGACAATTTTACGGGCGCCATTAGTAGTAAAGTAAAGGGGCTTCTTGACGGGTATGATAAGTTTTGGGAGGAAATGCATCATGGACTCATGTTTAGTCTTTTAAAGAGCCTTTTCAGTCTCGGGGCCCTTATTTTTGTGAATCTCAAGCTGGGAATTTTTGTTTGCGCATGGACAACGCTTTACGTCCCCGTGATGTACCGCCTGTCCAAAAGGCTGAATGAACTCACCTTTATTGAAACAGAAAGCCGCCATTTCCTGATCGGACAAATTTCAGACACCCTCACGAACGTTATTTCTCTTTTTTCCTTTTCGTCTCGCCGCTGGGAATATAAAGCCCTTAACCAACAGATTTCTGAAGATTTTATTCCAAAGCAAATTGACACCTGCGCGTGTCAGGTGAAATTTAATGCGATTGGGTGGATTTTTTATTATTTCCTCTACTTTTGCGTTCTCTTTTACATGATTCATCTGAAGCTGATTGGGGAAGTTTCCATTGGTGATTTTGCCTTTGTCCTGGGCCTAACGTACGTTGTTGCGGATGACATCTGGAATGCCACGACCTCCCTCCAGGATTTTTCGCGCGCCATGGGCGATGTAAAAAGCTGTCTCTCTATTCTACATACCCCTCAGCAAAATACGGACGCACCAGACGCCGTTCCCCTTGTCATGCAAGCGCCCAAGATCGAGCTGAGGAATATCAGTTTCAGTTATGGCGATAAAAATGCGGTTCTCAAAGACATCTCCCTTACGATTCGTCCCGGGGAAAAGGTGGGATTTGTGGGGTATTCAGGCGCGGGAAAATCGTCCCTCGT
>JABDEE010000037.1:4842-5604 GCA_013287205.1 Alphaproteobacteria bacterium
CTTTACGCCTAATAAGGGGGATATCTTTATAAGTGATCAAAATATTGCGGGACTTACCCAGGATTCTGTCCGTGAGCACATCGCTGTCATCCCGCAAGATACGCTCCTCTTTCACAGGAGCCTGATGGACAATATCCGCTATGGGAAGCCCACGGCCACAGACGCAGAGGTGATGGAAGCCAGCAAAAAAGCTCACCTCCATGACTTCATCATGACCCTCCCTGAGCAATACCAGTCCTATGTGGGAGAGCGCGGCATCAAGCTTTCTGGCGGACAACGCCAGCGCATCGCCATTGCCCGTGCGATTCTGAAAGATGCGCCGATTCTCATTCTGGATGAGGCTACGTCAGCGCTTGATAGTCAAACGGAACAACTGATTCAGGACAGCCTCAATGTCCTTATTGCAGACAAGCAAAAAACCGTGATCGCCATTGCCCATCGCCTCTCCACCCTCAAGCACATGAACCGGATTATTGTGCTGGAGAAGGGCCGTATGATTGAGGAAGGCACCCATGCCGCCCTCATGGGCAATAAGGACAGCGTCTATAAAAAATTGTGGGAGCTGCAGGAGCTGACGTGAGGGGACAACCTCTTTTTTTAGCTCTTGCCTTAGGTTTACTGACTGTCTCCTCTTCCCCTCTTTGGGCCAGCAGTCAGAAAGACGATGAGCCCTCATCTTTTCCAAGGAAAACGAAGAGTTTCTAATACCGAGGATTGATGACAAACAGGGAAAAATTGTCAGGTGTTAAGGTTATCAATCAA
>JABDEE010000038.1:0-5016 GCA_013287205.1 Alphaproteobacteria bacterium
TCAGCTCACGATTGAGCCCCAAACCGCCTTTGCCACCCGCATGGCGCGCGGAGAAATGATGACGCTTGCGCCCGACCCTGCGGCCTCCCTTTACGAATTTACGGAAGCCCTCATGGCAGAGGCAGGCTTACCCTCTTACGAAGTCTCCAACTATGCCGCCCCAGGGCAAGAATGCCGCCACAATCTCATCTACTGGAATTTTGAGGATTATATTGGGATTGGACCGGGCGCTCATGGACGTATTACGCAAGGGGGTGTGAAGCACGCAACCTACCGCTTTAAGGCTCCTGAGACATGGCTCACAGCGGTGGAAGAGCGTGGCCATGCCATGGACACGCTGCTGCCTCTGACGCCCCAAGAGCGGCTCCAGGAAGTCACCCTGATGGGGTTGCGCCTCACACAAGGTCTGTCCTTGGCGCGCCTCCACGCGGAAACGGGCCTTGAGCCTGAAGAAGCTTTCCCCGGTCTTGAGGCCCTTGAAAAAGAAGGTCTCGTGCGCAGAACGGGCACCCACCTTATTGTCACACCCGAGGGCCGACTGCGTTTGAATAGCTTGATTGCCTTTTTGTTGAGGGCTTAAATTAAAAAACTTATGTTATGTGAGCGGCACAAAGTCGCAGGGATGACACGTAATAATATATTACGTTTCGAAAACATTGACTTCTGTTATAAAATCTACATGTTTGATCGAGGTTATTTATTTTAATTGGAAATAATAAAATGAGATATAAATTATTTGCGACCCTTTTGACAAGCGCAATTCTCGCCAGCACAGCGGCATTTGCTGCTAGTTCTAGTGAAGACAGAGACTCCAACAATATTGTACCGATGGTTCTAAAAGTGCTGAATAAGGACATTAAGGGTGCCTTTCCTGTTGTGACGCCAGACACCCCTGATGCACGGAAAATTCCATTAAGGGACGTGGAGATCGTAGAATCTATACCCGAAGAAAAGGGAATTCCCATAAGAACAACTGAAGAATATGGCAAGCCATTGTGCTATAAGTTAAGCGGACGCCTCCCAAAAGTCCTGAGAGATCAGTTCAGAATATCATTACGCCTTACCTGATGATGGATGGTATCATTCAACTCCATTTGAAGCCATAGCTGGCACATCTAATTTTAGATATTCTTTTTTACCCTCTGCTGATTACAAATTCCGTGATATAAATGGAGAGCTAAAGGACCTTATCGGTGTTGAGAAAAATGTTGCCATTGACTTTCTTCTCTCGCTCATAACCCCTCAGGAACCAACCAGGAAGCCAGCTGATGGGCCATCCGCGGCTTCAACAAATTCCGATGTAGAAACAGAGCTAGAAGAAGAAAGCAACGCAGAGTAAGAAGCAGTCCAGTAAATTATTGCTTTAGAAGCCGTGTCGCTACGAAGCTAATGTGTTATCCCCGCGCCCCAGCTCTCGCCGCGGCGAGAGCTCGAGCATGACAAACAAAGGGGTTTCAAAAATAACTTGACTTTTATTAAGAAACTCATATTCTGCATGAGGTTACATTAATGGAGATGGTAAAATGAAAAACAATTTATTCGCGGTCCTTTTGATAAACGCAGTTCTGGCAAGCACAGCTGCGTTTGCAGCGAGTGCAGAAGGTGAGGACTTAAATGCTAAGACTAAGCATGTGCTGAACACACAGATTAAAGAGGCCTTTCCTTTTATAACGCCACTCGCACCCGAAACCTCATTGAGGGACGCAGATGTTCGAGAAGTCATAGCCAAAAAAGACGCTGTCCCCATAAGGACAGGGGAGGATGAACGATATCGCTATGCGTTATACGGACGCTTCCCAAAAATCCTGAGACATGAGCTTCCAAACATTGAGGGCGACGGTTGTGAGGGTGGGTGGAATGCTTTTTCCCAATTTAAATCTGAACCTGACACACTTGATCTTCACTTCTCTCGTAAGTCTCGTGCCACTTCCGAATTCCTTGATACACATGGAGGGTGGAAGGACCTTACCGACGATGAAAAAAAGGATGCGGTCATTGATCTGTGGCTTACACGCATAGATCCGGACCCCGTGGTAGAAGCCATTTTCCCAGGCGCGTCATCTGCAGCAGAAGCCCAGTAAGTTACTGTTTTAGAATCTTGTCATCCCCGCGCAGGCGGGGATGACAATAAGTTAATGACAACGAGTCTTCCTCATCCCCCAAAAAAATGCCTCTTCCCATGCCTTCCTCAAAAAAACCGTATTGACAAGACCGGTCAACTCATGACAAAGCCGTTATCATTAATTTAATTAAAGAGGATTTGATCAATGTCTCACCCTGAATGGGGCCTAAAGCGCACCTGCCCAACCTGCAACGCTCGTTTTTATGATATGCGCAAGCAGCCCATTGTCTGCCCAAAATGTTCAGCCACCTTTGACGCGGAGCTCCTAATTAAAAAGAAGCGCGGACGCCCACCGGTGCCTGAAGCAAAGGTCGCTCCTGTTCCCGGACTTGAGGATACGCTCGATATCGATATTGAAGAAGATCTCGAGGCTTTAGAGGAAAGTGACGATATCCTCGAGGATACGTCTGATTTCGGGGAAGATGAGGCTGTTGTGCCGACCCACATTGCAAGTGAAGATTAAGGCATTTTTGAATTCAGTGTGGACACATTAATTAAGATGTCATCCCAGGCTTAGTACCTCTTATCCCCGACTTGTCGGGGAATTAGAGGTACTTGACCTGGGATCCAGGGAGCAAGGTATGAAAGAATTTTTGTGCGGCCCTGGGTCCCAGATCAAGACCTTCTAGGCCCCCGCGATGCGGGGCTTAAGAAGGTCTATGTCTGGGATGACACCTGAAAGTGTACGAATTTAAATAGAAAACCGTTCTCAAAAGATCAATCAATAGGGCCCAGGCTTGTGAGCTCTTCATCAATGGCGCAGTTTTGAGGCGCGTTCTTACTTGCGAGGAGCGCCTTAAGAGGGGATTTTTTACAGTCTGCCATGGCAGCAGCGGATAAACTTAAGAAAATCACAAGAAAGGCTCGCATGCTTTTTTCCCTTGAGGAGATGGTCTATATCGCCTTTTTCTACAGGAAGAAGGTAAAGATTTGGTTAATTCCCCTTCTGTCCCCACAGAAAATAGTTGATATCCATCGAAGAAGAAAAGTGCCATGTTTTGCTGAGGGGGGAGAGTCGCACCCCTTGAGTGTACTGGGTGGTCAAGCCTAAGGCTTTCAATTTCCGAGATAAAATGGGGGGGGGCAAAAATTTATCCCACGCATGGGTCCCTGGGGGCGCCCACTTCAGAAGATACTCGGCAGCGAGAATGCCAAAAACATAAGACTTCAGTGTTTGGTTGAGGGTGGTCACCATAAGAGCCCCGTGGTCCCCAACTTTCTCTGCACAAGCGTGGAGAAAACCATCAACGTCCACAACATGTTCAATAATTTCAGAGGCCACTACAAGATCAAAGCCCTCAAGATCGGAGGGGAGATCTTCGATGGCGCAGGGGAGATAGGAAATCGAAAGGCCTATTGCTTCAGCATGTGCGCGTGCAACAGACAGGTGGTCTTCCACAGGGTCGATCCCAACAACATCAGCCCCTAAGCGGGCAAGGGGTTCACAGAGGAGTCCTCCGCCACACCCCACGTCTAAAATACGCAGTCCTTGCAGAGGAGTGGGCGAATTCTCTGGGAGATCAAAATATGAGGTCGCGCGCTCTAAAAGAAAGGCCATCCTCAAGGGTGTCATGCGATGCAGCAGCTGAAACGGCCCCGCCTCATCCCACCACGTCGCACTTAATTTGTTAAAGTGCTCAAGCTCAAGAGGGTCGCGTGTATTCATCCCCTCTCTTTACCTTGCTCTTCGCTTAAAAACAAGATATATGCAAACAATGTCAGAGGCACCTCACTTACTCAATCCCTGATAATAAGATCCCCGGTCAAGAAGTGCTAAAACGTTACGATGTAACGTAAGTACTTCTAGCCAGGGATGACAAGGATTTTTGGACTCTGAATACAATAACCAGAGGACGCATGAGCTATATCGTTCAAAAATTTGGGGGCACATCAGTTGCAACCCTTGACCTGATTAAAAAAGCGGCTTTACGCATTAAAGCCGAGGTGGAAGCGGGGCATAGTGTTGTGGCTGTTGTTTCCGCCATGGCGGGCACGACAAACACCCTTGTGAACTATGTGCGGGATCTTTCCACAACCTATGATCGGGCTGAATACGATGCGGTTGTGTCGACAGGTGAACAAATTACAGCGGGGTTATTGGCGCTTGCACTGCAAAGCCTCGGGATTCCTGCCCGCTCTTGGCAGGGATGGCAACTTCCCATTCAGACATCCTCTCATCACTCCCATGCCCACATTCAGGAGATTCAGACGCACCGCCTTACAGAAGCTGCAAAGAAAGGCCTCGTATCTGTTGTGGCAGGGTTTCAAGGCGTGAACGCTGACGGCCGCATTACCACTTTAGGGCGCGGAGGATCGGACACAACAGCGGTGGCCTTGGCTGCTGCTTTGCAAGCCGAGAGATGCGATATTTTCACAGATGTGGATGGCATCTACACCGCCGATCCTCGTTACGTTTCCGCAGCCGGTAAATTGAACCAGATTGCTTATCAAGATATGCTGGAGTTGGCCTCTCAAGGGGCGAAAGTCCTGCAGAGAGACTCGGTGGAGCTGGCGATGAAACATGGGGTTCGTCTGCGTGTCCTCTCCAGTCTTTCAGAAACGCCTGGTACGCTCGTGACAGGAGAACATGAGTTGCAAACAACAAGACGGCAAGTGAGCGGCCTTGCTCACTCCCTTAATCACGTAAAACTCACTTTATGCGCCCTTCCCGCCTCGGTTTCTCTTAATAATATGACAGCCCCCCCTCAGGGAAAATCACATTGCTCTTGACATGATGCACGAAACCCTTTCTCTTCAGGGGGAGTGTCGAGACGTTTCCTTCATCGTCTCCGCAGCGGATGCTGAGCGGACGATTGCAGTTTTAAGGGACTCAAAAGATAAACTTCATTTTCAGGATGTGTTAACTGATTCTGATATAGCAAAGATATCTGTGA
>JABDEE010000038.1:5026-5152 GCA_013287205.1 Alphaproteobacteria bacterium
GGGCCTTGTTTCCAAACGGACCACAGCCCCCATCGCAAATTGTTTCAAACGTTGAAAGAAAAAGGGATTGCCGTGCAAGCTGTTGCTTCATCCGATATCAAATTAAGCGTTTTGATTGCCGCCTCT
>JABDEE010000039.1 GCA_013287205.1 Alphaproteobacteria bacterium
GATGAGAAAATAGAGCACGTCGTTCTTGCAGGTGGCCTTCCTCCCTCAACAGCGATTACGGCCCTTAAAGATCAGGGCATCAAGGTGATCTGTTTTGCCCCAGCTCTTGTTATTGCCAAAAAACTCCTCAAAATTGGTGTGGATGCTCTCGTGATTGAAGGGATGGAAGCGGGGGGACATATCGGGCCGGTCTCAACGAGCGTCCTCGTCCAAGAGATTCTTCCCCATGTTAAGGAAATCCCAGTGTTTGTTGCGGGCGGTATTGGGCGAGGGGAAACGATCGTTTCCTATCTCGAGCTTGGAGCAGCAGGGTGTCAGTTGGGAACGCGCTTTGTGTGTGTGAAAGAAAGCATAGCACATCCCCACTTTAAAAAGGCCTTTATGAATGCCCAAGCCCGTGACACCGTCATCTCTCCCCAACTGGATGCGCGTTTTCCCGTCATTCCCGTGCGTGCCATTTCTAACCAAGCGACACAGGCCTTTGTCGCCTACCAAAAGGAACTTATTGCCCAAGTTGATCGGGAGGAAATGAACCCCAAAGAGGCCCAACTTAAGATCGAACATTTTTGGGCCGGGGCGCTCAAAAAAGCTGTTGTGGATGGCGATATTGAAAACGGGTCGATCATGGCCGGCCAGAGTGTGGGAATGGTGACGCAAGAACAGTCTACCCAGGAAGTACTCGAGGAACTTCTCCATCAAGCTACTCTTTCTCTTTTTTCAAGGGTCTCTTAATGGAAACAGCGTTCGGAACGACGGAGGACGCCCTCCCCCTTTTGCAACGCCTTTCGGATATCCTGGACATGCCACGTCCTCTTGCCTACCGGTTGAGCTTCGCCTTGCAAACGGTCTCTCAAGAGTTGGGCTCAGAATCGGCATTCCTTTTCTCGCTTTCTGCAGATCACTTTTTGGAAGTCTTTTCGCGATTTGACCCCCTAAGCCATGATACCTATTCTGCACGTTTCCGCGTTGGGGAAGGACTTGTTGGATTTATTGCAGCCACAGGCAAAAGCGTGCTGTGTGACAATATTTCCCTCCACCCCAATTTTTTCTACTGTCCGGGGGTTGCTGAATGTATCAACCTCGCCCTTGTGGGGGTGCCTCTCTTGTCTCCACGGGGAACGATTGGGGTTCTGACGCTCCAAAATCCCTCGTCTAAGCCGTTTCCAAAAGGAACAGAGGAACAATTGCAAGCTGTCGGTGATTTGTTTGCAGCCCTTCCTGAATTAAGTCGCCTGCCTCTTCTCACCCTAACAGGCAGAAAACAAGGGGAAATGCATGCCCTCCAGGGGGTCGTCCTGAATGGGGGGATTGCCATTGGAACGGCTGTGATTCATCACCCGCGTGCTTGGAAAGAGAGAGCGTTTTCTCAAGATCCCAAGACGGAACGCCACCGGTTGACAGTTGCGATTCGGGAAATGATTGAGTCCATAGATAAGCTTATGGAATCCCCTCTTGAAAAGGATATGGAAGACATCTTGTCAGCCTACCGCATGATTGCCTCCGATCGGGGGTGGGTCCGTAAAATTCATGACGTGATTCAAGACGGATTTACGGCAGAAGCTGCTGTTCAAAAAGTGCGACGCTTGACCCGTGAGCGATATACCCAAATTGGGGCCCATATTTTAAAGAATCATCTTTGGGATTTGGAAGATCTTGCTAGTCGTCTTTTAAAGCATCTCGCCGGAGAGGGCGGTGTGGCGGAAGATCTTCCTGAAGCCATGATTCTTGTGGCCCATAATCTTGGGCCCGCTGAGTTGCTGGATTATGATCGGCGCTTTCTTAAAGGTGTCGTCTTAGAAGAAGGGGCTTATACGGCGCATGTGGCGATTGTTGCCCGTGCCTTGGATATCCCGATCATTGGACGCCTTCCTCTTTTGTTGACCCACATCCATGACGGCGATACGCTGATTATTGATGGGGAGAAAGAGGCGGTTGTGGTGTTCCCCACGGAAGAAGCCCTCCAGTCTGCACGTGAACGGATGCATCTTGCTCAAGAACTCCAAGGCCTCACCGCTGCCTTGCGTGATAAACCGTGTCAGACGGCCGATGGTGTTCCGATTACTCTGATGTTGAATGCCGGCTTGCCAACAGATATCCATCAATTGGAAACCTTCCAAGTCGAAGGGGTGGGGCTGTATCGCACTGAAATCCCCTTCATGATGCGCCCGACATTCCCCGCGATGGAAGAGCAAACAGAAATTTATCGCGATGTCTTGGAGCAGGCGCAAAACCGGTCTGTCACTTTTCGCACGCTGGATATCGGGGGAGACAAGGTGGTCTCCTACATGGGGCGCGTTGCAGACGAAAACCCTGTATTGGGGTGGCGAGGCATTCGGATCGCCCTTGATAAGCCGACAATTTTGCGTCAACAGGTGAATGCTCTCATGCGGGCTTCCCAGGGGCGAGCGTTACGCCTTCTTTTTCCGATGATTTCAGATATTTCAGAATACAGGGAGGTTCGTTACATCATTGAACAGGAAAAGGAGAGGGCACACAAAAATAATGAACCCCTTCCCTCTTCCCTTGTTTATGGGGTGATGCTTGAGGTGCCAGCGATTGTGGACCAGCTCGATCTTCTGCTCCAAGAAGTTGATTTTCTGTCTCTCGGGACGAATGATCTCTTCCAATTTTTTTATGCCTGCGATCGCGCAAATCCTACGGTTTCGGGGCGTTATGATGTGTTGTCTTCTTCCTTCTTGACGTATTTGCGTCACATTGCCCGTGCGTGTGAAAAAGCAGGGGTCCCTATTAATGTGTGCGGAGAAATGGCAGGTAAGCCCCTTGATGCCCTTGCTCTCCTTGCCATTGGGTTTCGGTCTCTTTCCGTCTCAGGTCCCGCTGCAGGCCTCTTGAAAAAAGAAATTCTTGGGTTTTCGCTTGAAGCGGCCGAGAAATTTATGGAGGATGCCCTTAAGACTTATTCTCCCTCTCTCAGAGAATGTTTTCGCCTCTTCACTGCACCTCATCAGCAAAAGGTAGCGTAGTCCCTCCAAGTCATCTGCCGGGAGGACGGAAAAATGACAGGGGGTCTCCTTGTATTTTGTACATAGGTGTGGTACCATTTCAAAACTTAAAACAGATTACAAGAAAGGAGGACGCTCATGCATCGACATCATAGCCATCATCACATGCGACAAAATATCAAGTTAATACGCTTCACATGCAAAAGGATAAATCGATGTATACGTTCAACACCCTAAAAAAATCTCTCCAAATTTTCTCTTGTTTTCTTGTCTTTGCGACATCTTCTGTTGCTAGCCCCGTTAAAATTTCCGTCCTTCAAATCATTGAACACCCGGCCCTTGATGCAACCTATCAGGGAATTCTTGAAGAGCTCAAAAAGCTGGGCTTTGAGGACGGCCGAACGATGGTTTTGGATTTTCAAACCGCTCAAGGAAATGCAGCCCTTGCAGCGCAAATTGCGCAGAAGTTTGTCTCCAATGGGACTAATGCCATTGTGACCCTTGGAACAAAAGCATCCCAAGCAGCAATGAAGGCGACAGAGAAAACGAAAATCCCTGTGATTTTCAGCTCTGTGACCGATCCTTTGGAAGCCAAGCTTGTGACCGACCTAAAAGCCCCTCAAGGCAATGTCACAGGCGTCTCCAATTTCCTAGGTGTGGAACCGCAATTCGCGCTATTTAAACGCATCTTGCCGGATCTCAAAACCATCGGGGTGATTTACGATCCAGGAGAGGCCAACTCTATTAGCCTCAATGAAGCCATGAAAAAAACCGCCAAAAAAATGAACTTAAAGATTGTCTTTGCGGTGGCCTCAAAAACAAGCGAAGTCTTGATGGCGAGTCAAAGTCTTTGCGGCAAAGTCGATGCCTTGTTTGTCAACAATGACAACACGGCTCTCGGTGCCTTTTCAAGTGTCGTGAAAGCCGCAAAGGAGTGCGGTATTCCAGCGTTTGTCAGTGACGTGGATATGGTCCCGCAAGGGGCTCGTGCTGCCCTAGGCCCCGATCAAAAAGACATTGGACGCCAAACCGCACGGATTGTGGATCGCATTTTGAAAAACCCGAAAGGGAAGATGCCGCCTGTAGAATTTCCTCAGAAAACAGAGGAAGTTATTAATCCGGAGTCTCGTTAAGAGGGGAGGGGGGCACAGCTCCCCCTGCGTGTCCTAGCCAGTTTGCAAGATTTTTACGGGGTGTTAAAAAATTTGGATGGCCATTCGCTAAGTCACTACGGCGGATGGCTTTTCGAAAACGTTGCATCCCTCAAAAATTTCGATAGAATGCCAGCACCGTAAGGAGAGAGATATTCTCTTTCCAACGTGTATTTTAATAAAGAGAGTGGCATGAAAAAATTTATCGGTGTGCTTCCTATGGCGGCTCTTCTCACGGGGTGCTGGGAATCTCCCATGACGCGGGAGAAGCAGTTGGTTGTTTATCGGTCACGCTGCTTAGATTATGGCTACCCTTCTGGAACACGCGAATTTGCGGACTGCATGCAAGCGCAAGAAGCGCGTGAGGAAGAGTTGGCTGTGAAGCATCGAAAAGCTGCAGCGCTTGAGGAAAGGAATCGCATTAAGGAAAAAAATGGACGAAAAAACGCTCCAAAGTCTCTGAAGAATGGTAAGGTTTCTCCTAGTATGCAGGCAGACGCTGACATAGATTGGGACGAAATTTTCCAAAAGATTGTTAATGCAGGAGGGGGGCAGAAACAATATTACGATGTGTCCCCCTCTTATGATCCAATAAAACCACAGGTGAAGCCCCACCCTAAAGCTGCCGTCGTGGCGCCTCTTCCGGTAGCACCAATAGCTGCACCTCTTCCGGCGTATCCAGCAGAAGGACACCCAGCGTATGAACCTATACACTATGGAGCAGCTCAACCGGCCGTTCCGGAGTATGGAGTTGAGGGCCTCCCGGCTTGCGAGCTCGTAAATGTAAACGCTGAAGGCATACCACC
>JABDEE010000040.1 GCA_013287205.1 Alphaproteobacteria bacterium
TGCTTGAGGGAAACCTCGGGTTGAATCGCTTCCTGATAGCACAACTGGGCCATTTGTTTTTTTGCCTGAAGGGCGGGGATAATTTGCAAGGCTTCCAGAGCTTTCACAAGGGAACGCGCTTTCGCAACATCATGATCCGCATAAGCCAAAGCAAGCTGTTCTCGTAAAACCCAAGGAGAAGACGGCACGACTTTATTCGCTTCCTCAAGGAGTGTACCTGCCAAAACACGATCCCCCCGTTGCAGAGCCAAACGAATACGCCCCTGCAAGCCCAGGAAGGAGGTGAAGGACGTCCGTGTAAGCGCTAAGAAGGATTTTTTCAGCACGATCAAAAGAGTTTGCTTTTTCAAAGGCACGCGCTGATATCCATAAAAACAACGCATTTTTATCTAAAATTTTTCCGATCTTCTTCTGATGATAAAGCGCCTCTGTAAACTTTTCCGCTTCAAAGGCTGTCAATTGTTCCAAGAGGTGGTGCTGGGCTTCCCGCTTCCGATGATCCTGGAGAAAAGAGATGAAGCGGATGGGAATCCCTAAAAGCCACAAGCTACCTCCGAGCAGAAGCAACAACATAAAGAGAGCAATCAAAAGGGTTAAAATTCCTGTCGCAACGGAAAGATGCACTTCATACCCAAGCCAAATAATCTCAACAATACCTGGATCTTGGAGATACCAGAGTGCAACAGCAGCAAAGAGAATCGAAAAGAAACAGGAGACAAGGAGAGCTTTCATCTGGGCTATTTCCCCTCTGCAATCGAAAGAAGAAGCGCGTTTTCAATACGTTCAAGAGACAAGCGATTCTGCGCGTGTTGGCACCACGCAGAAAGAAACTTCCTATCCTCAGGAGGCAACGTCTCAAAGAGCGCCAGTGCAGGCTGCAGCATCCCTTGTTTAAGCAGTTTGCCAAAGGCATCCTCTGCAAACGCATCTTGTTTTTGAATATGAATTAGAGAGCGCATTTTTTGTTCCATACGCTTAAAAAACGAAGAAGGCACGGACGAGGGCGGAAGCACAAGTGTCGCCTCAAGATAAGCACAGGTTTTGATGTCTTCAATCGACTCAAGATGCGTTAATAGAGAGTGTTTCCAAGGTGTAGGGTTTCGTTGAAGAAAGGTCTTTAACGCGCCAAAAGAAAGACGATTTTCTAAAACGCCCCGCACAACTGCTAAGGTAAGCAACTCCTCCGAAGCTTGCGAAGAAATTGCAGTTTCTTGTTGGAGTAAACGTTCAGAAAGAAAGGCCATCTGGTTTTGAAGGGCCGTCAGCGCGTCCGCCACCTGGGGCTCGGGCGCCCTTTTTGCTAGAATTTTCGCAACAACAGGCGGGACAGGCGGATTATCTTCTGCTTTCCAATAGGATTGGATCAAAGCCGCCACCGCAAAATAGGCAAGGCCTATGCCTAAAATAATCGCCATTTTATGATGGCTATAAAGGGTATGGAGTGTTTCTAGAAATTTATTCTTTTTCATCGAAGTATCCCATCAGTGCATCAAGGGTTGGTTTGGGACTAACCCAGACCAAACCCCATGTGAGGTGTGTGATCCTTTGTACCACATTTTGGCTCAGACACAAAGCGGTCATCTTAGAGGTGGCCCCCTCCAAGCCCGCCTGCGCGAGAAGCGCTCCAAAAAGAGTTGCCGTTCGAGGAGATAAAAACAAAACATCCGTCATACGCCCATCTTGCAGCTCCTGGATGAGCGATGGAGGGAGCGCTTGGGCCTCCTCCATTCTGTAGACAATCCGCCGCTCTGCATCAAATCCCTTTTCTCGAAGGATGTGAACTAAATTGCCCCGCACCACATCACCGGAAAGATGCCACAACGTTCCCTGAATGCGGGATGCAGTCGCTGAAACACAGTCAACCAGGTCCTCAACGGTTCCTGAGGCATTGTGAATAGTGTCATACCCGTATTTTTTGGCGAAGGCCGCAGTTTCATCCCCCACTACATAGAGGGGAAGGTGCCGATAGGGAGAGTGCTCCCCCAAGGCCCGTACAGCATTCTTGCTCGTCATCATCAGGGCTTGAGGATGAAGAAGCGTCGGACTCGGTAGGAACCGAGGCGCCAAAAGAGGATAAAGAGAACAGGAAATATCTTTTGCAAGCAGGCGGTCTGCAAGAGATACAGATTCTTCACTTTGGCGAATTAAAAGGACGTGCCGCATGCACTCTCCTGCAAGCGCTTGGCGGCCTCCTCCCCAATCATTGCCGCCTGTATGGCAAGCCCTTGATGATCCACAAACCGCATGTTTGTGCCATTCGAATCACAAACCATGCCCTTAAAGATAAGCATATCCCCTTGGATCTCCCCGTAGGCCGCCATAGGCGTCCGGCAAGATCCATGAAGGGTGCGCATAAAAGCACGCTCTGCTGTCACCGCTTGAAAGGTGGGCAGGTGATTGAGGGGAGAGAGGAGTGCAAGCATCTCCTTATCCCCGTCTCGACATTGAATCCCAATCGCTCCTTGGGCAATGGCAGGAAGGCAGTCGTCAATCTCCAAAATGTATGTCGCTTTTTCAAGAATCCCCAACCGCTTGAGCCCAGCAACCGCAAGAAGCGTCCCCGCCATCTCGCCCGTTTCAATTTTCTTCAGCCGTGTCTCCACATTTCCCCGCAAGGGCATCACGCGCAGATGGGGATAATGATGCAAGAGATGGGCCTGCCGCCTTAAAGAAGACGTACCAAAAAGAGATCCAGGCGGCAACGCCTCCAGCGATAAGCCACCCCGGGTAATCACCGCATCTCGCGCATCTTCCCGCTTGAGAATGGCCGGAAAAATAAGGCCGTCTGGGCTGTAAACTGTCACATCCTTCATCGAATGCACAGCAAGATCGATTCTACCCTCAAGAAGGGCTTCTTCAATTTCTTTGGTAAAGAGGGATTTCCCCCCCATATCCGTGAGACACCGATCCACAAGCGTATCCCCCGTCGTCTTCACAGGGACAATTTGAATCCTGTTCTTCAGAGTGGGATCAAGAGCGGTGATAACTTCTTGCGTTTGTGCAAGAGCTAAAGGACTTCCGCGTGTACCGATACGAATGGGCTTCATGGGCATAGGTTACAATCATCTTTTTTTAGCAAAGGCTCTACCAGATCCAGATTTTAAGTATTTTTCAAATTGTCTTGCTTTTTTTTCGTTCCTAAAGCATGTAAAAACAACAAGCTCCCATGGTTTGTAGGGAGCAGTATATAGAGAACCTCCAACATTGTGAACACCTACGCGCTTCCTTACATCATGTGTAATGCCTGTATAAATTTTCTCTGGAAATCTTTACACGGCACTATATTTGTACGTTACTATCAACGCTCACTGTATGCGTCCCACCAAATTATTGCGATAAAAAAAATTATCAAGAATCCTCCATGAACCCCGATTAGAAGGACTTGCAGTCGCATCAAAACGACAAAGCTCTTTTCCACCAAAACACTTAAATGCCTTTATAATAGCGGCATGTTGCATTCCATCCAGCCCATGGCCTAAACCCACACGCCGTACTTCTGGTCCCCATTCTTTGACGATTGCTCCCAGCACTGCCGAGCCAATTCCTTTGCCCAGAGACATTTGATAATAGCTGTCACGATGGCAGAATTTAGGTCTTCATCAGTTGATAGAACATCCCTCTGGGATTGAGAACTTAGAATAGCTCTCAAAAGGGCAGAATTTACGTCTTCATCGGTTGATAGGTCAAGCTGCTCTCACCTACATGGGGTATCAACCTCTTTTTTCCTCTGACCCTCTTGCGTTGAGACTGCTGTCCTGAGAGAGAGTCGTCGTTTGTAAAATTCGCCTTTCCTTTTCCTGTCGGAGACAATAGTGTCTCAACAAATTCAGTCTGCCTCATGTGGCGTCTTTTTTATCTTTGGTACGTCGGGAAACGAAATAATAAAAAGAAGAAGGACACGCCATGTCTACCAAACTGCCCGCCTTTGCTAAAACCATAGCGACTTGACAGATGCTCTACCGCACCACTATCTACCGCACCACTATCCTAGCCATTGCCTTTCTCCTGACCGGAAGACCTGGATGGGCAACATTCTTTCCGGTAACCAGCAATAATTCTAGTTCGCCGGGCTCTTTCTCAGTTCAGGTCAATGGGGCCAGTTCTGCTAGTCCAGGAGGTACCGTCACTTTCTTAGGGGTGGCGGTGGATGCCAAAACTACCCATTTGGGAAGCATTATCACTTTAGGTCTCAATACCTTCACCATTGATACCTCAGGATTGACGACTGGATTCACCGTGGATGGCGGAGGATTATATGGAGCCACCTTATCCAGCGGCAGCGGTGGCGTCATATTCAGTGGCGATGGCATTCTCACCTTTACCAATACGGGGAGTTCTACAGGAGCTTTTCAAAATAGCAGCGGAGGGCCTTTCTCTATCACCCTCTTAAGCGGCACCTTGAACGTTATTGGCAATACAGGCACCAGCAGCAACATCAGCAGCATCGGCTTCTATAATGCTTCAGGCACCCTGCCAATCACCCTCTCAGGCGGCACCTTGAATATCACGGGTAATACAGGGAACGGTGGCTCCAACAACTCCAGTTACGGCTTCTACCACAATACAGCAGACACCGTGACCACCACCCTCTCAGGCGGCATCATGAACGTCACTGGCAATGGGGGCAGCGGCAGCAACAACGTCGGTTACGGCTTCTACAACAATGCAGCAGGCACCGTGAACACCACCCTCTCAGGCGGCA
>JABDEE010000041.1 GCA_013287205.1 Alphaproteobacteria bacterium
GGAAGTCGATCCGTTGTTGCAGGGGGACGTTGCGCCATTCTAATCCGGCCTTATGGGCCGCCTCGATGGCTTGTTTTGCTTCATGCACACCCACATTTGCAACATTTGCTATTACCGACCCATCATAGGGATTGAGCACAGGAAATGTTTTTTCCACGGAAATCCATTGGCCGTTGATGTAGGATTGGGTTCTCAGTAATGCTGGATTTTTTAAGACTGTCATGAGGCTATCTCCAATTTAAGGGGATAAGACATTCCCTCTTTTCCGTGGTGTGAAGGTAGCATCGGGCAGTCTTTTCTGTCAATTAGGCGGCATGGTTTTTAGAGTTGAGAGATCCAAACTCACCCACCCAATAAATAGTGGTAGGGAGGGGTTTCCTCCTTTTCATACACACGCCCATTGATGAGATCAAAAAGGGGCTTTGGCAGGGTATTAAAGAAGGACTGCAGGAAAAAATAAGTTGGCCAGTGGCGAATGTTTTCAAAGGTAAAGCCGATATAGATCTGAAATTGCCCTCCAGCGTAGTCCTTATAGTTATTCATCACAATCAGGAGTGACTCCTCTTTCCCAAAAGGGAGGAATTTGTCTAAAATTTTTCTATATTTTCCCTGACCCATATAGTGCTCGTCGTATAAATTATCCAAATCGAGAACGGAAATGAGCGCCTTTTCTTTTTTCAAAGAGGACAGGAATGTCTCAAGTTGCGCCTCATCGCTTAAATCAATCTTCATCGTCGTGAATTGCCCATTGAGGCTTAAGTGATGGAGTCTTTGATAGAGGGCATCATCGAATAGATAGTTGCCTGTCTTGTAATCTACAATTTGTCCTAAATTGACGGCTTCTTCAGGATTGTCCCACCATGCCTTAACGTCATTTAGATTTTTGTTTTTTCCATGTGTTGTCCACCAGTCCCATTCCTTTTGTGTAATCGTCATAGGAAGATTGAGTCTCTTGCACAAGGCCTTAACTTGCTTAAGCGTAACAGATTCCAGAAACTGTTTTTCTGGAAAGTCTGGCGTTTCTTTCTGTCTCAACGTTTGATAGATGAATGCAAGTTTCTCTCTCATCTTTATGAACCGTGTTGCTTCAGGATAGCTTTGATATCGGTTGAGGGATTCTGGCAACGTGTAATAATTCATATTTCCAAAATCACGAACATTCTTTTGCCACCACTCGAAATCCTCTTTTGTTAAAACTGGATTGAATTTTTTCCAGTCCTTATAGGAAGCTTCCCAGCGCAAATGGAGGTAATCCTTTCGATTTGGGGCTTTAAGAAGTTCAATGTTCAGTTGATTGAAACGCGTGATCTTGGGCGATACATCTAATAAATACGCATGGGTTAGATGAGGCGTCATGCAGATTCCCCGAAAACTACGCTCGCCCCCAACAGAGACATAAACACCCTCCGGAGCCCGTTCGACCATGTGTTTAATTTTGCCGATTTGAAATTCTGTTGAGATGATAAAAACCATCTCTTCATTACAAACGGCCGGAAGGATGAGAGGAATGAGCGCAAAGAAAACACTTAAAAACGTAAGATGGATTTTTGAGCTCATTTGTCACCTATCTGCTCCCGTTTATTCTGAATGTATCTCAGCGTAACTCTTAACGCAATGTATCCCTTTTTACGTATTTTTCCCCTTGACCTTTTTGTAAAATCTCATACAATATGACTTATTACAAAAGGAGGTGCCCATGTGGATACGATCATTTGGCAAGGTTTATCAAGGACTTAAAAAGGAAGACATTTGGCATCTCTGGACGGATGTCAACAATTGGCCCACGTGGCATGGGGATCTGGAATCCTGCAAAATGGAGGGGCCTTTTGTGGTCGGGAACCATTTTTTCTTACAACCCAAGGGCATGAAGCCGATTAAAATTGCCCTCACAGCTGTTGAGGAAGGACGCTCTTTTACGGATTGCACTCCTTTCTTTGGAGCCAAGATGTTCGATACTCACGGAATTGAAGAAACACCACATGGATTACGCCTCACGAACACGCTTGTGGTCACAGGTCCCCTGAGTTGGCTGTGGGTGAAACTCGTAGCACAAAATGTGGCTGATACGGTGCCAGAAGAGATGGAAGCGATGGTGGCGCTTGCACGTGGGTGAGTCTCCTTTTGGCTTCGACAAGCCGGAAGATAGCCTTGGGTTTTTGCTATGGCAAACAACCATCACGTGGCAGCGCCTCATCAAAGCCGTGCTCGAGCCTTACGAGATCTCTCATGCCCAATTTGTGATCATGGCCCTGCTTCTTTGGCTTGAGGAGCATCATCATGACACGACCCAAATCCTGCTCGTGAATCTATCAAAATTGGATAAGATGACCGTGTCTCAATCTCTCAAAAAACTCAGTACCCAAGGGCTTGTAGTCCGCACAGAACACGCCACAGATACCCGAGCGAAAAGGGCCGCTTTAACCGAAAAAGGAAGGGCACTTGTGCGCCAGCTCGTCCCGCTTGTAGAGCAAGTTGATGCTGATTTTTTTTGCGCTGTCTCGGAGGAGTCTCTCATTCAAATTCTGCTGGCGCTAGGGAATGAGGGGTGATGGAAATTCTTGAAGCTTATTGCCTTACAAGCCTTTTCCCCATCGGGATATCCTCAGGGCCTCCCTCATACCCATCTGGGTCATTAAAGGGTATCAATGTATAGCCCTGTTTGTCGTAAAAGCGCTTAGCGGCGGGAGAGGATTCGGTGTGAAGGCTTATGCGGCCTTGAGTCCGCAGCCATCTCTCGCACTGAGTGAGAAAGTGCTCTCCCAAACCTTGATTACGAACGGATTCGTCAATTACAATGATCCGTATGGCCGCCCGACTCTCTGGCCACAGCTGAATGTGGGCGTAGCCAACGATGGCGGCTCCTTTGTACAAGATCAGGTGCACATGATCAGGGTGATCAAAGGTCCAGGTGTAGGGATCATCAATGGAAGCTTTATCAAAGAATTCCCGTTGTCGAAAAGATTTGGCAGCGGCCCATTCTCTGTCAGTCAAGGCCTCCACAATCCGTAATCCCTTAGCCCCTGCTTTGACGTCAATAGCCGCAACAAAGGCGTCCTTCCCAGAGCAATACCCCAGCATGTTCTGGGAAAATTTCTCAGCCAAAGTTTGCTTCAAAGCGGCATAGGCATCCCGATCCTCTGAGTGGTTACGCATCCAATCACGAAATTTAAGATGGCGGTCAATCTCTGAATTCCCTTCCTCAAAGACGTGCACATTGTAGGCTGCCTGGGGCATATTTTTCTGGAAAAACCGCCGAAAAAGCATGCCGAACTCTCCCTTGGCAGCGTATCCAAGGGTCTCCATTTTTTCTGTTGTCTGATCGACTTGGGCGATATCCCGCACCACGGGGACGATGTCAATAATGGGCTTCGCTGCCAACCCCGGCACGGACGTTGAGCCAATATGATGAACCGCAAGACAATTCTCCCCCAAGCTTTGCTGAATCAGAGCAGCCTCTTCCTCAAACATCTGGGGCCAGGTGGGGTTGTAGAGAACAACTTCAACGGGCTTGGTGGGAGTGGTCATGAGGGCCTCTTGAGGTTATGACTTATGGGGTGATATCATCAATCGTATGCTGCTAATCGTCAACAGGAACCTTAAAAAAATATAAACGTGAAAATCTGATATTCACAACCCATCTTGCTTATTTTGAAGACACTTTCAAGCTTGACGGTCAAGCTGTGATTCTTTCCCTTCTAGGCGAGAATCGCAATTATGAATTGACACATCTGAAAAATCCCATCAAGAAAAATGGAATAATAAAAATTATGCAGGAGACAGCCCTCATGACACAAGCAACAAATACGTTCCACGCGTGGTGCGTAATTGCCGCCATTGGGGTCTTATTTTTCCTTACAGACATTGACTATACGGCCGTCAATCTCACCCTTGTGCCCATCTCAGAAGAAATCGGTGGGGATCTTGCGGATCTGCAATGGCTGATCAGCGGCTACGTCTTGGTATGGGCCGCTTTCGTCATTCCTGCAGGGCGCATTGCGGACATTTATGGGCAACGGTTCACGCTTATCGTGGGCTTAATTGGCTTCGTGGCAGGGTCTTGTCTTGCCGGATTTGGTCACTCTCTACCCGTTCTCATTGGGGGACGTCTCCTGCAAGGACTTGGCGCCGCTGTCTTTTCTGGCCCTGCCTGGGCCTGTATTTTTACCTACGCCCCTCCCAAAAAGCAGGGCCTTGCCATGGGCATCGTTACCGCCTGCGCAGGCTTTGGCTTAGCCGCTGGTCCCACCCTTGGGGGATTCATGATTGAAGAATGGAGCTGGCGTGGCATTTTCTACATCAACGTGCCTTTG
>JABDEE010000042.1 GCA_013287205.1 Alphaproteobacteria bacterium
AAAAACAATTTTCCATCCATAACAGCCTGCTAGACAACAGTGTATTGCTCCAAATGGAACGTGAAAGTACGTTAAGGAAAAAAAACCAAGCAAAAAACCAGATCGATGAGATCAGAAGCGAGCTATATAGCATGGAGACCCTCAACATCTGGCACGCAAGCGAAATGGGAGATCTGGACTTTCTCAAAAAAGAGATCGATGCATTATGGTTTTGGCAGGTTGAGGACTTTGTCAACCAGAAAAATGGAGACGGCCAGACCATGCTAGCACTGGCAAGCGCCCATGGCCACCAAGACTGCGTAAAGCTCTTGTTAGGTAACAAAGCAGATCCCAATATTCCAGATAAATACGGATATTGTCCTCTCCATTGGTCTGCAAAAGAAGGATGTTTAGAAATCACCAACGAGCTGATCCAGTACGAAGCAAATGTTAACGTCCTCGGCGAGTATCAAAGAACCCCACTAATCATGGCAGCTTACAATGGGCGCGTAGAAATCTGTGAATTTCTCCTGAGCAAAGGGGCCGATATCAATGCCTGCACATTGGGAGATGATGGAAACCTCACTGCTCTTCACTCAGCAGTGATGAGAGAACATACATTGGTTGTACAGGCACTGATCAAAATCCCTCAGTTGAATGTCAACCTTTTGGATTCCCATGGTCATTCTCCCTTGTACTGTGCCATTCTAGCGGGATGTCCAGAAATTGCAGCCTTTATTGTAAGCCATATGAGTTGGAAATCCCCAAAAGAGTCCACTGACCCTAACCACATGAGCCAACTTGCAAAACTAACTCCCAATAAAAATGGTGAGCAGATAAGAAGGTTCCTCAGCCATTATTTATGACTCCTGTATCCAGCTCTGTACCCAATGCGCATTTTTTAAGCACCATGCAACAGAAGATCAGGAATGGGGACGACTCCGTCATCGGACCTATCTTACTTTATTGTGAGGGTGTACAAAATAGCACGGATGTAGAGACAGCATCTGACTTACTTTTTCAAATCTTTCCACGACTCAATGATCAGCAATGTGCAGACTTTTGTAGAACCCAGCTCCCCTATTTACTACGCCACGCCTCTCTCCTGCAACAGCGTAACTTGAGCCTTCAACTCGCCCTTGGATTCGCTGCACGCGGTACCTCGAGCCTTCAATCTGTTCTTGAGTTCGCTGAACGAGTCAAAATACTCTTTAACTCCTCCTTGCAAGCCATGCATTACTTTGCAAAAACCATCCAAATTGCCCACCATTGCAATGGTCTGGGCAATATCCACCAACTGACTTCTCAGCAGTTTATGCCTATTATCAGGCAGTTATTAATCGATGGCAATGTTTTCAAAAAGACTCTTATTCCTTTTCAGAAAGTGGGTCGAGACGATGATTGCGCTTTTAAAATAGTTGAGGAGCACATCGCGCGCATCACTCGTCTAAGATCGTTCTGCTGCAATGAATCGGACCATGAGGTCATTGTAACTCTGTATACACAAGCAAGCGATGTCCTTTCCGGAGTAAGCCCTGGGCTAAAAGAACAGTACGCCTCCTGCTCTGGCCAGATTCTCGCAGGATTAAATAGCCCGTTTTCGTTACCAGAGAAAATGCCAACGGAAAAATATTGGGAAGCGCTTTTGACGTTTCGGAAGAGCTTTCAGATTATAGACAACATTAGAGAGTATCAGAAAAATACCACGCAAGCATTTAAGGAGCTCTTCAAGGTTTTCATCGAAGATGCACTTGCAATCTTAGGCCCTCCACCATCCACTTACAGCAAAATGAAACACAGCTCTCCTTGCCGCTTTGATGTCCGTGCAATGGGCTCTCTTGCCAGGGAAGAAGTTTGCCCTTATTCCGATCTTGAATTTTTAATCCTCGTTGAACGGGAAGATGCCATCCCCTTTTTTAAGACGCTTGTTCAAATTCTCGAGATCCAGATCGCCTCCTTGGGAGAAACCTCCACCGACAATCCCGTGTTTACCTGTATCCATACCAAAAACCCCTCCGGCTTTCATATCGATTCAGGAGGCAACCCTGCTCTCCATTCAGATTTGATCCAAACTCCCTTTAACATGGCCAAGCTCCAAAATAATCCTGTTGATGACCCACAGACCATTGAGAACACCGTCCTTAAAACGATCAGCCTTTACCAAAGTGACTCCTCTCTATTTGCCGACTACCAAAAAGCCCTGAGAGGTCCTCTAGATACTTGCCGAGAAGAAAGAGCCTATCGATTCTTTGCTCTGCGGTATGCTGATTACCTAAAGAATTGGCAACAACCCTTTAACTCCCAAACAGATATCATCCATATCAAAAAGCAATACGTTGAGGTGCTCAACCATCTCCTCGGCGACATGGCCCTCTTTTGTGCGATAACCGAAACCAATACACTAGACATTGTCGATGCGTTGGTTGCTCAAAAGGTTTTCACTCCAGAAAGTGGAGTTCTTCTTAAAGAAAGCGTAGCTGTCATCTATAAAATCCGGATCCGTTTGCATTTGCATTACAAAGAGCAGAAGGAAGAGGCTTCCTGTCTTTTTCACCCTTCATTCGTCTCACTCACACCGCAGGAAATCGCTGCTTTGGAAAAATGTTATTGGCTCGTCCTCCGTCCCCTCTATACTCACTTGCAAAACGTTATAGACCCCACGACGTTTTACAAGCTAGCAGACTTTAAAGCCGTATTCCATGAGGTCGATTTGATTGAAATCGCCTTTCAGGAAAACCTCACTCTACAATCCGATCACCTGATCAAGCGAATTGCTTCGTATTTGTGCTCTATCCAGGCTCATTTAGAGGTTCATGTTCGGTATTTTACGGCACTTTCCAAAGTATCAAATTCTTTAAGAGAAAGCTACCTTAACATCGTAGAAGAAAACAACTCCCCTGCTTTTCAGACGCTTCTCCAGATTCCAAATCGTGCAGGATTACGCCCTATTTTTCTTAGGAATTTTCAGAAGCTTGAGGAAAAACTTCATGAGATCACCGAACCCATTAGCTCACAGGTCGAAGGCGGAACGAAAGTTTTGATCACTGCTCCCCATTTTCTTTCTGCACGTTATTTACAACCTTGCTTTGTCGAGCAGACCATGAAAGGTGAAAACATTAAATCTTTATATGGCAACAGCGCCCACAACGTCAATTTTATCCACAATGTTCACCTCAAGCAAAAACCTTCGAATCCCCTCATGGAATATGCCATTCACAGCTTGATCTCTCGCATTGCGGGCCAGCTCACTCCAGCTTCCATCCTTGTCCGGTTTGATGTCTCTACCAAAGGAAAAAAGAAAAGCTATCCGGTTCTCTTTTCGCAAACGATCCCTGGAGAAAACTTAAAAGAAGTCTGGCAAAAAGTTTCACTCAATCCCCACTTCACTAGGACACTTCTTTGTGCTATTCTCACCAGGCCAGGAGACGGCAGGCTATCTAACTATATTCTCGATCATAATCTAAACCTGTACTGTGTCGATAACGATCTCTCGTTTGTGGAGCCTGTTGTCTCTTCATTTATCTCCCGCACAGTTTATTTATGCTGCGCTCTCTTTTGCCTATTTCCTCTAGAGACTCCACTCGATCCAGAAGCACTGCAAGAGTTTCTCACTTTAGATCCTTATGCGATTATTGAAGGGTGGATAGAGGATCTCATTGAGAAGGAAGAGCAGTATTTAAAATTATTCACTGAAAAAGAAAGAACAACCCTTTACGAAGAAGATCCTGCAAATGCCTTTACTCCCACCCTGTTATTTCGTGAGGGAACAATCGCCACTCTACATTTGCAGTTTTTGCGTCTGCAACAGCTCATCGCCCTTTCGCTGGAAAAAAAGCAACCTCTCACAATAGGTGATCTTCTCAAACAGCTCACTAGCCTCAGAGAAGAGTCGATTGGAACCTATGTCTATAAATCGTATCTAAGCACCCTTGACTCTCCGGAAAA
>JABDEE010000043.1 GCA_013287205.1 Alphaproteobacteria bacterium
GCCCCCCTCCACATCGAGCGGGAGAAATCGCCGATAATCCGGAAAGAGTCGTTGATTTCCCTCCACATCGAGCGGGAAGAGTCATCGATACTCTGGAGAGAGCCTTTAATCGACTTTCGAATCGAGCGGGAAGAATCGTTGATGGAATCGTTGATGATCTGGAGAGAACCTTTAATCGACTTTCAAATCACGCTGGAAGGTTCGTCGATAATCTGGAGAGAGCCTTTAATCGACTTTCGAATCGAGCGGGAAGATTCATAGATAATCTGGAAAGAGGCTTTAATCGGCTTGTAAACCGAGCAGGCAGAATCGTCGATGATCCGGGAAGACTCTTTGACATTTTCATCAATCGGATGGAAGAAGATATAGGAAATCTTATTGATCGCTTAGGAGGACAAATTGATCGCTTGCTCGGTTAATTTTAAAAGGAACGTACGCTCTTTAGAGCAGTTTGTCTTGAAGAAAAGCCCTTCTCAACCAGGAAGGGCTTTTTTTCTCCTGTAATTCTCTGCCTACCACAACGTCGCCACAATGATGATATTTGAGAGATATTCCGAAGATTAGTACAGCGGGGATTTGTGTGAATTTTCTCCGATTTTTTCGTTTGAATGCGCAGACCATGAGGGGAGAGGTTTGGAAATGGGGGGGCTAAACCCTGCGGGGTTTGTCGGGTTTGCGTTAAGAGTTTTTCTGAGGTTACTTTTTACGTAGGTGGTTAGAAGTTTCTACAACAGATTAAACAACTCATTTACATGTTCCTGAGCACTGCCTCTGTAAAACATATCTCTTAACTTGCTCGCATTGCAGTTGAGTTTGTGTTTGACTGCATTTAAGTGATGTTCCACCGTACGGTCTGCAATGCCAAGGCGCAATCCACTTTCCTTTTTTGTTTCGCCACGCAAAAATCCCATGATACATTCAATTTCTCGTTTGGAGAAAAACAGATCAGGACCTACCCTGTATTTGTTGAGACTGAGTGCCTCTCGAAAGGTATCAAGCAGGTTCGTGTCAGAAGCAGGAGGAGAGAGCCCATCTCTCATGTTTGTGTGAATCAAACTATCTTCATCAGAATGGTTAATGACATCGTATGCCTTGTTGTAAAAATACAAAGCAAATTCTTTAAAAAAGTCTATATTGTTTATGTAGCGCCCTATCATAGATTCATTGTCGCATGATGATGCAAAAAACCATTTATCGCAGTAAGTTTTTTTCTTTTTATACATGACAAGAGCTTGCCAAAAACCGTGTTCGTATAAAGCGCTGTAGTGATCTCTAGAGGGTGTACCTGAGAGTATCTTATAATGGAGTTCATTTTCTGGGATATGTCCTGTCTCATACAGATCGCCATCGTTATAGAAATGATGTTCAAAATATTTTTGAGACCAGCTTGCATTGTCGGAAAGCCTTAATAGGGTAGAATTATTATAAATTCGGACATAGCCAAAATGTTTCACACCAATAGGTCGCAAGGGGGCGGATATCTCATTGATAGTAGGAGCTATGACTTTATTAAATTCCAAAGCATTTTTATTTTTTTGGTCAACTATTCTGATCATCTCATCACCTATAGCCATGTACTGATAAAAGGACGGTCTCATGCGAGATCGGGCCAACCAGTAAGTTATTGTATATGCAAAACGCTGCATGCAGTCAAGTCTATTTTGTAAAAATGCCAAATTATTTTTTGTAAATTGCACGTTTTTGATGTGGAAATTACGCAACGTATAAAGACGTAAAATTTTGAAAAAAGCTCTTAAGGGTCTGTTGACAGAACACACGTGGCGCTGTATATAATAAGAGCAAGAGGTATTTTTACTTGTATATACATTCATCATAAAGGGCGCACATGACTGCTATTTCACGACATATAAAAGAGAAAATGATTGAAAAAGGGCTCTCTGCTCATGCACTAGAAAAGCAGGCGGGGCTAAAATTAAGCGCTGTTCAGAATATTATGTATGGTCGCTCAAAAAATCCAAGCATTAATATTCTCGCCTCCATTGCTCAAGCTCTTGGGTGTACGGTCTCCGACTTACTAGAAGAGGGACATCTCTCCACTCAACGAGCGGGTTCAAACGTAGGGCCATCTTTTTCACAAACGACTCCTTGGAATGCGGACCTGTACATTAACACCCTCCACGTCATAAACATCTCCGCTAATGCAAAAAACCTCTCTCTCTCTCAAGAACAGCTTTTCAAATATGCAGATGAAACTTATGCATATTCCATTAAGAACAAAAAAAATAAGCCTGATAAAAACTTTGCAGAGTGGCTTGTCGAGAAATCCTTCGATTATAAGCCCTAAGGGGGTTGGATGAAAAATTTAACTCAATCCACCTTTTTTGCAAAAAAAAGATCTTTGCATATTTTTCATCCTCTCAATATTTACCCTCTCTTTTTCTTGATCTGTTTCTCTATAACAATTCTTACGTGTTTTTTTTATGTCTATCTACGTCACTTGCATACGGGCACGCGAGATAATGTGTTGGCAACAGAAGCCCAGCGTATTGAAAATACTCTCGATGCCGTTTTTTTAGAAACACAGCAGGTCCTTCAGTACGTAGGTAACCGCATCCGTCTTCATAGCGATAATGATCCTAAACTTATAGAAAAAATACTCCGTAGTTCAGCAGAGATCGCTGCATCCGTTAAAACAACCTATTCTTGGACTTTATTGGATTGGATAGATGCGCAAAGCAATAAAATTATTATCAACAGTCAGCTTGGAATTGTTGAAACTCTCTATATGAAATATTACAGTACGTACATTGAGAGCTGCAAGAAAACCCCTTGGAAGCTTCAATTGTCATATCCTACTATTGGCAACACAAGTGGAATGTGGGTTATTCCTTCAGGTATTGGCGTAACCAACAAACACAATCACTACATGGGAACCTTAATGATCGGCTTTAATATTGCACAGCTGAATGCCAAAATTGAAAACATTATTCCTCAGACTGTGAATTTCATTATTCTTGATAATGAGCTAAAGATCATTCTTAAATCTACAAACAATTCTATTGACCCAAAAAGCTCTTACTATCGAGACATCTTAACAAATTCGCATATTTTTAGTAAATCAGAAGGGCTCATACATCCGCCCATCCATTACAAAAACATTGAGTATACATTCTACAAAAAAACAAAAAATTACCCCTATACTATTTTAACAGGTTTTGATAAGCAGGCTATGGGGAATGAATTTTGGTCTCTTTTCGTGCCGCGTTTTGTGGAACTATGTGGGGTAGGGGGATTTTGTCTATTGCTCGTATTTTTACGCAGAAGAATGTTCAGAGCCCACCAAGCTTCTGAACACGCTAAGAACCTATTTGAGCACCAGACGAAATCAAAGATGAAAAAGTCAATCGAATTTATTTATGAATGTAGTACTATTTTTGTTAGATATTTTCATGGAGATTCCGCCGTATTAAGGCATGGGAAAGAAGCATCAAAATTAATGGAAGAGCTACATCAGCATTCCCTTAATCTTCATACACTTGCAACAAATTCCTTAAAACTAACATATATTGATATCAATATGTTGATTAAAGACGCAATTAATATTCAGAATGACGTCTTAATACAAAGAGATATCAAGATCACATCACTTTTGGAGTCCAACCTTCCAGTTTTTTATGGCGATGCATTTAGGCTAAAACAGGCCCTCATCGGCCTGATTGCATTGTCTCTGAATTATAGTCCTAAAGGGACAAAAATTCATATAGCAACGTGCCATACACTTGAAAAAGAGGGAGCACACCTTACCATCACGCTGGAAGACAATGGGTTTACGCTAAGCGAAGAAGATATTGCGAGGCTAACTGAGCATTTTTCTAATGAAGAGAGTCTAGATAGCACAGAAGGCTATTTGGAGT
>JABDEE010000044.1 GCA_013287205.1 Alphaproteobacteria bacterium
ATGGAAAACCCAAGGCTTGTTGTCATCGATACTTTAAAAGATGGGACATCTTGTGTTGCGAAGGATGAAGCGATTACGCCCTTTTGGAGACTCGCTGATGGGCATACCACCAGTGAATTATGGTTCTCTCGGCAGTTCCCTCCCCTCGCAATTGAAGATAATGCCTTTCAAGAAGTCTTCGATTTCAATTTGGCACCTGGGGAGATACGGTTTGGTCACAGTACGTTTCCTCCCTTTAGTCAGGTCCAGACGTGTGCAGCAGACCCCCTCACCTACGGAAAACATAGCACTACAACCCTTGATTTTGCTGTCGTGACCAAGGGGTGCCTTGATCTTGTTACGGAGAATGGTACCGTTCATTTGAATGTAGGAGATTGCATCGTGCAGAAAGCAACGGTTCATGCCTGGATGAATCCTGGGGATGAGGTGGCAGAACTCGTCTATGTCATGGTCGGCGCCATTGTGCCCGAGGGTTTTAAGCCAGTTGCAACGAAGCCCCCTGCTCCCGCACAGGTAAATTATCCCTAATCGACTCTATAGCCTTGCTGCTCAAGCCAGTTTTTTCCGATACCACGGGGCTTGCCCTGTAGAGCGGTCAGAAACATTCTCAATCCATTCTATTGAAGTGTATGCTGTGCACAGTAACACATATGCGCGGTTTTTTCTGAAACGTACATTGTAGATTATTGTATAAATTGCAAGGATAATTTGTACGGCACATGCGCGTAAGAGATGTAAATGATGTAAATGGAAGGAAGAGGTGTAAATGGAAGGAAGAGGTGTACCAAGCCCACCCCCTCTAAGACAGCCTCAAAGTTCGCGGGAACGACTACGGTATAGCCGACGGCACACCTCTTTCGGGGTGTTCCGAAAGGCAGAACGGCCCACCGAATTGAACTCAACTCGGCAGGCTGTCATTGGCATCTCACGTTATATAAGATCTTCCTAAGGATAACGAGGACCGGATGAATCCGTCCCTATCTTCTCTAGAAACCTTACTCTCCGGAAACAGAGGAGCATTTTGCTACACTTTTTCATGATCGAAGCCTGTGTTTTCCAGTTTCTATGGAAGGTGCTTTGGGAGGTGCCTATCTGGAAGATGCTTTGTTCCTCCTGCTTGAACTGCAGTAGAACCTACAATTGCGAATAAAGATAACGTAATGACTAAGGTGCTTAAAATTTTCATGGTTTTAACTCCCTGGTTAAGGTTTTGTGGTGCGGCCTACTGCCTCATGCAGTGGGTTTGCCCAATTGGAGATGTAGCATTTCTCTTGTGCGTTTGTCAAAAAAAAAGTTAAAAATTAGTAAAAATCAGAAAAATATTTAAAATCAATGAGATTCATCGTTTTTGCCCTCTGGACTCAAAAAAAATCTCATACTTTTTTGGTTTAATTTTTTATGATTTTTCTCTTTTTTGGTAATTTGCAGGGTTCTCCCCTCCCCTCCCTCTCCGGGGGCAAAGACAATCTCGATCCATGTGGGAGGCAAAAGGCTCAAGCGTTCTGGCCATTCGATCAAGGAAACGCCTGCCTGATAGGCTTCTTCAAAGCCCAATTCACAGAGATCCGTCTCATTTTCAAGACGATACAGGTCAAAATGCCAGAGGGGGAAATTCGGCGTTTCGTACATTTGGACAAGCGTAAAAGTGGGGCTAGGCACTTCAGTAGATTTACCACATAAGCTTTGAATGAGGGCGCGCGCAAAAGTCGACTTTCCCGCGCCTAAATCTCCTTTCAAAAAGATAACGTCTTGTGGTTTGAGGAGGGCTGCCATTTGTTCCGCAAGTGCGCCCGTTTCTTCCGGAGAGTTTGTTTTATGAAGACTGAAGAGAGTTTCCTGTTGCGTTTTCATCCTGTTCCCATTACCTTTCCGTTTATTCCCTTTAGGGGTCATAGCTCAGTTGGGAGAGCGCTACAATGGCATTGTAGAGGTCGGGGGTTCGATTCCCCCTGGCTCCACCAGCTTTCGCGCTTCGCGCTTCAGCTGGCAGGCCAGATTACGTCTTACGCGAAAGATGTCCGCTGTAGCCTTGGCAAAAGCGGACGATAAGGACTAGCCCCGGCGGATGTCCGCCAGCGTAGGAGGACAGACAAACCATGGACAACAACACATTCCTCACAACTTCCGATCTAGCCCTCACCCAAGCCGCTGATTTTTTTGAGGAGACTTGGCCAGGGGCGGATGTGGATCTCATCGAGGGGATGCTTACGGTGACGCTTCCCACCACCCAGCAATATGTCATCAATCGCCATGGGGTGGCTCAGCAGATCTGGGTGTCTTCTCCTTTTACGGGCGCTCATCATTTTCAGGGACACCAAGAGAAGTGGGAATGTACCCGCACCCAAATGGAGCTCATGGATTTTTTACGGAATGAGTGCCGTCTCTATGCTGCGTGAGCCCAGCCCCCATGATTCGCCCCTCCTTGAAACCCGTCCTCAAGGCCGTACCGTCTTTGGTCTCTGCCACCTTCTCCCCTATGTGCGCCCCTATCCCCGCTCGCTCCTTCTTTCTACTTTAAGCATTTGTGTGGCGTCAGGTGCAGTCCTGGCCATTGGGACAGCTTTACGTCTTTTTATCGATAAAGGATTTTCCAGGACTTCTTTGAGTGCTTCCCTTGCTCTCCTGTTTCTGGTGGTGATCATCATGGCCATGGGGAGTTATGGTCGCCTCTATTGGGTTTCTCAATTGAGTGAGCGGGTTGTGGGAGATTTGCGCAAGGCTATTTTTTCCCACCTGCTCACCCAAGATGTGACTTTTTTTGAATCCACCAGTCTGGGGGAGATTCACTCACGCCTGACGACGGATACCACCTTGCTGCAGATTGTCCTGGGGACCTCCATTCCGATAGGCGTGCGGAATATCCTTATTATTACGGGTGGGCTTGGGATGTTGATTCTCACGAGTCCCTATTTGACAGGGTTGCTCCTCTTTCTGATCCCGCTCGTTTTGATTCCCCTGCTGATCTATGGACGAAAGGTGAAGTGTTACTCACGTTTGTCTCAAGAAAAGACAGCCGGCATTGCGGCGCGCTTGGATGAGACCTTCAGTGCGATCCTGACCGTTATGGCTTTTTGCCGGGAAACCTATATGACCCAGCTGTTCTCGGACCAAGTGGAAACGACTTATCAAGTTTCCCTTAAACGTGTGGAGGCGCGGGCGTTATTAACGGCGTGTGTGATGATCTTTGTCTTTGGCGGCATCACCCTTCTCCTCTGGCAAGGAGGACAGGGCGTGATCATGGGGCATATGACGGCGGGACAGCTCTCAGCCTTTTTGTTCTATGCTGTCGCTGTTGCGGGCGCTGCGGGGTCGCTGAGTGAGATTCATGGGGATATGCTGAGAGCCGCAGGGGGTGTGGAGCGGATCTTTGAGTTTTTAGCTTTAAAGCCTACCCTTCTGTTGGCGCGTCAGCCGGTTCCCCTTCCCTCCTTCGGATCCTTGCGGTTTGAAAATGTGAGCTTCGCTTACCCTTCGCGTCCCAATCAGTGTGTCTTGGATCGTGTCTCTTTTGAGATCCATCGGGGAGAGACGGTCGCTCTCGTGGGGCCCTCAGGGGCAGGAAAAACAACCATCTTTAACTTGATTATGCGTTTCTATGATCCCACCCGAGGACAAATTCTCCTGAGTGGTATTGGACTGCAAGATTTGGACCTCCAGGATCTTCGGGGCGCGATTGGCTTGGTTCCGCAAGACCCTGCCCTCTTTAGCACAACTGTCTTTGAGAATATCCGTTTTGGAAACTTGGACGCCACGGA
>JABDEE010000045.1 GCA_013287205.1 Alphaproteobacteria bacterium
TCTTGCTCTAAGTTTTCAAGATTGGCTAGGAGACCGACGTTCTCTGAGGAGGCATACCTCAGCGTTGCCTTCGTGAGGATGTCTAAGAGAGTGCGGCACTCGTCGGTATAAAGAGGGGCGGAGGCGGCACGGCTTGGCGTCTTGGAAGTAGGCTCTTCCCCCGGGCCCCCGGCACCCCCTCGATAATCCATCGCTGAGAGCGGGGTTGTTAAGGCAAGGAGGGATAAAAGGATTTTCTGTGGTGTCAACATTCTGGTTTAACCTTGTAAAAATACGCCTTTTCTTAAAAAAATAGAGGCGCCTCTTGTAATAAAATTGAGTATAGAGGGTTGAATTTTTTGTTTCAAGGGTGTTGTTTGTATTGTCGTGTTGAGGTCTCAAGCTTATCTAAGACGGAACCCTCTGCAAAAGTCTGAGGGAGGATGATAAGGTGAGGACATAATTTTCCGAGAGGAGAGAAGAGATGTCCTTTGCCGAGATGTTGGTCACCCAAAGACGAGAAAGTTCCCTTGATAAAATACTGAGTTTGGTGAAATGGGAGCGGTTGAGGTATCGGTTAAAGAAGATCCTGGATCGTTCCTCTGAGGGCCGCCCCGCGTATCGTTATGTTTCGGGTCATGATTTTACAAAAACTGTACGACTTGTCAGATCCTCAGATGGAAGAGATGCTCTATGATCGCCTCTCGTTTCGGAGATTTTGTTGTCTTGGACTCGAAGATAGAATCCCTGATGAAACGACCATTTTAAGATTCCGCAATCTTCTTCAGGGCCATAGCAAGAAACTGCTTGCCCTTGTGAATCAAGATCTTGGCGAGAAAGGGATTGAATGGGCAGGAGGACGGATTGTCGATGCGACATTGATCAAGTCAAAGGCCAAACCACCTCGAGGAGGTGAGCTAGATCCTCACCTTAAAGCGCTCAACAAAATCCATTCTCGCATTCGAAGTGCAGGGGAGAGAACCTTTGCTCATCTCAAGGACATTTTTGGATTAAGATCAGCCCGTTATAAGGGCTGGGATAAAAACCAAGTACATCTCGATCTCTTGGCGATTGCCTATAATCTCAAGCGGAGTATAAGGATGATCCCAGGATAAATGCGTCTTTGAACGACCAAATCGGTCAAAAAATAGCTAAACACAAAGAATAGCTAAACACAAAGAAATTATCCCTCTGCTTATCTCTCCTTACCCCTCTCATCACCCTACCGCGCTCTCAGGCTCACTTTTGCAGAGGGTTCTTGGAAGTGTTCACCCCAATTATCGCAAGCAAGGCATTGCGACAGAGATGGCCAAAACGCACATGGCCTTTGCACGTGATCTTGGGTTTGATCAAATCCTTGTCCGCTTCCTCCCTCAGTCTCTTTCAACGCATTGGTTTTAAACCTCATGGGGACTTGCCAGTATTGGAGGTGAAGTGGTAACCGCTACATCACTCTCAGGAACGATTACCCAACCGCCATCAATTTCATAGGAATATAATCGTGAATGCCTCACTTACAAAAAGCGCGAAAAGCGTGCAGGCGGCTTTGGCAAAGAAAGGACTGAACTGTCAAGTTGTCGAGCTGTCTGAGAGCGCACGGACGGCTCAGGAGGCCGCCTCGACAATCGGATGCGATATTTCCCAAATCGCCAAGTCCCTCATTTTTAAAACAAAAGAATCTCATAGGCCGGTTTTAATTTTGGTGTCAGGGCCCAATCGGGTAAATGAAAAAAAGATCGAATCCCACGTTGGTGAAAAAAGTTTTCTTTCACCCTAAAAAAGAGCGTAGCTCTTGCTGCGTTTCAGAGATAACGGTTTCATAGGAAGGGAGTGGACAAACCATGGGAGAGAGCCACTGCACCCAATCTCGTTGGACGGCCTCAAGCGCTTTGGGATCAAAGAAATCATTTGTGCTGGTATAGGACACACCACGTCCCTCACATTTAAGGATAAGTGTTTTCAAAATAGTGTCCGCATCTAACTCCGTTCGAAAGGTTTGCAGAAGCCTCCAGAGGTCGTAATAGTCCCGCGCACGTGAACGTGACCAAGTGCGTTCGTGAATCTTTTTGGTGTTCTGAAGAATCGCATGACACTTTTCTGCGAAAATTTCGTTCAGTGTGTATGTCAAAATTTCTGTGGAAAAATCCTCGGGATATCCATGGAGGAGCTCTTTGAAGACGAGAGGCAGAACCACTTTTTCGTGGTGCGTGACTTCAACCATCACGCGGACATATGGCGTGCGATGCCAGGGAAGTTGAGCCCTAATGACAAATGCCTCCTGCCCGTGAGGATGCGGATTCTTTTCTTGATATCTCACGCACGTCAGCGTGGGATTCGGTACCCAATTCTTTCTGTGCGAATGTGCAGGCTTCTACCAGAAAGCTTTCGAGTTGGGCTCCCACTGGAGCACCTTCCAAACTTGAAAAATCTAAATCTTGAGAGAATCGATACTCCCCAAAATAGCATTTCTTGAGGGCCGTCCCGCCTTTAAAAGCAAGACTATTTCTAAGCACTTCATGCGCTCCTATTCCGAACAGAACCCACGACAGAACATAATCCTGCTCAATGACATCCCATGACACTTGGCGGCGCTTTTGTTCCTGTGTGAGAAGAGTTTTGAGTTGCATTAGATATTTTCCTGTATTTGCCAGCGGTGATTGTAAGGTCCCTTTTTCTCTCCAGAGGCATCGAGCTTGATAAAGCCTGCAAAGGGAAGAGCCATTAAGGAGGCGAGAGTTTCATCCTCAGTGCCCACCTGCTCTAAAATCCATCCTAGTCGCTTTGCGACTGAGACATCAAGACGCAAGGCATAGTCAATAAGCTTAGAGAGATTCAGCTCATTCAATGACCGATAGGCTGAGAGAACCTCCATAAACCCGCCGCAGTTCTTTGGCTTTATGAGTCCATCTAACAGGGTACGTTCCAAATCGGTTATGGAAATTTGCACATCACCAACCCACACCTTTTCAATGCCAAAGAAATGAGGTTCACGCACTTGAGAATAATGGTACCTTACTCCCTGACAGGTAAATAGTTCTCCTCGAGGCGTACGAGGCACAGAAGCATGAGTGAGTGTCGTGGCAAAGACAATTTGAGGGATTTGATCTGTGAGCTCATGGAAATGAAAGGCAGACAGATGACTAATCGCACAAGGCGTCACCAACCGCGTGGCGATCTCAAATTCATGAATAGGCTGTCCTCCTATCAACACAGAATCCAAGACATACAGATCTCTCTTTAAAGAATGGATCCATCCTTGTGCCTTCAACAAAACAAGGGTGCGCGTCATATTTGTAATCTCAAGGCTGTTTTGTATGGCAACGTCCCTTGCTTCCTTTTGAGAGAACAAACGATATCCCTGCTCAGCAAGAAAACGCACAAGCTGAGGATTTTTAGAGGGCGTCAATGAGTTTAGTGATTCGTTCATATATACACAATACGTAAAAACATACGATATGTCAAGTTATTTACGGAAAATATATATTAAGAAGCATAAGGAAATCGATTGGATTTTTAAGGACACCCCCACTTGGTCAACAGAAGAATCTTCTCCATCCACTGTTTAAAGAGAGGTAACTCAAACGAAACCATTATCAAAGCTTTATACATATAAAATTTATGTAAAATTAGGCTAACCACAAGGAGGGAGACACAAAAAAGGGGCTCCCGTGGCAGCCCTCTTTTTTTGATAAACAATTTTAGAGTTGATTTATAGGAGCGCGATCTAGCGCTGCCATATCTGCTGCCGCCTGTATAAGGATGCGACGTAC
>JABDEE010000046.1 GCA_013287205.1 Alphaproteobacteria bacterium
TCCTTCTTTTGATGTAATTTTCCTGCTAATGCCCTTGCAAGTTCTTCTACATCACTCCCCACCTCTGATTCAGACTCTTCAGAGCTTTCATGATTAACTTTCTGCCTTTTCACTGTTGAACTAGCAGGAGTATAGTCTTCTTGATTGTGAGCAGGACGCGCCGCATAAGTAGGCAGAGGGAACAAAGCAACACTCAGAAGCAAAAGAACCCATTGTTTTTTTAAATACATTTTCTACTCTCCTTTAGATTTTCCCCTTCTTATACTCTTATAGTAGACGTAGTATGTGACATCTAAAACATCAAGTGTTTTGCGCCTATCGTACGTATTTTTTATAGTAGAAAGGGTGCAGAGAAATAAACCAGCGGTGATGACAGTATCCACGTTTCCTATTTAAGTCAATAAAAGCCTCAAAAAAGAAGCGCACTGATGTTGAAATTATACTTTCGTCTCACTTTTGCCAGTGATGGAAAATCTACTATATTCAAAAGAGAGCGGCCTAGGCATTTTGTGCGAGTTGAGATCCTCAAAAATACGAGCGTTTTTAGCGCAGAACATGGCTAACTATACACAGCGACCGACTCCTTTAACATGTGTGCTTCGTTTCCCTTTCGGGCAACAACTATTTCCTACTGCAGCACACACTTTGATCCATCTTTTTTCTTTTTCTGAGGTTTATCAGGTGCATCGTGATTTGCGGGACTTTGAGTCGCTGGCGTGGATCGTAGTGCCCTAGAGTGGGCTGGGGATGCTTCTGGAGATTGCGCAGAGTGTTTTTCTCTTGAGACCGATGCTGAAGAAGTAGATCCTGGTTCCCCTCTCCCAGCTTCATCCAATAATCTCTCCAATCCATCCTCCCTCACAATGGCGGCGAGCTGTTGATCAAGAGGCGTTCCATCAGCCAGAATAGTCTCATAATGAGTAAACAGATAAGCCATTATTAGCGCGACATCTTCCAAAGCCATCTGAACAGCGGGACTATCTTTATCATGCAATTTCACAGAAGGAAGGACAGTTTCTTTGAGAGCGTCCACCTTACTTATGAGTCATTTCTTCGAAGAAGTGAGTTTACTCCCAACTGACTTATCTTCCAAAATAGGTTGAGGATGCAGAAGCGCCTCTTTTTTTGCCTCCGCCACACTTAAGGCCACTTTTGCAAGACTGAGGCTCACATCGTCGGCGAGGACAAGCTTCTTTTTGATAAGGGTCGTGATCATATTGGCTTGATTGTCCAGTTTGTTCTGTTTTACAGCGTCATAGATTGTCTCCGGCTATCCCTGAGCTTGAGGCTTGGCACCTTTCTCTCCATGCCAGAAGGGCTCGAACCTGAGGCTCGCTCAAGAGAGCACTTTGGGCCTTATAGGTGGAGGCATCTGCTGATCCAAAAAGAGATTCTCTCATTTGACGATCTGCAGCAAGGGAAAGACTGGGGTGAACTTCTTGTCTGACAAGTATCTTTCCCTGGTTGCTGAACCTATAGGCTACTCGATCTCCAAAATGGTTTCTTTTTTCAAAGAGGATGATCTGATTCCCAGAAGAGGCAGCTGAATGTAAGGTGAGGGAGGTAAGCAGACCACTCTCAACAGTCAAGGAAGCTCTGCCCGTGAGGCTTCTCACATCTGGAATATCACTTGCAGCTACAAGCATTCCACCAGCACTCGTGTTGGGAAACAGAGGTTGATGGTTTCTATATTGTATGGCAAGCAGATCGTCGGATTGGCTGAAAGCAGCCTCTACAATCGCACCCAGATATTTCTGGCTGTGTGCCGAGAACGGATAAGTGGTGCCGTCAAATATAATATTGCCGTTTCGGGTCACGGACGTGGTCAGGCCGTGACGAATGCAGTGGATAATAAAGTCTTGTTTTATCGAGGTGAGCTCTCCCTCACTGAGAGCACGGCGGTAAAGAGTCGTGAAAAAGGTCTTTTTCTCAGGACACTCTGGAAGCTCATCAAAATGAGAAGTAATCCATTCAAAGCCCCTCTCATCAATTTTCTCTGCGAGAGTTTTCAGAATCTTTTATGCTGCTCCCTTTAACGCTTGAGCCCTCCATTCTGCAACACCCATCGTCATGTGCATCATATGCAGAAGTGCCGGCGCATGCTCATGGGTTAGGGCTTCTCTCTCTTCTGTATTTAATTAGGTTTTTTTAACACTCATCAGTTTTTCAAAAAATGAGTGCTTTGAGCTATCCTTACCTTTCCGTGGCATTGAGAATTGCATAAGGGTTTCTTCACGCCCGTACGATCACTCCATGCCTTGCATCTATGCACCGTTTTTTTATCGTTTTTGCATAGGAATTTTTTATGAGTTTCCCTCTCGTCCACAGAATAAGAGGTGCGAGCCAGGGCCATATCTCATGTCTCAGAAGAGAAAACATGAGGTAACGTGGTGCAATTCTGCAGCATTTCTTCCAATTTAAAAAGAGTGAACGATCCACGGGTCAAGCCCGGTGGTTTTTACGCGCGTATAAAACCGCAGATTCTGAGGAGTAAAAGATAAAAAAGTATTTATACAATCGTGAAGCTTCTTGGGGAAATAAATCTCCACACTCTTTTTTTGCGTACAGAAACATAT